>NZ_CP017015.1:663273-994909 GCF_001715535.1 Spiroplasma helicoides
AAGATTGCATTCCATTAAAATAAGTTGCTGCAGGGTGATTAGGGTTATTTTTAAAAGTATCTTGAAAAAATCTAGCTATTCCAAGTCCAGAAGACATTGGTTCAACACATCCTTTTAACCCACAAACACAATCATATTTATCTTGAAATACACTTCCACCATGTCCAAATTCGCCGGCAAAACCTCTAGAACCAGAAATTAAGTTCCCTTCTAAAACAATTGCCCCCCCTATTCCGTTATCAATAGTATAAAAAACAATTGAGTCATATTGTTTTGCTGCGCCAATTCAAAATTCACCTAAAGCAGATGCATTTGCATCATTTAAAACTAATATTGGTTTATTAAATAATTCTTCTGCTTTATCTTTTAAATAATAATTATTTCATTCAAGCAAACCAGCATATCTCACTATTCCAAGAACATGATCAACATAACCTACTGTAGCAATACCAACTTTTTCAACAGTTTCTTCATAATCAATTCCTACAGTTTCTAGACCTTCGACAATTTTACTATATAAATTATCTAATAAACCCTTTTTAAAGTCATGTTCAACAAAAAATTTTGCTTGAATGTCACCATAGTTATTAACCAAAGCTACTTTAGATGAGCTAACTCCTAATTCTATAGACAAAATTAGTTTCATATTGTTGAACCTCCTTATTTATGTTATTTTAACACTTTTATTTGTATTAATTTAAATATTTTAGTTTTTAATTAAATCATAGCAGGTAGTATTTTAACTTTAACATCAAATTCAGTTTTTGGTACATTAACAGAAACTTTTAAACCTTTGTATGTTTTAAAGTTAATTCAGCCCAAACCTGATATATGTAAGTCTACCAATTCTTCTTTATCAAAACTAAAACTATGTGAAATAAACTCATTATCATGCTCTTTTAATCTAGGTGATAAGTTGTGTCTATTTTTTTTAAAATAAGTGTGAGCATTTGCTACTTTAGTTCTGTGTAAAGGCATTTGCTTATTTACATAAAAATGAAAGCTAGTTTTAATCAACTTGTTTTTATTTTTATCGAAAATTTCTCCCTCTTCAAATGTAAATCAGGCTATACCACCATAAAATATAGTTTGCCTAGATAGCAATTGAAATGTAACCTGCTTAATTTCTTTTTTAAAAAAGAAAAAATCTCAATAGCTAGGAGATGTTGCGATTGCAATGTGATTATGTTTTACAAGACCTGGTGTATCATAAATATAATTTTTCTTTGTAAAATTTATTTTTATTTTGTTTAAAGTTGTGTTTGTATATTTAGATGTAACTATTGAAGGTATTTGCTGATTTGCAACTAAACAAGCATTTATCAAACTTGATTTACCAGCATTTGATATACCTATTATATATTGATCACACTCAACAGATCTCAATTCATTTACCAACGAATATACATAATCTTTTTTTATTGATGAGGTTAAAATAAATTTTGATTCACTAATTGGAGATTCTTCAAAAAATCTTTTAACATATTTAATTATTCTTGCTTTATTCACAGATTTAGGAAGTAAATCAGCCTTGTTAATTAAAACTACCACTTCTTTTTTACTTATTAGTCTTTCAAGTCAATCCAACCTACTACCTGGTAAATCAAAAATATCAATAACATAGTAATATCTAATTTTTTCAGTTGTTTTATTTATGTTATCCAAAATATCTATAAAGTCTTTATCATTTATTTCTTGCTCTACTAATCTATTGTAGTTTTTTATTTTAAAACATCTTAAACAGTAATCTTGACCTAAAACATCTTTTACATATCCAGGTTTTTTTTCATCTTTATTGTGTAATTCAGCTCCGCAACCAACACACTTTCTGGGACCATTATTATCTAAATTTGTTGTATTACCTATGCCTTTTTCTAATTCAGTTAATGTAACTTTACTTCTTTGTTTTAATTTAGCTACTTTCTTACCTTTTATATATGCTTTTAATGTTTTATCTTCCAATTCATTAATTTCATTTTCTAATTTATTAATTTCATCTTCATTAGAGTATTTCATAATTTCCACCTAATTCTCCTTCATTATAAAAACCTTCGTGCAATATATTTTTTTGTGCTAATCTTTTAAAAATAAAGTTTTCTAAAAATTGCATAAATTTTGATTCTCCGTTATTACGTCCTACAGGTGAAACAAGTATGCTTTTGATGTGACATCTATTTGCCACTAAAACATCAGTAATTAATTGATCTCCTATCAATACTACTTCATTTTCTTTATAAGGCATTAATTTTTTGACCAACTTCATTTTACCTAATAAAGGTTTTTTGCAGTCTCAAAAATAATTTTTTATGCCTGCCTTTTTTGCAAAATTTTCTACTCTACTTCTTATATTGTTTGAAAATAAAACAAATTCCATATTATGTGCATAAACAGCTTTAACAAAATTTATAACATCAGTTGTTGGAATTCTCTCATTCCATCCAATCAAAGTATTATCCATATCACACATTACTAATTTTATACCACTATTTTTTAAAGACTCTAAATTTACTTTTTTATAACTTTCCAAGTAAATTGATGGTTTAAAATAATTTAGTAATAAAAAACTTTTTTTACCTTTAGCCATAAAATTTTCCTCATATATATTATTATACAACAATTGTATTATAAATAACCTTATTCTTATAGTGAAAAATCTCCTTTTTTATGATATAATTATGGTATAATTATAGTTTATAAGGTGAAAAAAATGAGTACTGCTAAGAGAATTATAGTGGGTTGTTCTTGCTTTATAATAGTTATTGGATTTATATCACTTTTATCCGTTTTATTCTCAAATACATCATTATTCATAGTTATAGCAGCGGTAATTGGTAGCTTGTTGTCGATATGTGCATCTATGATTATAATACTTTTCTGTTTCAGACAAGTTTTGAAAATAAAAATTTCTTTAGTTTTATCGTTTATTTATACAGTTATTATATTGATAATATTTATAACATATCCAATAGTTATACCATTTACAAAAAATACAATATACATATATTCATCTATTTTATTATTTACAATTGCTTTTTATATTGTTTTACTTATAACTAATTTTAATGAATCAATAAGAACAATAGAATATTAAAAAAACTTATCATTTAAATAAACTGGGAAAAACAAATTCTACAGTTTTAAATAATAGCGCCGGCAGTAGCTGGCGTTTTTCAATTCAAAATTTTTTGTATTCTTTTATTATTATATCAATCTATATATCAATCTATATGATTATAAATTTCATCAATATTCATTTTGTTTGTATTAATGTGATTTAGATACTCACCTTTTAAACAACTAAAAAAATACTCTATTTCTCTATTATCTAAGGAATTGCCAACTCTGCTCATTGAAGTTTGACAATTCATTTGTTTTACCAATTCTATAACTTCATTACTAGAGTATTGAGAGCCATGATCTGAATGTAATATAAAATTTGATTTATTAATTTTATTTAAAGTATCTATAACTAATTGCGAGTTGTTGTTTTTTGATAAACATCATGATTCAATTTTTTTAGTTTTATGACTAATAGCTGCAGATAAATAGTAATTATTTCCTTCTACCAAACCCGGAATGTAAGAAACATCAGTAGCAATTATATTGTCTATAGTAGGATTATAATTGCGCTTCACTAAATCCTTAAATTTAGTATTAATATTTTTTGATTCTGCTTGTCTTTTTTTAATTCGGGTTTTAATTATAAAACCTCATCTTTTTAGATAGTGCCTTAAAGTTCTATCGTTGATTGACATATGTTTTTCTTTTAATAAAACACTTATTTTTCTGCTACCATATATAAACTTGGACTCCTTTAATATTTCTTCAACTGTGTTTTTTAAATTATTGTATTTATATCTTCTAACTTTTGGTTTTTTGTAAAATGTTGTTCTATGCATTGATATAATTCTTGCTTTCATACTTATGTTTAGAGATTTTATTTTGCTAATCGCATTTCTTTCCTTTTTATCTCTCTGACTTTTTATTCAATCTTCAATTATTTCTCTTTTTTGCTCTTCAGTCAGATCACTAATTATTCCTGGAATATCAGAATCATCTCTTTTTTTGTATCTTCCAGAGCCTTTTTTTCTATTTAAACTTTTCATACCATAATTATCTACTAAATAAGTTTTTTGTTTTATTCTTTTTTTAATAAATTGTGAAAATTTAATCTGTTTTGCTTTAATTATACGATATTCTTGTTCTGCAATTTGAATTCCTTGTTTTTTATATATTTGAATTATTTTCATTCATTCTTCTACAGTTAGGTTTTTTGACATAAAAAATTCTACACCTCTTTCTAGTGTAGAATTTATTTTTCCCAGTTTATAAATGATAAGTTTTTTTAATATTATTGTTCAACAGCTTCTTTAGAAGCAGCTTTTTGTGAACTATTGTTGTTGCTTGAATTTCTAGCACCTATTTCACTAATTTCATCGCTACTGTTACCATTATCAACAGATATACTTTTTCTAGCTTTTCTGTCAACATTAAATCAATAAGCTAACATTCCAGCAGCCATAAAGAATACACATCCTCCAAAAATGAATAAGAAGTCTATTGCTGCTTGTCCTGGATCTTTTGACCAACTTTTTGGACTTGGTATACATCCAAAGAAGAAAGCAACTGTTAGTATGACCAGAGTCACTGAACAAATGATTATTGGGAAAACTTTATTTTTGAAGAATCTTGTTCCTCTTTCTGTGTCATCCATTTTCCATCTAAATCTTATGTAACCTCAGAAGTAATAGAACATTTGTACTATCGCTAGTGTGGTCGTTGCATCAATCGATTTCATCAAGAATTTACTTGAACTTTCTATATTTGTTGTTGCGTTTGGATCTGATGCAGTTGATGTAACACCAACTACAGCAAGAATAACTGTAACAACAATAGCTTGTGCTAACAGAGCATTATGTGGCATTCCATATTCATCTGTTTTTGATAATCATTTTCCCATAACATTTTTTGGTGTTTCTGAAAAGAAAACTTTTGTTGGAGCAGCTGTTCAGAAAAACAATGAGCCAATACCATTTAAAGCTGTTACTAAACCAGCAATATGAATGATTGCTTTTCCTCCTGCTGAGTGCTCATCCAATCCTATCATGTATGGAAACACTAAGAAGTCAGCGTTTGGAATTTTTCAATCTGTAATTTGTTTTTGACTAATTGTTAAAGTTAAAACTAAACTACCCACAACCATTAAACCAACAACTATTGACATACCTATAATTGAAGCAATTTTAAATGCTTTTACACCATTTTTTGTATCTTTTATAAATACACTTATTGTTTCAATACCATTATATCCAAATAACAATCATGGAAATGCTGACATAAACGCTCATCAATCACCTTCAAAACTTTCTGAATTAACTGCATCTAAATCTTGAACACCTCTAAAATCAGATTGTATTCCATGTACTGGTAAAGTATAAAATAAAGCAAATAATATAAATAATACACCAAGAATTAAACTTGCTGTTCCACCAATGTTAGTAACGTATCCTAATCATTTTGGACCTTTTTTAGATATATAAGTTCCTGCTCAAAATAATATAATTGCAAACAAAGCAAGTATACATGCACTTGTTCTGGCAGAATCATCTGTGCTTAGCATATTTTTATCTACAAAAGTTTGTGTTAATTCATCAAATCCATTTTTACCATAAAAACCATAACTCAAAGCTATAATTGTAAATGGTGCTAATGTTGCAAAGAAAAATAAATTACCAAAGTAGCTTGATCAACTAGCTAAGAAACCTCCTCTTTCACCTAAAGCAAATACACAGAAACTTCCAAGACCAGCTTCTTGATCTTTAAGTTTTTTTACACTTCCAAATTCTGCTGTAATAAGAACCATTGGAATTGCATAAATAGCCCCTCCTACCAAAAATAATATGCAGGCTAGAAAACCAAATTGATTTTGGTTGTTAACAATATTTCTAAAACCAAAAATGATAGCAAAACTCATAAAAATTATGGTCATTTTGGTTAAAGATTTCGCCCTCGACGACATTTTTTTCACCTTCCTTAATCTATAATTTTGCTATAAAAAAAATAATACAAAAAGTAATTTAATACTAAATTATATTATTTAAAAAACGCACACCAATATCTTTCTAGCAAAACAAAAGATACTTTGTGCTAAAGTTTTCGTCCTCCAATTTTGTTGTTAATTCATAAATTAAACATATTCTTTCCTCACTCAAATATATAACTATTATAAATAAAAAAAATAAAAAAACTACTTTTTTTTATTTTTTTTATTTTTTTTATTTTTTTATATAACTATTTTTGGCATAGGGAAGAGCTGTAAATTGAAATACAAAATCTAAAAAAATCAAAACTTTTAAAACATCATTATAGCAGTGATCAACAACCTTTTTGATTGTTTTATTCATACTTTTATATTGGTCGAAACTTATTTTTTTATCTTTTGGACATGCATAAAAACTATAAGCTATTTTACACATATTCCTTATTTCATCATCCTCATCTTTTAGTATGTTGTCATCAATTACTTCAAATCAATCAAAAAACTTTTTACTACTTGTTAAAGCTATCATTTCACTTGATTGCTTGCCTGGTGGTAAATTATTAGGATTGTAAAACTCATTTCCCTCTGAGTTGGTGTTTGAAAAACTAAATGCATTCTCTAATATTTCATAAATATCAAAATAATTAGCATTAAGCTCTTTTTTATCTTTATTATAAAAAGCCATACTTAGTGGTTTTCTAGCAAATATTTTCTTATTATCGTTAATTCATTGATTTATTATTTTTACATCATTACTAGCACCAGCACACACAATTGTTCTTATATCTTTATTTCTACACATATTTAAAAAACTTGTAATCATTTTTGAATATTGATCATGAAAATCATAATTAGGTTCATTATGCCCTCTTTTTATAGTTATTGATTTTATTGCTTTGTGATTATCTCTATATGATATTTCTTTAAGAGATTTAGCAAAACTATATTGTATTACATAAACCAAATCTTTTTGTGTTTCTGTAAAAAGTGTTTTTTCATATTCCCCACTATCATGAGAGTGATTAAAAAATTCTGTATCTAAAACTATTATAGGAAATTGTATATTTTCTAAAAACTTTTTAGCAACTTCCTTATCAAATCTAAAAGTTTGATTCTCATTTAATAAAAAGTAACCTTCATCAATAATACTGATTGAATTTTTCTTCATATATAAGTACCTTCTTAGAACTATTATTAATTCTATTATAACAATTTTTTCATTTTTTTTAGTTTATTGTTATATTATATAGTTGATAATATTTAAGGAGAGATTAAATATGGGTAATTATGCTCTATTACAAGATTTTATTGATATAATTTCACAACAATGGTTTAGAAAGTTTTTTAATGATAAACTTGATGAATTAAAAAATGGTTTAATGGAAGGAACAAACGATACTTTTAGAACAGAATTTATTCCTGACATTGAACTAATGAACCAAACTCTTGTTTCTCTTAAAAAGCAAGCCGAACAATTGTTAACAATGAAGGAAATTACTGAATTTATTGATAAAAATTCATTAAAACAAAGAAGTAAGGATAATAAAATAGCTAATATTGCTTTAGATGAAGAATTAATAAATTCTATAAAAGAAAATCCAGATAAAGTAGCCGAGAAAATAACTGAGCTAATTATTAAAATGCAAATAGGAAATATTTTGAAAAGTAGTTCAAAAGCTTTTTCTATGATTGATTCTTTACTAAATAAATTAGGTAAAGATACAATATTTTCAGATATAGACCGAGAAGATGTTTATTACATTCTGCAAACAGAGATTTTAAAAAGTGTTGATAAATTAAAAGAATGATCGATAAATAATTCAAAAATGAGTAAAAATTTTGAAGAAGAATTAATAATTTTAATGTCAAACTCTAAATTTTCTATTAAAGAAGATGCAATCGAAATAATCACGCACTATTTTGACAATGTAATAAATAATGAGTTGACTGAATCAGAAATAGCCGTTATGTCTAAACCAGAGGGAAAAGAAGCAGCTAAAATAATAAATTATAATAAAGGTGTTGTTATTTGTGAAGAATTAACAGCAAAAATACAACTATCTATAATCATTGAAAAATTATTAGAAAATTAAAAAAAAGCAGAGTAATACTCTGCTTTTTTTAATTAAAAACGTATTTTTGATTTTTAATTGTAAAACCTTCTATTTTATCAATTGTTTCTTTACCTGTTGATTCATCAATAACTTTTTCGTTTTCTGATCAATAATTAATATCATCTTCTTTTAAATATAAATTTTTAAGATCAGATTCTCTAGAAATTAAAGTCTTTTTAAAATTTTCTATTGAATTTTCATCTAACTTAAAATTATTTACTATAAATCTATTTTCATCATCTAATCCAATAATTTTGATGTCGCTATAGATAGTTTCCATTCATTTATTTATAAATTGAAATGAATCTGTACCTGTAAAATAATCACTCTCATTCATGCTAACATCTAAAAGTATTTTACCCATTGTTTCTCATCCTTTTAAAATTGTTATAGCCATTGTGCAACTTACTTTAGATTTTAAATCGTTATCATTATCATCACTGCTTTGAATCAAAAATGAAAAGTCATCAACAAAAATGTTTTCAACTATAAAAGTCATTCCTGTAAAATCATAAACATTTTCATTAATTATTGGCAAATATATTTTAGATAGAGATTCATAGTAGCTTTTTATTTCTTCAGTTCAACTATTATTAACTTCTAAAATATTATTTGTTATTTTTTTTGTTTCTAGAACATCTGTGAAACCATTATGTTCAAAATAACCATTAATGTAATTTAAGTAATCAAAATTTATAATTTCTATGTTATTTTTTTCAAACAAATAATTTAAAGTAGTCAAATCCGTCTTAGAACTGATTGATGGAAATGATTTAACTGGTTCACATGATGCAACAAATAGTGATGTTTGAACAGAAAAGTTAAACACCATAAAAAATTTAAATAACTTCATCATATCTTTATTCCTCACCTTCAACTTCTGGTTGTATATTGAAAGTTTTTATAATTTTTATTTTGGAAACCAAAACATCATCTATCAAAAATTTTTTTATAAAATTAGCTGAGTAAATTTCATTTTCATTATTTTTTTCTGTAAGTCTGAAACCAAAACTCTCATAATTATTAAAAAAGTAAAATATCTTATTCAATCTATATTCAACCACAGATTTTGAAGAAGTTGGAATATCTTCATTTTCCTCTTGTTTTATTAATTTTGATTCTTGATTCTTTGACACTACACTAAACGTAACATCTAAAGTTCCTTTATATTTTTTTGTATTGTTTGCACTTATTGTTGCTTTTGTTTGATTATCATCAATTCCAGTTATTTTAACATCCTCTAATGTTAAAGGTTCAATTGTATCTTTATTGATTTTTTGAATAGCTGTTCATAATTCTTCATTAGTTATTTTTTCACCACTAATGTTAATTTCTCTTAATTCTTTTATTTTTATCAAATTATTAATGTCTATTATTTCATTTACTTTATATGATACTTCTACAACTCCTTTATATTTTCCTAATCCAGTTATTTTAGCTTTATTATGAGTTTCATCAATTTCAATTTTTACATCTTTTTCACTTAAGTTTATATTATTAACTTTATTCAAAGCTTTTAGGATAGAGGTTACATCGATTGGTTTATCTATTAAACCCAAATCTAAAACTTTTATAATTGAAGATAAAAAAATTCTTTCATCAACATTTATTATAATTTCATTATTTTTAATCGATATACCTTCAGATTCTAAAAAATAATTTAAAGTGTTTATATTTAATTTTAGGTTGTAATCATATAAATCTGTTGATGAACTATCTTGTCTACTTTCAAACATATATTTAATTTCTTGATTTGAATTTAAAAACAATTCTTGGGCATCATATGATTGATTAAAGTAATATTTAGTATTATTAAAATTAGTTCTAATATTTATTTTTGAGAAATCATATATTTCATCTTTATTTTTTCCGCTAAAAGCACTAATTTGATATTTACTTGCAAGATAATCATAAGCAAATTGTGCTTTTTGATTTTCTTCATATTGATATTTATATTTATAATCATTATCTAAATTATTATAATGATTTATCGAAAGACTTGAACCATTATAAGTGTATTCATTTTCTAATACATATTTAGATGTATTTATTTGTAAATAATTATCTTCATTATCTAGTTTTAATTGTTTTAATTGAGAATTGCTATCTTTTGTGCTAGCAAAATCATTTTGCTGATTTTTTTCTTTTAAAAATGGCAGCAAGCTAAACTCTTGATCTGGTATTGTTTTGTTGTTTTTTATAGAAAAAACTTTTTGATATGCCATATTATTATTCATTTTGTAGTGAGCAATAATATTTGAGTTTTGAAAACAAGATATAGTAAATAAACTCGGCATTAATAACACGACTCCTAAACCAGTTTTAAATAATTTATTAATAACCATATAACCACCTATTATTTAAATTATACCAATAAAAAAACAAGATTTAAAAATCTTGTTTTTTTATTGGTTCACTACTTTTGGGATTACCCTCTTCTCAAAAATTTATAGCTAATACGTTTTTTACAAATCGGCATGTAAACTCCATGTCTCTTATTGAACTAGGTAATTTAATATAACCATTTGTGAACCTTGCTGCAATATGCGCTAAACATAAAGGCACCATTTCTGGTTCAGATTTTATTCATTCAATAGGGTCCTGATTCATTATTTCTGGGAAACCATATTGAGTTGCTAATTCTTTTTGTAAAGTTAAAATTCCTGGATCAAATCAATTTTCTACCAATCAATCCAACATACTATTGTGAAAACTTTGTTTATCCTGAATGTGTTTGAATACTAATTCCATTATATAAGATGGAAATCTTTTAACAGCTTCTTCAGCACTTGCTAAAATTAAAACTTCATTAATTCTTTCTCCATTATCTGCTGTAAAGGCAATAGCGATAAAGGCAGTTCCATCTAAAAAAGTAACTTTTCCCAAACTAGATTCTTTTAAATTATAAATTTTTTTATCCATAATTTACCTCATTTCTTTGAGTGTTAAGAATATTATACACTAAAAAACCTATTATTAATAGGTTATACGTTATAAATATTAATTAATATAAAATAATTATCATTTTCAGTCTTTTAACTTATCTGTATCACATATTCCTACATATGGTAAATTTCTAAGTTTATTATCAATATCAAAACCAAATCCTATAACAAAATCATTTTTTATCGAAAAACCTCTTCAATCAGCTTGAATATTATTTTTTCTTGAGCCTGGTTTATCAAATAAAACAACAACTTTGACATCTCTTGCCCCTTGAGAATATAAATAGTCTTTAACAAACTCTAATGTTAATCCAGTATCAATTATATCTTCTACAATAAGAACTGTTCTATCTTTCAAAGATGTTTTAACATCTTGAGTTATTTTTAATTTTCCAGAACTTTCAGTACCGCTATATGATGAAACAGTCATGAAATCAATTTCACACTCTGGTGTAAAAGTGGTTAAAAAGTTTCCCATAAATGTAATACATCCTCTTAATAGACCTAACATAATAACAGCATCATTACTTTGATTATTTTCTATGTAATATTCGCTAATTTCTTTTCCTAATTCTTTTATTCTTTCTTTTATTTGTTCTTCAGTATACAGAACTTCTTTTACTAATGGGTGCATTTAAATTTTCCTCTCACAAAATTATTTTATACTATAAATATTTTTTGTCTAAAAAATATTTATAACTAATAGTTTTGTTGATATATAGTTTTTTTACTGAAGTTTATAGTAGTTTTTGCATTTAATTTTCATATAATCATTTTTTCAGAAAACATGCCTTCAACACCATAAACAACATTAGCTTTTTTTGAACCTATAAGTAGACTATCAACCATTTTTTTTAATTCTTCATCATTGACTAATGATTTAGCAAAAATCACCGCTTTACACTTGCTGAATATTTGTTTTTGTTTAAAAAAGTTTAGAAATGATAATATTTTATATCTGTCATTTATAATTCCGTCAATATAAAATATAGTTTTTGAACTAATTTTTGGTATATATTCTGTATTTCATATTTTAATTATAGATTCTATTTCTCCTCCATAAAAATAACCCGTTATTTCACCCTTACCATCAAATAATCATTCATTCTGTAAAATATTATCTTTATCGTAGTTACCTTTAAAAGAAACTTTATTTGTAATACTATCTATCAGATCAGCATAAATTTCATTTTTTGCAACTTGATTAAATTGTCTAATAAAATTTGGACCATAAAATGTGCTATTACCAGTCTTGTTGAAAATAGAGCTTAATATTGATGTTGTATATGAATTTCCACAAAAAATAGCCTTAGATTGTTTGATAGCCTTATAATCAATAAGATCTAAAAAAGAATTGGTGTTTTCAAAGCAATATGTAGGTAAAACTAAATAAGGTTTTCTAGAAATCATTTTATTAAATTCAAATGCTAGAGCAACGTTTAAGCCATGTTTTATGCTATCTTCATTTGGCTTTATTATTTTAAAACCCTTTTTAACGAAAAACTTTTGTGCCAATTCATACTCAAATTCATTATCATTTATAAAGTCTGATGGATGATATAAACCTAGCTTCATAATCTTTCTCCTATTTTGGTTATAATTTAATATTACATTTTTTTATTTATTTAATTAAGAAAATTTTATTTCATTTAAAAAATCTTCTCCTTTTTTCGTAATAGATCTTCCTTTATTTGTTTTAACAATCAGGTTATTAAATAGTAAATTCGGTTCAATATTATTAATAATTGTAGAAGTTTGAGTGTTCATTATTTGTTTTATTGATTCTAATCCTATTATTTTATTTTCTTTTAATATTTTTAAATAAAATATATCTTGTGCAGTTATCCCATATTTATAAATATTTAGGCTTTTAAGCACTTTACAGATATATTCTATATCTATAATTTTAGGATTCTCGATGACTATATAATCATTTAGTCTTTTTAAGACATTTATAGCAATTCTGGGGTTGTTTTTACAATGAATTGCAATAAAACTCAATACATTTTTATTGAGTTCTAGATTAAGTCTAGGCGCATTAATTTCTATTATTTTTGCTATTTCTTCATTAGAATATCCTTGAAAATAGAAATTAATAGGAAATCTATTTATAAAAGGATTAGTAAGTTTATTCAATTCTGTGGTTGCTCCAATTAATGTGAATTTAGGTAAATTAATATTAACTACTTTTGAATTATAATCTTTACCAATTATAATACTTAAATTATTATCTTCTAAAACTGGGTATAAAACTTCAAAAACTTCTCTTGATATTGCATGAATTTCATCTATAAAAAGTATTTCTCCCTCTTTTAAAGTTGTTAAAGGCGAAATTATATCACTTGGTTTTTGTAGTGAAGTGCCATTTAAAACATAAATTTTTTTGTTCATTTCTAAAGAAATAAGATATGCTAGACTTGTTTTACCAAGGCCACTTGGTCCATAAAATAATAAATGATCTAAAACTGATTTTCTTTTTATGCAAGATTTTATATATATTTTTAGATTTTTTATTATGTTTGATTGTCCAATATAATTATCAAAACTTGAGGGTCTATTTTCATTAAACTTCAACTTCATTTAATTTTATTACCGCCTCTCTAAAAATGCTTTCTTGATCAGACTTTCCATCAATTAGTGAAATCACTTTGTAGATACTAGATATTTTATAACCTAGTTTATGCAATGAACTTATAACAACCATTTGATTTTTACTGTATTTTTCATTTAATAAGTTTTTGGATATTACCGTGACAATGTCTTTAATCTTATTTTCGCCAATACCAGTAACTCTTACCAGTTCTATAATTTCTTTATTTTTTACATAATTTATAAATTTTTCATAATCTATATTACTGAATATTGCTAATAAAGATTTAATCCCAAAATTTTTTATGCTTAATAATAAATTAGCCACTTTATAAACATCTAGGTTTTGAAAAAATAAATATTCATCCACATATTCGTTCTTATAGTTTAAAACATATAATTTTATATTATTATCGACATTAAATGTTTTATCATATGAATCAACAATAAAACCTTTATATCCAATATCATTACTTTCAACTATAATTTCATTCGAAGAAACATTTACTAATTTAGCATTTAAATAATACATAATGTCACCTCCAATAAGTTAATCGTTAAAAAAATGGCTTTTTAGCCATTTTTTTATTATTTTGGGTTTACTTTTTGAGCAAGATGTTTATTAACTTTTTTAGATTCTTTGGCAATAACAGGTCCCTTAGTTTTTTTATTTCTTTTTTCTTCGAAATAACTATTTCTAGACTCTGTGATTTCCTTAGCTTTCTTTAAATTAATTGGCTTTGAGTAAAACTCATATTTTTTCTTAATTGCATCAACTGTATTACTTCCCAATTCAGCATTTAAAGCCTTATCAATACGTTCTTTTTGTTTTAATGATTCTTGTATACCTTTTGGTAATATAGAAATATCGTTTTTACCCTTTTTTTTGAATGCATTTATAGCATTAGATTGAGCCATCATATCAGTTCTAGATACCTTTGTTTCTAAAATCTTAGGTTTTTGAACAACCCTTCCAGATTTCATTTTTTCATCTGAACCTGTTTCTTTAATTGCCATCATACCTTTTGGCTGAGTTACACTCTTTTTTCTTGCTTGTTTTTCCATATGTCTACTCCTGTAACTATTAATATTATATATTAAAGTTAAGTATTTAAAAACTACTAAGTAAAATAAATATATATTAAAAAATTATTTATCAATAAAAAAATGGGTAATTACCCAAATTTTCTGTTTTGTTTTTGTTTGTAAATTCTTTTTTCTTTCTTACTTAGGTGATATTCACGTTTTCTTGCTTCAGCTTTTGAGGAAGCAGCTACTTTTTGAAAACGTTTTAAAGCTTTTTCAATTGGTTCACCTTCACGTACTACAACGCTTGCCATTAATTTTTCAACTCCTAAAATTAAAAGTATTCACTTGTTTCTAAAGAATTGCTAGATATAAATAAATTATAAACTGCAAATACTTTTCAAGATAGTTATACCAAAAAAAAGATAAAATTGATATTTTTTTATGATATTTTTTTAAAAAAGTATGTAATATTTAGGTATAAATGGAGATAAGTCAATGAAAAGTGTTAATTTGATAGTTACAGGTGGTATTGCCGCTTCTAAATCAAAAGAAATATATGAATTATTATCTAAAAAATATAAAGTAAATATAATTTTAAGTGATAATGCTTCAAAATTTGTAAATTTCGAACAAATCAAGACTATAAGCAAAATATTTGAACAAGATTTTTATAATAATCACTCATATGGAGATCATATAAAATTAGCTTTTGAAGCTGACCTAAATGTTGTGTATCCAGCAAGTTACAATTTTATTGGACAAATCGCTAATGGTTTAGCCTCAAATATATGCTCATTGGTTTTTGCTGTTAGCAAATCACCTTTAATTTTATTTCCAAGTATGAATTTTAACATGTATTCTAATCCAATTTTGAGGGAAAATAAAAACAAATTATTAAAGTTATCAAATATAGTATGAATTGAACCAAAAATGGGTAAAATGGCCAGTGGACATATAGGTATAGGTAGAGCCTTAGAGCCAAAAGAAGTTTCAGATATAGTTGATAAACATTTTTTAGAATTTAAAAAGTTTAATGATAAGAAAATACTAATAAATGTTGGAAGAGCAAGAAGTTGAATAGATAAAGTAAGATACATAACAAACGCAAGTAGTGGTCTAATGGGTATATCTCTTAGAAATAATGCCAAACCTCATTTTAAAGATGTTAAAACAATTTTTGGGGATACTGATTATATTGTTAATTTAGATGAAAATAATATTTATGCACAAACTAACGATGAAATGTTAGAAGAAATGAAAAAGCAATACATTGATTCTGATATTGTAATTTGTTCAGCGGCTTTGAATGATTTTGAAGTTTTGAACAAAGTAGATAAAAAAATTGAAAAAAGATCAATCGAAAATGAACAGCTAAAAATTGATTTAAAACATAGTGTAGATGTTTTAAAAGAATTGGGTAAAGAAAAAGATAAACAGTATTTAGTGGGTTTTAGTTTGGCAAATGATTTTGACTTTGATAAAGCATGAATTAAGTTAGAAGAAAAAAATTTAGATATGCTTATTGTTAATCTGGTTTCAGCAATCAATGCAAAAGAAAGCGAAATAAAAATTATTATTAAAAGAAATAAAAAAGTAGTGCAATTTGATTTTGATAATAAAAACAATCTAGCTCATATGATATTAAAAACAATACATGATGAAATTTAAAGATATATTTATTTTTTAGACTTTATTTTTTTTATGTATTCTTTTTTTATTTTTTTATACTCAACTTTATAGTTTAATTTTAGATAATTTATAAATTTATTTGCATCATATGCATTTATAAATATTTGAAATGATTCCTTTAGATTATTTTTGATTTTGTATTTATATTTTTTATTTCCTAAAACTTCAACGCAATCAAAAAATTTATCAAATTCATTGTTTGTTAAAAGTTTATTTGTTGTAACCTCAATACAGTTTTCATTATTATATATATTATTTATATTTTTTGTACTAATAAAAAAATTCTTAATTTCTAATACTGTATTTTTTATATAAACTTTTTTCTCTACTGCTTTTTCCAGTGGATCAAATTTTATTTTTTTAAAATAAAATCAAGTTATTAAAAAAGTAATAGTTATAAAAACAATTCCAATTATAGGCAGCATTCAAATGTTTGTTTTTTGACCATTAATTGTAGGTATAATTCCATTAAATACAAAATCAAATAATCCAGTTGAAAACGTTGTACCTATTTTTACATTTAAAAGTGATGTTGTTAAACCCATAAACCCAACCAATGGTGCATAAATGGCAAAGAAAAAAAAAGGACAAATATAACAAAACATAAATTCGATTGGTTCTGTAATCCCCAATAAAAATGAAGTTAAAATAGCTGTAACAAAAGATCCTAAATATTTAGTTCTTTCAATTTTTTCTATTCTTAAGTAAATTACTATACCAATTGTAGGTAAAGCGAAAATCGAATTTACAAAACCCCCAGTTAGAAATCTTGTAACTCTAATACCACAATTTCAACAATCTTGTGCAGTTATATATTCGCTATTCATAACCCCTACCGAGATTACTTGATCCCCTTTCAAGTCTCAAAGCTTTTCTAGATTTGTATTTTTAATTCAGTCTTCAAAAATATTGTTGTATTTACCAGAATCGAAGTTATTAACTATATTTGATAAATTAGATCACACCATTGATTTTGAGTTAGACAGAAATTGATAAATTTCTGATGCTGAATCAACAAAATTTTTTCTTAATAGGTACTCAGCAAACAATTGACCTTGGTAATTTGATAGGTTACCGCCCAAATCTGTATATCACATTGGAGCTTGCCATAGTAAGCCAGAACCAAAAGGTATTAGAATCCTTTGGATAGTTCTAAATATAAAAGAATCTAGTCCTATAGGAGATTTATCAACCAATGAACCTATGTATTTCAATGAATAACCCATTATAGGTCAAATCATCATAAATAAAATAGAACCAATGAAAGCAAAAAAAGGTACTATTATTAAAACAAACTTTTCTTTTGAAAAAAATTCTAATCCTTTTATTAATTTAACATCTTTAAACTTGTTATATATTAAAGCTGTTATTGATCCGCAAAATATTCCTCCAATAACTCCAGTGTTAAATGTTTTAACTCCAAAAGAATTTGATAAATATATTTTACTTTCTAAGTTTTTTCAAAATAAAATATCAAAAAAAATATCATTATTATTTTTAACAAAAGCAGATATTGCTATGTTAAATACAATATAAAAAATAATAGAGGAATAAACAGAGACTCCTTTATTATTAGTAAAACCTATACAAATTGATAATGCAAACCAAATTCCTATGTTTGCAAATAAAACAGATCCAATGCTTTTAAAAACATTTACAGCAGTTGAAGATACTTTATATGTATCTAAAATGTATCCTATAGATAATGTAATACCGAATATTGGCATAAGTATTATCACAAACCCAAAACTTGTACCTACTTTTCTTAAAAAACCTTTCAAACTATTTTTTGTGTATCATGAAAGTTCAAATTTATTAAACACTTTTTGTTTAAAACTATCTGAATTAAAATCTATTTGTAAATTATCAAAGTCTTTATTGTTGAATTGATTTTTTTTCATTCATTTTAATCCTTACATTTTAACTTAAGCTTATTATTTTTTTTAAGTTCATATTCTTTTTTATACTTTTATTTTTTATGTTTTCTTTTTTGTTTTCTAATTCTTTGATTTCTTCTTTTGTAATTATATTCAAACTTTTTTTTCTTTCTAAATATTCAATTCTTTTATTTATTTCAAAATCACTTTCATCTTTTAAAAATTCTTTGTAATCTTTGCTATTTGTTATAGAATGACTTTTATTAAAAGAGTTCTTAATAGAATTTTTATCATAACTTTTAAAATTATCTAATGGTTTTTGAATTGATGACTGAAGAGTTTCACTAAAATTATTTTCTTTATTTTTGTTAAGTCTAAAAATAAATTCTTCTAATCTTTTCTTAGTTGTATCGCTTAAATCGTTTTTTGTATTTGTGTAATTATTTATTACATTTTCTTTATTTACTTCTGAAGATTGTGTTTTAAAATTTTTATTACCATACTTTTTATCAACTTCTTCCGCTTTTTTCTTCATATTATTTACAACTCTTAAAGCTTTATCTTTTGAAAATAAAGTTGATTCAATATTAGATGCTAGCCATTTTCTTTCCAAAATATTGTAAAATGTATCTACTTTTTGTTTATCTTTTTTTAAAATTTTATCTGTTGATGTTTCCGCTTTTCTTTTTAAAATTTCTATTCTTCTAAGTTCTTCAACTTTTTGTTTTAATTTTAGATCTTCTAATTCTTGAGCTATATATTTTATTTCTCTAGCCATTTTTTCTAATCTTCTGTCTTTAGCTATAGAGTTTTTCTTGATTTTTTTTATTATTCTTTCATTTTTTCAAATTTCTCTTGCTTGCGCTTCTGCTATTTTTTGATCTCTATCAAATCTTTTTCTTTCTGCTTCTCTTTCTAAAAGTATTCTTTCTTCTTCTTTTTGTCTTGCAATTTCTCTTGCTTTTTGCAGTTTAATAAGCAACTGTATTTCTTCTTTATCATTAAGTAATTTATTTATTTGATTTTCTAAAAAAATACTTTCAGCTTTACTATCCATAAGAATTTCGTCATCATTATCTTCATAATTTATACCAAACTCATTTTCATGATCATAAGTTTTGATTGTGCTATTTATTTCTATTTTTTTTCTAGCAATATCTGCTAATGATGAAATGTTAGAAGATTTAACTTCTTTATTCAAATTTTCATTTTTATTTTTTTGTATTTGCAATTTTTCTTGTTCTTTTTTTTCTTTAGCTAGTTTTTCTTGTTCTTTTTTTTCTTTTGCTAGTTTTTCTTGTTCTTTTTTTTCTTTTAATTCTTTTTGTTTAGCTATCTTTTCTTGTCTTTCAATTTCTTTTTGTTTTTTTTCTTGTTCATCTTTTTCTTTAGCTAGTTTTTCTTGTTCTTGTTTTTCTTTTAATTCTTTTTCCTTTGCTAGTTTTTCTTCTTTTTCTAAAGTCTGACTGATGTTTTTTAATTCTATTTCTTCATCTTTTAATAGTTGCTTTAATTCTTTGTTTTGTTTTTCTAAACTTATTTCTATTTTATTTATTTTATCTTTTAAATCAATAATACCCTTTTCTAGCATATCATTATTTTTTCGATCCCTATTTTCAAATCCTTCGACACTAAAAAAATCATCTATTGTTTGCTGATTATTGATAGACTCTAACTCTGTTTCTCTTGATTCTAAATCTTTTTTTAACTTTTTAATACTTTTTTGATTTTGTTCTATTTCATTTTCTAAATTATTTTTTCTATCAGTCAATTTATTAAGATTCAATTTAAGTGCGTTGTCAATATTTAACAAATCTATTTTTTTAATAACAGCTTGATTTTGTTTTTCTATTTTTTTTACTTTCTCACTATTATTATTCACTTTACTTTTTGGCTTAGTAATTATAATTTCTTTTGATACTAAGATTTGTTGTAGTCTTATTAAATTTGACTTTCTTTGCTTCAAAATCATTTCTTGTTTTGCACTACCAAAATTATCCTTTTTTAATAAGTTCATTTGATTATCTAAAACTTCATTTTCTACCAATAAAATTTCGGCTATATACCTACTAATATTATTTTTTACTTTTTCATCAAATACAGAAAATTCACTAGTCAATAAGTTCATTGTAGAAGGATTTAAATTTAATTCAAATAAATCTTCAATTCTTTTAGTTATTGTTTCTGGTAACCCATAATCTTCAATTTTTATACCATGTCTTGTTGCCATAAAAACCCTCCTAAATAAACTATTTAATATATTATAACAAATTTATAAGCACATTTTAATGGTTCTTTAAAGTAAATAAAAAAAACACTATAAAGTGTTTTTTTTATTTACTTATTAAAATTTACCATTAAATGCTTTTGAAAAATCATAGTCATCTAAGTATGTTAGACCATGAGTTAACAATGATTTATTTGCACCTTGTTTGCTATAGAAGTCTTTTCCTCTGTCATCATTCATTGATCATATTCCAATGTATCCAAGACCTTTTTCATTAACATAGTTGTATAAGTCTTTTGCATCTTCAACAGTAAATACACCATAAATAGTATCATTAACTCCGATCATTGGAGTAGCTCCAATTTTTGAGTACAATAAACTATCTTCACCAGTAGTTCCAAAGTTTGAGTTTATTGAACTGCTTAGATTTTTCTTTGTACTTTCAATAGCTTCAACTGCTAAATCATAATTTGATTTACCAGCACTCATTGCTGATTGGTAAATTGGATCTCCATAATCCATCAGCATTAAGTTTATAATTGGTAAATCAGCTAGTGATAGTCCAGCTTCTTTATAAGCTTTTATAAATGTATCCATTACATTGTAACCTTCATTTGTTAAACCAGCCGGTAAAACAGGTAATGTGATTGAGAAGTCTCATTGACTATCAGCTTTTTTCATTTTTGCTAATGTTTTTGCAAGAACTTCATTTGGTTGTTGTCTGAATTGTGCTGGTCCTTCAATATCAAAGTCTATTGATTTTGGCATTTGTACATTTTTTACTTTTTTAGATACTGCTAAATCATATAAACCTTTTTGATATTTTGTTAGACCTTCTTCTAACATATTTACAGCACCATCAACGTTTCCAGCTTTTGTTAATGCTCAATCTCAAGGATTTTTTTGATAATATCCTCCAGTTGCAGCTCCACCATAAGCAACTTTAACGTTTTGTAAGTTTCCTGATTCAGCCATCGGTTTTAACATTTTTTCTCATAATTGTTTGTCTTGTCATCAAGTGTAAGCATCTCCAGTAGTACTCATACCTGCAACTGATAATTCCATAGTATCATCTTGTGCATTTGCTTGTTGTACAAATGCTAAAGTTAAATGATCTAGTCCAGTTGCTCCTTGAATACCTGCAATGTCATTTCCTTGACTTAAACCTGCATCAACATATGGTGAGTAATAATAATTACTATTTACATTACTTGTTTTAGCTATATCATATGATGTTCTAGTTGGATTTGCAGTTTTAACATCATCAAATCTGCTACTTCCAAATCCTGTTGGAATTTCTGTAGGTACATTAGGATCATGAATTGCTCCTTCACCATTGTTTCCTTCTCCAGACGGATTTGGAGTTGCTTGTCCAGGGGTAGTTCATCCTTTTGAACCTTGTTGCTTAGATATTGCATCTAAAGCTTCTTTAACTTTTCCTCCAATAATATCTTTTGCATAATCCACACCTTTTGCTTCACCTACGTTAGCAGCTTCTTGTTCTTTTGATGTTACAAGTCCGCTTAGTGCATCAGCATATGAATATTGTTTATATAATGTTCCACTTCTAATGTTTTGATCTAATGGATTTTGATCTGCTAAATCATTAACATTACCTGAGTTATTTGAAATAAATTCACTTGGTACATCTCTTGATATATAGAACATAGATAAGTTACCTAATTTGTTTTTGATAGCTCAGCTTCTTAAATTTACAGCATCATTTTGAGTAAAGTTATAAGCTGCTTTTTCTGCTCTTCTACCAATTCAAGGTGTAACTCCCATTCTTTGATAAATATTAGTTTCATTTATTCCTGTTAATGATTCATCACTTAATAATTTTTTAGCAAGATTCATTCAAACTTTTGAAGTATTAGTTACAGCTGCTTCAATAGTTTTTTCTTCTCAATCACCATTTATACTTGGTGCTTCAACAGCCGCAGTATCTGCCACTGTTAAGTATGGAACAAGATTTAATCTGAAGTTCATACCTAAATACTTAGTAAATGTATATAAAGGTGAAGCTTCATCTCCTAAAATCATTGCTTGTTCGTCATCAGAAACAGCTACTCCATCTTTTGTTGATGTTACTAATGCTAATGAAAAATCATAATTAGAATCTTCTTCTACTAAAATTTTAAGTGCTGCTGCAAGTAATTTTTGTGATGCCATGTAATCACCATTTGCAGTTAGATATGGTGCTGCAAAATAAAATTCAAATTTACTTGTTTTATATCTATTTCCGATATTTTTAATTACTTGTGCTAATTCTTCTGGTGTTTTATTATTTTGTCATGCTGTATGTCAGAATGAATTTGCAAATGGACCAAAAGAGACTGTGATTTGATCTTGTTGAAGTGTTCCATCATTTAATCAACTTGCTATACGTTCATTAAATCAATTTGCATATTCTGTACCTTGACCACTTTCAGCTGTAATCCCTAATTTTCCAGCCGCTTCACGCATTTTTGCAGGAGCTGCATTTCACATAGGAACTAATTCACCAGTATCTGATGCATTTTGCATAAATCCAAGTTTAAATCCATCAAATGATTGATTTTGTTCTTGAACGTGTTTGATATATCCACCAATACTATAGTCAATATTTTCTATTCCTTGAGCCTTTATTGCTTCAATTGCTTGTTGTCTATAAGCTCCTGATAATCCTTGTTGTTTTAGTGCATATTCTGCAACATCTTGCACAATTCCTGCATCTGCATAAGGTGTGAATTTAGTATTTCCATCTAATTTTGATCCCAAATAGTCTTTTCCTTTTAATGTTGTTACTTTAGGATCATTACTATGAACTGTTATATTGTTTCCGTTATTTTTTGAATAATCTGTATATAATGCTTTATCAGCTTCTTGATTTAAAGCTCTTTTTGCCAAAGCTTTACTTTGTGAATCAACATTTACTCCGTCATCTCCGTTATCACTTCCATTATTGTTACTATTGCTATTTGCACCTTTCGAAAATAATGGTGAATAACAAGAAACAACACTAAATGAAGAAGAACCAATCAATGTAAGTGCTGCTAATGTACTTAATAATTTTTTCATATTTATAACCTCCCTAATATTTATATTTAGATATCTTTAACAATAAATCAATTGCCCAGGTGGTTTATTGTTTTGGATAATAGCAAAAATACTAATATAATATTCTTTTGAGTATTTACCAAAAAATAATTCCATAAAGAATCTACATTTATCTTAACATTTTTATATTATGATACAAGTTTTTAAACTTTTTTTAACTATTATAAGTGTTAAAAACTAATAAATAACCCTTATTTTATAAGGTTTTTTATAGAAATTAAAAAAAATAAAAAAACTTTAGTAACTTTTATCGTTTTTTTGTCCTTTTATTATAGCAATTCCACCACTTGTACCTAGTCTTGAAGCACCCGATTCAATCATCCTTATCGCATCTTCATAACTTCTTATTCCGCCAGCAGCCTTAACTAATGCTTTATCTTTTATTGTTTCTTTCATTAGTTTTACATCTTCAAATATTGCACCGTTGGTTGAAAAACCTGTTGATGTTTTCACAAAATCTAATTTAGCTTCAACCGCCAATTCACATGCTTTAATTATTTCATCTTTTTTTAATAAACAATTTTCTAAAATTACCTTAACAATTGAATTTTTAGCAACTTTTTTTACTTGTTGCATATCAAAAAGTACTAAATCTCAATTTTTATCTTTGATAGCTCCAACGTTAATGACCATGTCTATTTCGGTTGCCCCATTTTCAATGGCATTTTTTGTTTCAAATACTTTTGAATCAGTAGTTGATGCCCCTAAAGGAAAACCAACTACAGATGTTATTCCTACATCACTGCCTTTTAAAATTTCAGCAGCTAATTTAACATGGGTTGGATTAACACAAACTGTTGCAAAATTATATTCCATTGCTTCTTTGCATAAATTGATAATATCTTCTTTATTTGCATCTGCTTTTAATAAAGTGTGATCAATATATTTATTTAATTCCATATATCATTTTCTCCTATTTTTCCTTGATTATATTCGACTAAGTTTAATACTCTTATAGTTTCACATGATATATCCAATAAATAATTTCTCAAACTAAAGTTATTTTCGTTAATCATTTTAGAAAAAGATTTGATTTCATATACAAAAGGATTAACATCATCATTTTCATTAAATAATTCAGATGCATTTTTTTCCAGTATTTTTTGCAAACTCATTTTTCTTAAATTAGTACAATCCTTAAATTGTATTGTTGCTTGATCTGATAAAATTTCGTTATAGTTTTTCCCTTTTGCTGCTTTTGAACAAGTAATACTTACAATAACGTCACTTGCATGTTTTAGAATAACGACATCATTTAATCCACTCCCATTTGGAAGCTTTAAACCCATTGATTTAACTTCTTTTACTGGACCAAATAATGATATAGCTAATTCCACAGGATAAACTAACATATCATATGTTGAACCTTTTCCTAATTTAGAATCAAATACAGAATCATAAATACCTTGTTTTACTTTTTCCATTCTAGAAGAATATTGAGTCATACTAAAATTTGCTAAAAAAGGTTGAATTGTTGTACATGCATTTAACAAAGTTGCAAAGTGTGGTAAGTGTACTGTTCTATAAGCCTCCATCAATATAACATCATTTATTTCTGCAATTTCAGCAAGCTCACACGCTTCTTTGTAATCTAATGTTAATGGTTTTTCTAACAAAACATGTTTTTGTTGACTCAAAAAATATTTAGCTTGCTGATAGTGTAGACCGTTTGGTGATGCAATATATATTGCATCTACTTCATCTATCAAAACCTCAAAAGAATCAACTGGTTTTGCCAATAAATCATTTGATTTTATAAATTCCTTAGCACGTTCTTTATTCCTTGAATAACAACATGTGACTTTAAGCTCTTCACTTTCTTTTGTAGCATTAATAAATTTAGTTACAATTTCACTTGTACCTATTGTGCCAACTTTTATCATTGTTACTCCTCCATAAATGGGTTTTTGTCTTTTTTATCTTTAAGTTCAACTTTTTTATTTTCTGATTTTTCAATATTGTTTTCTTTTATAGTTTCATTGATAGCTTCGTTTTTTTCTTGCTCTTTTCTCAAAAATCACATCTTATTAATAAGAGCTTGCTCAGTTATTCTAGAATATGTTTCTAGCAATGAGATTTCTATTCCTATTGCAAAAACTACAAACAAAACAACTGAATCAACTATCAATAAACTCGATCCTGCAAATTCTTTTGCAAAAATAATTATTAGAGTAAAAAATATAACCACTATAAAACTAAAACTATAACAATATGTGTAAATTTTTTCTTTTTTATTAAATTTATGACCTGAGTTTTTATGCATATAATTTCTTATAATCAAATAAGACACGGCACTCATAATTGCTATAAATAAACAAACAACAGCTAGATAATAATAATTTGATACTCAAAAGTCATCATAATTTATTGAGTTTTTAGTTTTTATAGAATATACAATTCCTAATATCCCAATCAAATAAAAGAACAACATTGAAATAGTAAGTAGGTACTTTATTAAAGTGTAAGACTTAGGATTAATATTATTTTTCATATACTATTTTTCCATTAACTACAGTTTTTTGTACATTTAAATTAGCATCTAATACAGTTAAATCAGCTAACTTACCTACCTCAATACTTCCAGTCTTATCAAATATATTTAGCTGTTTGGCAATATTAATAGAAGTCATATAAATTAATTTATTCAATGATAAATTTGGAATTTCTTGCATCATTGTTTTAACATTATGATCATATGTGGCACCTGCACCTGCTAAATTACCATCATTTTTTAAATAGACTTTCATACCTTCTTTAATAACTTCCAAGTTACCAAGTTTATATTCCCCATCAGCTAAACCCTTAGCATTCATAGCATCAGTAATTATACATATTCCTTGATAACCTTTAATCTCATATGTAAATCTTAAAATATCAGGATGTAGATGTATACCATCAGTTATTAACTCACATAAAACATCATTATAATACAATCCAGAAGCTGCCAAACCTGGTCTACGGTGATTTATTTCACTCATTCCGTTATATAAGTGAGTAATATGTCTAATACCAATTTTGTAATCTTTAACAAATTGATCAAAAGTCATATTTGTATGACCTGCAGATGGCAATATATTATTATTTAATAGAAATTGTGTAAAACTTCCATCTTGAAGATCTGGTGCATAAGTTACAATAGCTATATTATTACCGCTTAGTTCCATTAACTCTTTCATTTTTTCGATATTTGGATTTTCTAATAAAGCTAGTTCATGAGCTCCTTTTTTTTCAGGTGAAATAAAAGGTCCCTCCATATGTATACCCAAACACTTAGCTCCATCATTATTTCAATTATTCATAAACACACTAAATGCTTTCATATACTTTTTATTGTTTTCCATTGAGTTTGTAACTGAACCTTGTATATATGATGTTATACCTTCTTGTGGCAATAATTTTGATAACTTATAATAAGCCTCAGTTGTACCAGATTCAAAATCAACACCATATCCACCATGAAGGTGACAATCTATAAAACCAGGTAGTAAACAATTTCCTTCTAAATCAATTCCCTCTTTTTCTGTTAATCCAGAATTTATTGATTTTATCTTAGAATTTTCTACTTCTAATCATCCGTTTTCAATAGTTTCTTTTTCCAAAATTATTTTTGCATTTTTTAAAATCATTTAAAATATCTCCTATAAAAATATTCTATTCCAATTTTAATACAATAACCATTATTTTTTTGTTCTTGTAAATCCTACTAAAGAAATTAAAGATAAAAATATTGATATAAAAGGTCAAGTTAGAGAAACTCAAACAGGATAAGTCATTTCTTCTCTAAATAAAATTCAATAGTTTAATTGAATAAATATTATTGCTATATTAAAAATAATAATTTGGTTAAACATTGTTTTATTATAGTTAAATACTCTTATTTTGACAATCTTCATGTATGCAATAATTAATGGTATAAATCCTAAAGGTAATATTAGTGCTGCAAAAATTGTTATAAATATTTGTGTTTGATTTTTGTAAGGATGAATAAAACCAGGAAATATTATTGAAACAACAAAAACAATAAAAGCAATTCAAAATCATGGATTTTTAATTAAATTAGATCAATACTCTTTTTTAGAATCAATTCTTAAATTATGCAATCAATTAGAAAATCTTGAACTTGAATTATCTCTATTTGAAATTATTGAAGCTAAAAATATTGGTAGTATTAATAAAATTATTGCAAAAAGCAATGGCATAATTACAGCAGAAATAATAGCTGAAGCACCAACTAAATTATTATGTAAATCACCAGGATTATTGATATTACTATTTTCAAAACCATTTTTCATTATTTCATTGATACCACCATCAATGAAATATTTATATGCAGTTAAATATGAGAAAATATGATGACTTGAGTTTCCATTTAAAAAAGTAAGATAGTTTTTCATATCAGAATCTACGCTATTCAATGAGTTTTCAATAATAGATGTAGTTATTATTCCAATCAAAGCAAATAATGAAAAAAGTGAAATAAATACTATCAAAAGAATTTTTACTGTAATATACATATTTCTGTATTCATATTCTCTTCTAATTTTTTCGATAAAAATTAGAATAATTTGTTGCAGTGCACTTACACCAAATATTATTCCGAATATCGGTATGATAAAAGCTCATAATAAAGTTAAAACAACTGCCGAAAAAGAGTGAATTGCAGTCATTGTTGATAAACCTTCAACACCCATTATAAAATATGCAAGATCTAGCTTGTTGCTTATGTGAGATTTACATTTTTCAGCAAAATTGAAAATTTCGCTTGATGAAGAATATTCTTTTATTCTGTTAAATTCATCATCTACATTAACTGATGAAGCAATAATAAAACAAGCCACTATTAAAGAAAAAAATATTGCTGTAGAAATTATCATAAATGAAAATGATATCTTATGACGTCTCATTATATACTCCTTTTTTATTATTATAACTATATTTCATCAAAAATATTTTTTATTCTTTCTTGTAGTGTTGTAAATCTTTTTATCGGGTCATTTAAACAAGCCTTTATAAAAGTAGTTTTAGAACTCACAATAAACAGTTTCTTCTTAGCTCTTGTGAC
This sequence comes from Spiroplasma helicoides, assembly GCF_001715535.1. Taxonomy (NCBI): domain Bacteria; kingdom Bacillati; phylum Mycoplasmatota; class Mollicutes; order Entomoplasmatales; family Spiroplasmataceae; genus Spiroplasma; species Spiroplasma helicoides. Next base: position 691,945 of record NZ_CP017015.1, read on the forward strand.
AGCTGTATATAGCATTTTATTATTTAAAAAAATATTTGACATTTTATTACTGCTGTCCAAAACTAAAATAACCAAATCATATTCACTACCTTGTGTTTTGTGGATACTACATGCATAATTTAATTCTATTTTAGATATTTGATTTGTAGCAATTTCTTTTACTTGATCATTAAAGTTAGTGATTACTTTTTTAAACTTTTTATTATCAAACAATATATCACTTATGTATCCCACATCACCATTGGACAGCATCATAATTGGATCATTTTCTGTAAACATTATTTTGTCTTTGATTCTAAAAATAGTATTACCTCTTTTATATTCAACTTTATTTGTATTGATAATATTTTGTATTTTATTGTTTAAAATACTAATACCTAAGTCTTCTTTATACATTGGGGCGATTATTTGTATTTTATTAATTTCTTCGTCTAAATTTGAGGGTCTATTTATAGTATAGATTTCAATTATTTTTTTAAGTGCTTGATTTGTGTCATCAATAAAAAATGTTTCAACATTATTTGTATCATCAAAGTCAAACTCTTGTATTTTTTTATTTTTAATAGCTGTTGCAATATCTACAATTGAATTTTTTTCGCTATTTGTAATTTGTCTATTATTTACAGATAAATTTGTAATAGAAAATTTACAGCTTTCTATTAAATCTTCAAAAACATTACCATAGTCAACACTTGGTAGCTGTTGTACATCTCCAACAAGTACAAACTTTTCAATTCCAGAAACTCCATCTAAGAGAGAAGAAAATAATTTACTATCAATCATTGAAGACTCATCTACAATTAATAGTGTTTTATTCAACTGTCTTTCACTGTTATATTCAAAATTATTATTACCAATGTATTTTAATAATCTATGAATCGTTGAAGAATGATAGCCTGATTGATCTCTTATTCTACTTGCTGCCCTTCCGGTTGGAGCAACGATTGCATAATTAGAGTCATTATAAATTATTTCATAAAACTTTATTATTCCCATAATCAAAGTAGTCTTTCCTGTACCTGGACCACCAGTAATTATGCTTACATTGTTTTCATAAAAATTTTTTAATGCTAGTCTTTGTTCAATATTGTAAGTAAAATTTTCAGCTCCTATTTTAGAACCTACAAATTTTTCAACTTCTACTAAACATTTTTCAAAGTCTATTTCTCTTAATTCAACATTATTTTTTTCTATATCAAAAAGTTTGTTTGCTATATTATTTTCATTTTCATAACTTTCTTTTGTATAAACTCTTTTATTTTCAAAATACAATATTTTATTTTTTTTGGCATATTGAAGTTTTTTGTCTATATCTTCATTTTGAATTAGTAAATAGTTTTTTATATTTTTTCTTAGTTCATCTAATGTAAAACTAGTATTTCCAGACTTTCTCAACAACTCATTACCAATATTATAAGCAATTCATGAAACTCTCATTTCACTAGATTCATCAACACCAAAAGCTAGTGCTACTTTATCTACTTCCAAAAAAGGTGAATAGTTATTCATATATGCATATTCATAAAAACTATTTTTTAAAACATCTTTAAGTTCATTTTTATCAATAAAGTCTTTTTGCATTCTATTATAAAATTCTAACTTCAGTCCATAGTTTTTAAAAGTGTTTAAAATATCATCATCTTGAAAATTTTCCCTTATTACATCATAGATAATCATCGCTTTTTCTTCAGTCATGTCAGGAACATCTAAAAGACTTTTTTTATTATTTAAAATTTTTTCAAATATGTTAGTTTCATAAAAATCTACAATTGATTTTGCAAGGTCTTTTCCAATTGTAGGAAATAAAGAAGAAGAAATATATTTTATATAAAAATCTTTGTTAAATTTCTTAACTTGTTCAATAGTACTTACTACAAAACTTGTTTGATTTCTTTTTTTGTCAGTGACTATTTCCCCTTCTAGTTCGTAAACTACCCCTATTTTCATAATTGATATATCACCTGTTATAATCAAAGATCTTTTATCATTGTCAATTAAATTAAAAACTGCAACACCATATGCATCATTGTTATAAATATAGTTTTTAATTTTTCCTTTTACTTTTATCATTCTTTTTTCCTTTTTTGTTTTTATCTAAAAAATCTATTACTATATAATAAATTTGTTTTAAAGATAAATTCCCATCTACAACTAACTTTTTTGCTTTACTAATTGACAGCTTAATATTAAAAAAATTTTGTTTTTTTTCGTATTCTTCTATATCTCTAGCTAAACTAAAATATTTCTCATCATATTTTTTACTTACTTCTTTATTTATTGATTCGTAGAATTGATTTCTCATTTCTTTATCATTCAATCAAATCATTCTATTTTCTTCATCCACTTTTAAAAAAATTATAAAATCACATTTATAGTGACCAGATGTAAATCAGTCATCAACATAACCATCAACTATGTAACAATTTTCATATTTAATATCGTTAATATAACTTTCAATTCTATCATCAAAATTGTCAATCAATAAATATCTATCTGTTTCAATATATTTGAAACTTAACTTTTTAGACAAATATCTTGCCAATTGTGATTTACCTGAGCATGTGTGTCCTAGTATTTGAATCTTCATACATAACCTCAAAAGTATTTTACATAAAAAAATACCAAAATTGGTATTTTAAATTAAATCATCTAAATCTATTATTAGTTCTTCTGTTTTTTCATCATTTATATTTATAGTTTTTTTATCTTTTGATTCCGCTTTTTTTACTTGTGGTTTTTCTTCTGAAGTTTTATTACCATTTGTTGTTATTTCTTCTTCATCTACACCACTTCCGTCATCACCACTTTTAGGAGATGGAGGTAAATCGCCATTTTTAATAATATATTGTCTTTCTAATGATGTTGTTAAGATTTCGGCCATGTCTAAATCTTCAGAAACACTTTCTAAATCAGCGTATTTAAAGTTTTTTACATTTTGTTGAGTCAAGTTATCTTCAACATCTAGTATATTAACTATGTCTTTGGAATTTACATTATATAAAAAAGTTACATAGTCTGGATTTTTTTTATTTGTTGGATACAATCGAACCCCTCGTTTTGGTCTTGCCATTAAAGGTATTAAATTGTGATCTATTTTTTTTACATTACCATTACTTGTCAATATCAAAACATCTTCTGAATCAAATGACTTACCTGCAATAATATCTTCATCTTTAACTACAGTTGATTTTACACCTTTTGCATTTGGCCCTGCACTTGGAATATCTGTTATATCATATCTAACAGCATATCCCGTTTTTGTTACCATAGTTACAAACTTTGTTTTACTTGTTACTAGTGAAGCAGAAACCAATTCATCATCTGCAGCTAATTTGATAATTCTAAATGACTTAGAGAACATTTTTGTTTGCAGTTCTTCAACAGGTGTTCTTTTGATTAAACCATTTTTTGTTGCTAAAAGAATTTCTTGTTTAGCATTTTCGAACTTATGAACCACAAAGGCTGCTAGCAGTTTTTCATTTTGACCTGTCATTTGTGCAACAGTATTTAAGTGAACTCCTGTTTCTTTTCACTTACTTGTTTTGATTCTATAAACTGGAATAGAATAATATGTACCAGCACTAGATACCAATAAAAGATAGTCTAAACTTGATGCAGGAAAATTAGCTATTCATATATCGTTTGGTTTTCTTTTAAATTCTGTCATAGAGAATTTTCCTAAATTAGAATCTTCAATTGCTTTGATATAACCATCTTGTGAAATTCAAATAGAGTAATCTTTTTCTACAATTGTTTCTTTTATTTCTATATCAATATTTTCAATTTCATCTACTATTTGACTTCTTCTAGGTATATTAAATTCTTCTTTTGCTTTTTTAAGTTCTAAAATAATTTCCTTATTTAAAACATTCTCATCACCTAATATTGATTCAAACTTAGCGATCATTTTAACCAACTCAGCTTTTTCTTCTTCTAATTTTAAAATGTCTGTTGAAGTCAATCGATATAGTCTTAAATCTACAATAGCAGTTGATTGAGTTTCTGTAAAATCAAATTTGTTAATTAAATTTTGAATAGCATCTGATCTATTATTAGATTTTCTAATTGTATCAATAACCTCATCAAGAATTGAAATAGCTTTAATTAAACCATCAATTATTTCTAATCTTTTTTTAGATTTATCTAAATCAAATTGTGTTTTTCTTGTAAAGACTTCTTGGTAATGAACAATATAGGCTTTTAAAATATTAATCAACCCAAGTTGTTTTGGTTGCTTATCAACTATAACAACATTATTGTAATTATAAGAAACTTGAAGTGGAGTATTTTTCAATAAAAACTTTCTTGTGATTTCATAATCAGCTTTTTCTGATAATTCTACAACAATTCTTAAACCCGTTCTATCAGTTTCATCTCTAACTTCTTTTATGTCAATTGAGTTATTTGAATCAGCAGCTTCACCAATTTTTCTAACTAAATCTTGCTTAACAATTTCATAAGGAATTTCATCAATAACTATATTGTTATCTTCTTTATGCATTTTTGATTGTAATATAACTCTACCCTTACCAGTTTCAAAAGCATTTTGAATTCCTTCTTTGCTCATAACAATAGCACCAGTTGGAAAGTCTGGTCCTTTAACAATTTTCATAATTTCAGATAGATTTATATTTGGTTTTTTTATCGTTTCAATTGTTGCATCAATAATTTCTCCCAAGTTATGTGGAGGCATATTTGTTGCATAACCAGCCGCTATACCTGTTGAACCGTTAACTAAAATATTTGGAAAGTATCCAGGTAAAACAGTTGGTTCTTTTTCTGAATCATCAAAATTTGGTGCGAATAAAACTGTATTTTTTTGTAAATCATTTAATAATAAACTTGTTATTCGAGACAGTCTTGCCTCAGTATAACGCATAGCAGCAGCGCTATCTCCGTCAATAGAACCATTATTACCATGCATATCAACTAATGGTACATTTAATTTTCAATGTTGACTCATTCTAACTAAAGCATCATATACCGATGTATCACCATGAGGGTGATATTTACCAATAACATCTCCAACTATACGTGCTGATTTTTTGTATGGTTTGTCATGAGTTAGATTGATTTCATTCATAGCATATAAAACTCTTCTTTGAACTGGTTTCAAACCATCTCTTACATCTGGTAGAGCTCTTTCCTGAATTATATACTTAGCATATCTACCAAATCTATCACCCATTAAATCTTCTAGAGAGTAATTCAATATACCTTTTTCTTTATTATCTGCTGCCATATTTTATTTCCTTCCCAAAATTAATTAGTTGGTATTTCTATTTTATCTTTGTCTAAAAAATCCATTAAATTTAAACTTTTCATTGTTTCGTTTCCTTCAGGAGTTAGTAGCCATAACTTATTTGAAGCTCCACGTTTGTATAGATTTGGTTCATTTTTTGCGATCATTGCTCTTGAAAGTTCTAATAACTGTTTTGAAGTATCTTGAATCATTCTCACTAAATTATAGACTGTTCCACATCCTTTTTGAGCTTCCAAACTTATTGATAAATTAATTTCGTTAATTTTTTTAGCATTCTGAAGCTGATTAGGAAATGCATCTGTTGCATAAGAACTAAAATTATAATTTATTTTATCGCTTGTTCCAAAATTACATATATATCTTGGCATACCCTCTATTTTTTTTAATTGAGTTTCCATATATCTAATTTCAGCAGTGATTTCATCTATTAACTCTATTATTTCAAATGACTTCATACCAACAATTTCAAACTCACTGTTATGGTGTATTCTAACTTTTCTAAAATCTAAAAAAACACTAAATAAATCTAATCTAGTTGATGAGATTATTTTAGATATTTCAGGATTATTTAAAAGTTTCTCTCCACTTACTGGGTCTAAAAAATAGCGATCTTTATAGTCATCGTAAACAAGCAATCCTACATGAGGTTTTGCTAAATCTCTTGCCTTTTTCATTGTTTCTTTTGCTTTTTCTATTAATCTATTAATAGTTTTAATAAGTCAATTAGCATCATTGTCGTTATTGATATCTATAAAAACTGACTCTTCACTATATGCTGCTGTAAAAAGTTCATGCGCATCATCATCTGTATTTTTTAACTCAAAATACAAAAAATGTTTTTCTATTTTATAAGTAAATGAAAAACTATTAAAAACACCAAAACGTTTAATGTCTTTGTTTATTTTGTTATACTCTTCAAATTTTTCCATAAATGCTTTTACTTTTGTTTCGTAACTCATTTGATTGCTCATAATACACCTCGCTCACTAATTATAATTATGCTTCTACATAATCAATGTTATCTTCTAATGTAAATTTAACATTTTCTTCAATTCATTCTTTTCTTTTTTCAGCATTGTCACCCATTAATGTTCTAAATGTAGTTTCAGCACCCAAAGCATCATCTATTGTAACTTGAATTAATTTTCTTTGTTCTGGGTCCATTGTTGTTTCTCATAACTGATCGGCATTCATTTCACCAAGACCTTTGTAACGTTGAATTTCAACCTTTGATTTTGCTTTTTTCATATATTTTGATAGTTCATCCTCTGTTCAAAGATACACAAAGTCTTTTTTATTTCCTTGACTTACTTTAAACAATGGTGGCATGGCTATGTAAACTTTTTTATTTGTAATAAGTTCTTTCATATATCTATAAAAGAATGTTAATAGTAATGTTTGAATATGTGCTCCATCAGTATCGGCATCAGTCATAATAATTATTTTTCCATAATTTACTTCATCAAGTTCAAATTCACTCCCCATACCTGCCCCAATAGCATTAATGATTGTTGTAATTTCTTCATTTTTTAATAAATCTATCAACTTTGTTTTTTCAGCGTTTATAACTTTACCTCTAAGTGGTAATATAGCCTGAAATTTTCTATCTCTACCAGATTTTGCGCTTCCTCCAGCTGAATCTCCTTCAACTAGAAATAACTCATTTTGTTCCTTGTTCTTACCTTGTGCTGGAGTTAACTTTCCAAGCATAGTCTTTCCTCTACTCTTAGATTTTTGATCTCTAACAGCTTGTCTAGCTTTTCTTGCTTCATCTCTAGCTTTTCTTGCTAATAAGGCTTTTTCAATTATTTCTAATGCAATGGTTTTGTTTTCTTGCAATCAAAAACCAAATATTTGTTCAGTAATTTTTTCACAAGCTGTTTTTGCTTCACTGGTTCCTAATTTTCCTTTTGTTTGACCTTCATATTGAATAAGATTCTCAGGAACTTTCACTGTTACAATTGCTATTAAACCTTCTTTTACATCACTTGAGTCAAGTCTTTTATCCTTCAAAACACCTTGTTGTCTACCATATTCATTTAATGCTTTTAATAAACCAGTTCTAAAACCTGTTACATGAGTTCCACCATCACTAGTTTTAACATTATTTGCAAAACCAACTACATTTTCTGCAAAATCATTAGTATATGTTAATGCAATCTCAACTTCAATGTCCAAATCCTGACCTTTTATAAGAATAGGATTACATAAGTTTTTTTGACTACCTCTAAGCTCATTTACAAATTCAATTAATCCATTTTCATATTTGTATTCAACAAACTTGTTACTTCTTTCATCTTTTAAAGATATTTTTAATCCTGAATTTAATAAAGCTGATTCTTTTAGTCTCTCACTTATTGTTGAAAAAGAAAATTTTGTAGTACTAAACATAGTTTCATCCGGAGTAAAGTTAACTTCAGTACCAGTTTGTTTAGAATTTCCAGTTGTTTTTAAAGGACTTACTAGCTTACCTCCATTTGCAAACTTAATTTTTGAAATAACTCCATCTCTATAAATGGTTACTTGAAATTTTGATGATAAAGCATTAACAACAGATGAACCAACACCGTGTAAACCACCACTAGTTTTATACCCATCACCACCAAACTTTCCTCCAGCATGAAGAACAGAAAAAATTATTTCAGGAGTTGATTGATTAGTTCCTTTATACATACCAATAGGTACACCACGTCCATTATCCCTAACAGTTAGTGAGCCATCTTTTTCAATGGTTACATTTATTTCATTACAAAATCCAGCCAATGACTCATCAATTGAGTTATCAACTATTTCTCATACTAAATGGTGTAACCCCCTAGCATCTGTTGACCCAATATACATACCCGGTCTTTTTCTAACTGCTTCTAAACCTTCCAAAATTTGAATACTATCTTCGTTATAATTTAATTCATTTTTTGATTCTGCCATAATAATTCCCTTTCTTACCATTGTAATAACAATCAACAATGTTATGTTTAGTTTATTGCCCCATTTACCACAAATAATATATTGGTTTTTTGATAAAGTCAAATTTTTTTTAAATGTCTTTTTTATTATAGAATAAAACTATTTTTTTTACCAAAAATCATAAAAAAAATGCTTTTTTAAAGCAAAGAATGAATATATTTATTTTTTATCTATCAAACTTCTTATTTTTGTAGCTATTAAATCAACCGCAATACTATTACCTTCATAATAAGGTACTATTATATCAGCATAATCAATTGAAGGTTCTACAAAAAACTTATACATAGGTCTTACTGTTTTAAGATATTGACTAACAACATGCTTTAAATCTCTATTTCTTTCATAAATATCTCTTTCTAACCTTCTAATAAATCTAATATCGTCATCTGTTCTTATAAAAATTTTGATATCTGCTCTTTTTCTAATTTCTTCAATATGTAATGATAATATTCCATCCAAAATTATCACATCACTTGCTTTTGTTGTAACTGTTTCTCCTGACTGTGCATGTGTTTTAAAATCATAAATTGGCGTTTCCACATCTTTGCCACCTTTTAACATGTCTAAATGCTTACAAATTAATTCAATATCTAATGAATTGGGATGATCAAAATTTAAATTTTGTTTCTCTTCGAAACTTAAATCAGTAAAATTCTTATAGTAATTATCCATTGATAAATGAGATACAGATTCATCTTTTAAAATTTCATTTGCAATTTTAGTTGCAACGGTTGTTTTTCCACTAGCACTACCACCAGCAATAATTATAATCGTAACTTTTTTCATACAATTTCCTCTTTAAAATTTTAACAAACTTTAATTTATTTTTTTCTTAAATAAAAATATTTTTCAATATTTTTTTTGTAAAATGAGTTTGGAGGAAGCAATATGTCAAATAAAGTTTTAGTTATTTCAGGAACAATAAGTCCTGAAGAAAAATCGTTTTCTTTAGCATTATCAAGACGTTTTGTTAAAGAGTATTGTGAATTAAATCCTAATGATGAAATTATTTACTTAGATTTAAATAATGAGCAAATGGCGCAAAAAACTTTAACAAGAAATAATATGTCTACTTTTTTTAATGAAGAAGATTCAATAAAATATATCGAACAATTAAAATCAGTTAATAAAGTTATTATTTCAAGCCCAATGAATAACTTTTCAGTTAGTGCTCTAATAAAAAATTATTTAGATCACGTTTTATTAGCTGAAAAAACATTTTCATACAAATATAGTAAAAAAGATGGATCTGTTGGGTTATTAGACCACTTATCTGTTCAAATTTTAACTACTCAGGGTGCACCAGTTGGATGATATCCATTTGGTGATCATACAGCATTTTTAAAAGGAACATGAGAGTTTATGGGAGCTAAAGTTAATGAGCCAATTTTATTTGCTGGCACAAAATTAGCACCTGTTTCTACATCAAATCCAGATGAAGCAATCGATGAATTGTCAGATAAAATCAAAGACGCAGCTAAAAAATTTTAAATGAGTTAATAAAAACTCATTTTTTTGTTTAATATAGTCTTGTAGAATATTAATAAGGAGATAAATATGTACGCATTTGATTATGATGATATACAGTTAATACCAGGTCTTTGTGTGGTAAATTCAAGAAGTGAATGTGACACTTCAATTAAATTAGGTAATTATACTTTCAAAATGCCTGTTGTTCCAGCTAATATGGCTTCTGTTGTAAACGAAGAATTATGTATAATGTTAGCTGAACAAGGATATTTTTACGTGATGCATAGATTTAATGTAGATTCTTTAAAGTTTACAAAAATGATGAAAGAAAAAGGTTTAATCGCATCAATATCTGTGGGAGTTAAAAAAGAAGATTATGATTTAATTGATAAATTAACCAAAGAAGATTTGATTCCTGAGTTTATTACAATTGATATAGCTCATGGACATTCTTTAAATGTAAAAAAAATGATTGATCATATTAGAAAGTCTATGAAAAATCAAACTTTTATTATAGCAGGTAATGTTGGGACGCCACATGCCGTAAGAGACTTAGAATATTGAGGGGCAGATGCAACAAAAGTTGGTGTTGGTCCAGGTAAAGTATGTATTACTAAGTTAAAAACTGGATTTGGTACTGGTGGTTGACAATTAGGAGCTGTTAAATGATGTAGTAAAGTTGCAACAAAACCAATAATAGCCGATGGTGGGATAAGAGTTAATGGAGATATTGCTAAATCAATACGTTTCGGAGCAACTATGTGTATGATTGGCAGCTTATTTGCAGCACATGAAGAGTCGCCTGGAAAAAATATTACTGTTGATGGAGTTTTATTTAAAGAATATTATGGTAGTGCTAGTGAGTATAATAAAGGTGAAAAAAGATATGTTGAAGGTAAAAAAGAGCTCATTAAGGTAAGAGGTAAATTACTTGAAACATATAAAGAAATGAATGAAGATCTTCAATCTTCGATATCTTATTCTGGAGGCACAAAAGTAAAAGATATTAAAAAAGTTGATTATGTTATTTTAAAAACAAGTAATTTTTAGTTTATTTGATATAAAATAATTATGAGGTGGTTATATGAATAAATGTCAAAATGAAGGTTGTTCAAATGATATTAATGCGCAAGATCCTAAAAGAATCTATGTGTATGATGAAAAAATTGAAGATGAAATAGCAGTTTCAGTTTGCGATCAATGTTATAAAAAAAGTAAAGATGAAGAAAATGATATTGACTGAAGTCATTCAGTTGATGATCAAGAAGAATAAAAACACTATATATTGCTAAGTGTGGCAAAATATAGTGTTTTTTTATTATAAAAATTCAAGTTCAAAATAATTGCTTATTACTTCAAAGTAATGATTAAAAAATCTTTTATCTAAATCTTCGTTTTCAAATTCTTCAACAGTTCTCTTTTTTAATAATTCAATTATCATTTTAGTTTCTTTTACTAATGTATTATTTTGAATTAATAAAGTAATATTGGGGTTTTTATTTAAAATAGATTTAGTTTTTGTAATTTTACAATCAAATATGAATAAAAACATCATTTCATTTACTATATTATAGTTTTTTTCATCTACATATATCAAAGCTATTGGTATATTTGATAAAAATCTATTTTCAATCATATTTATAACTTCTAAAATTTTGTTTTTATTTTTGAATCCATAGTCTTCTTCTCTTAAACACATAGCAATTTCGTGTAAATTTGGATATTGATTAATATCGGTAAATCTTCTACCTTTTCTTAAATCCGTTAAAAGTTCTATTTTCTCTTTTAGCAAAGAAATATAATCAATATTTACAAAAGAATAATATTTTAGAACTCAATATAAAAAACAAAGTTCGTTAAAATATTTTTTAGTGTCTTCTTCGGTAAAGTGAAAATCATATGACCTTTTAAGTCATTTTTCAACTATTAATAAATCTTCGTTTATTGTTTCTATTAATTTCAAATTTTTTATTTTTTCAAGTTTAATAAAATTTTTTATTTGTATATTGTTATGTTCATAAGTTTTAAAGTTTTTTTGTAAGTCATAAATATTCCCAAAGATTTTTTTGAAACTTATTTTTTGGTCTTTTTGATCTAACTTATCATTGTTAATAGTACATAATATTATTATATGTGGAGCAATTAATGATATAGATTCAAAAAAGTCATACCCTACTTTAATTTTGCTTTTTTCAAGATCAAATAAATTATCAAAACAGATTATAGTTCTAATTCCAAAATCATTTAAAAACTTATCAAAACTTTTGATAATAGTTAGCAAGTTTTCTTTTTGAAAATCTTTATCCTTTGTTCTATGATTGACATTAAATTTTAAATCAATATCATAACCTGTATTATTTTTTTTGATTTTATTAACTGATTTAATGTTATTTTCTTTTGAAAACTTGTACAAAAATTTTGCTCCAATAAATTCAGATATATTCAAAAGTATGTTGCCTAAAAAATTTTTAAGCAGGTCTTTACCATTTATAAATTTTTTGAAATCAAAATCAACTCTTACAAATCCTTCTCTTGCCAACCTAAAAGCAACTTCTTCCATAAGAATTGTTTTTCCAGATGAGTTTGGCCCATCAATTCCAATAATTCCTCTATATTGTGTATAAATTTCAGAAATAATTTTTCTGACAACCATTTCTCCATTTACTTTATCAAAATTTTTATTTTTATACATATTGTTATTTCCTCAAAAAAACAATTTCTTTATTTAAAGAAATTGTTTCCTTTATTAAATCCTGCAAAAAACTTCATTTTTAGATATTCTTGACCCATATTTGGATTTTCAAATCTAAATTTATTCAAGGCTGAATAAAGTGCTTTTTCTTCATCAGATAAAAATTCAAAATATTGTTTAGTGAATAAGACATTGTCTGTTAATATCAATGCACAATTTGATGCAAATGATGCTTCAAATTTTGGTTTTGCTTTAATTATTTTTAGATATTGTTTAAAGAAATTATCAACTCTAATATTTTTTTTATTATATACATAAAAAATTAAAGAGTTTGTTCTATCATTTTCTATACTCATGGTTGCAGTGTTTTCTTCTACATAGATATTATTTATTGAGTTTACCAAACCAAAATCATCTGGAGAAATTTGTGGATATAAAACATCCAAAACTTTAATTTCATGAGAACTTGGAACATCAAGTCTTATAACTTTTAAATTTGTGTTTTTTTGTAAATTTTTTATATAACCTTCTAATGTTTTTACAATTGATTTCAACTGATTTGATATTTTTTTAATTCTATAAACCAGTAAAGCTTTATATCCTTCATCTTTCATTGAAAGATAGTTTTCTAAAAATTCTTCTCTTATTGTTTCTAACTCTACTCTTAAAATAAAAGTTCTATGCAAAATAGGTAATAAATGAGTATTTAACACATCTTCTTCAGAACTTTGTTTTGATAAATTTAATGAAGAAATGTTTTTATAGTGATTTTTACATAAACCATAAAATTTAAAATGATCTTTTGTAACTTGTTGAAAAAAATTTTGTCCGATTTTGAAATTATTGTCAAAGGGGTTAATTCTATTGGTAGTTACAAACTCATCCTTTTCAAAATCTATATTGTACAATTTGCATTCTATAGACTTTTCTGCACAATTTGGATAATGACACACTTCTTGATTAGCTATCATTTCATAGTGTTTTTTATATAATTCACTTATATAAATAAGATATGATTCATAATCCTTATTATTTATTAGTGCTTTTTCTAAACTTATATGATCTTTTTCTTCATTTTCTGGTTTCAATAAGTTTTTACAACATTCCTTGTATGTTTTTGCGCTTAAGCAAAAACATAATTCATTGTTAGAAAATGTAAAAAAATTGTATCCATTTTTTTGCAAAAAACTTATATTATCATTATCTAAAAAATAATTTTCAAGTATTGAATTAACAAAGTTCTGTGCTTCTTCATCAGTGATATTAATATTTTTAGCTTGTTTGTACAATTCGACTCTATCTGTAAGTTCTATCAAACTATTTTCTTTTTCTGATTTTTGCATATTTTTTACCTCTTTTTTTATTATAATCATAAATAATCTACTTGTAAATTAAAGTTATTAGGTTTATTTTAATAAAAAAACAAGAATATGTATTCTTGTTTTTTTATTACTTTTTAAGCCCTTTTCTTTGGATAATTGCTTACCATTTTTTGTTGTTCTTTTGCTCAGGCTATTGCAGCCTTTTTCTTTTCTTCTATTTTTTTCATTATTTCTGCTTCTTTTTCTTTTAATTTTTTTTCTTGTTCTTTTAATTTTCTAGCACTTTGAACTTTAATTTCTCTTTCACGAATTCTTGCATTTTCAGCAATTTTTTTAGCTTCTCTTATGCTTTCTAATTCTTCATTTTTAATTCTTTGTTCTTCGGCTTTAACTTGCTCTTTATATGCTTTTAACTCATTTAATTCTGCTCTTTCATCTTCTTCGCTAAAATCAAATTTTACTTCTTCAGAACCAAAAAGATTTATTGATTGATAATGCTCTTTTAATAATACAGGTTTTATTTTGTCATCTACAAACTCTTTTTCAATTATTTTCTTACTTAGCTCTTCAGGAATATTTATATCAAATTTAAATTTATCTAAAAAATTCATGTTGGTTAAAGGTCTTAAACAATTTTCTTTGTGAATAATTTGTCTGATCTCGTATATATCATTAGATGTTTTTGCAGCATATGCTCATTGTAAATCTTTAAAATAACATTCAAACAATAATTCTAGAAAGTCAAAGCGTATTTCTTTATTTTCTCTCAAAATCGCTACTTTATCTAAAAGCTCATTTAAATCACGGTTTCTATAAAAAAGTTCAGCTTCATCACCATAATTTATAACGTCTCCATCATCAATGTTATAAAGTATTCTACCTATTTTTTTGATAAACTCTTCATCATATCTAAATGTTGATTTAATAACATCTAAATATTTTCTATGGTCTTTTAATTGATTAGGACTTACATCCATAGATCTATATTCAAAGTACTTATCTCTTAATTGACCCGCAGCATTCATTCCTGCTACTTGTATAAGTGTTCTTTTAGAAGAATTTGATTTTATAAATTTTTCATAATGACTACCTAGCGCAAATGTAGTGTCATTCTTTACATTTTCAGCAGGTACTAATGAAACAATTGGGAAAATGTATGGATAAACACATTTTATTGAATAATATCATGCAAATGATTTTTGTTCTCTACCTACTAATGGAATAGCTAATTTATTCAACTCTGCTAATTCATCTTCATCAAGAACAATCAAAGCATCCATTTGTAAATCCATATCAGATATTTTTCTTGCGAACTTTGGATAGTATTTTTCAAAACTATTTGTTAGTCTCATTCACTCACCATTGAAAATATTTCTGATAATAGCAAATTGATCTAAACTATAGAAATTACCCTTTTTTAAATATCCATTGTCATCAAAAACAAAATCCTGCTTACCAGGATTTATAAAGTTTTTTACAATTATTTTTTTAACCTGCATACACATTCTCCTTTATTCAAACTATTTGTAGTAATTATAGCAAAAAAAAAGTTAAATTTAAAGGGTATCTTAAAACCAATTAAACAACTTTTTTAGGTAATAATTTAGTTTGCTTTTTATATATTTCACTCAAAAAATCTAAAACATCTCTTCAAACCATTTCTTTTTTAACTTCATTCAATATTTCATGTCGCATATTCAAATATAATCTAATTTTTGAGTTAAGATTATTTTTTAAGTATAATTTTTGTAATTTTTGTGGGCCTTTACCAAAATTACCTACACTATCTTCTTTACCTGAAATTATAAAAATTGGTAGATTTTTAGGTATTTTACTTATTGATTCATCAGTTTGAATTTCTAATAATCCTGTGAATAAATCTTTGAAAGCTGAGCTTGTAAATATTTGACCAGATAATTGGTCATTTACAAAGTTTTTAACAACCTCTTGATCTGAACACAACCATTCAGCACCTGTTTTTCCAAATTTTTTAAATTTATTATTAAGCGGTTTATAACTAAGTTTTCATACAAATTTATCTATATACTTACTTCCATATTTTTTTTGATTTTTTGTAGCAAAACTTTTACCAAAATTAAGAATAAAATTAGAGTAAATTGCTGTACCTACCAAAATTGCTCCATCAATAGTTTCACCATATTTACTTATATATGATCTTGCCATAAAACTTCCCATTGAATGTCCAATAATAACAATTTTGTGTTTTTCATATTTTTTACTTATATAATCATTTATTATTTTTAAATCATTTATTATTGTCTCCCAACCATTTTCATCAGCAAAATAACCTAATTCAGAATCTTCTATACTTGCAGTCTTTCCATGTCCTCTATGGTCTGAACTAACAACAATTCAACCATTTTTATTCAAATAATTTACAAAGTTTTCATATCTTAGAGAATGTTCAGCGCTTCCATGAACTAAATGAATTATTCCTAAAGGTTTATTTACTTGATCTCATACATAAGTGTGTAACTGCTTTTTATCAAAACTTTCAATTTTTATTTCTTTCATAAATACCTCTTTTTATTATTTTATATTATACACTTAAATAAAAAGGTAAAAAGATTTTGAAATATAACAATTTTGATTTAAAATAGTATTAATGTGTGAGGTAAAAAAATGAGTAATTTTAGAAGAAGAATGGCAACTACTTGAAATTTAATAATAAGCGCAGTAGTTGCAATGATTTTAACTTTAAGTTTTTATTTTTTAGAAACAAGAACTGGGTATACAGAAATTTTTGGTATTCTTTACATAACTTGGGATGCAATATTTTTAATTATATTAACTTTTTTTCACAAATTAAGTAAAGGTTTTAAATACACACTTTATATTATCTTTTTTGCCTATCCAAACTTTATGTTTTGTTTAAGTTATATTTCAATTAATATTTTTACAATAAGAAGAGCTGGTCCAGATTATGTTGCAACAATAGAATATATCCAATTTGTTGTACTTTCAATATGAGTCTTGTATTTAGTGTTTAATTTCATTTCAGTCATATTGGCAAGTACAGTTAATGAACCAAGATGATGAACATTGATATTATTAGTAGATTTTGGTCCTGGTGGGGAATATAAAAGAAGAGAAAGAGTAGATCAATATTTAGAAAGCAAATAAAAATGAGTTAAAAATATTAATAAATATTTTTAACTCAACTAAATAGTTTTGTAAATAATTCAAAATCATAAGTTATTTTTTTTATCAAATTTATTTTAAAATCATCTATTTTTAAATAATTTTTATTTTTTAATGCACACAACTCATCATTGATTATCTTTGTTTCTTTATCTTTGTTGAAAACTCATCAATCAGAATAAAAGTAATTTTTAATTATTTCCACTTTATTAAAGCCATTTGAATCTATATTTTCAAATGAGTCTATATATTTTGGTGTTAAAAACTTTGCCCCTCTTATATCACTTGAGTTTACATTAATTGAAAAATGATTATTAAAATAAATTGATTCAGTTTGGTAATTATCTTTTTTTGACTTTTTTTTACTTATTTGTATACCTATATAATCATCTTCATGTTTATCATTATTCAAAAAAATTGCTGCACTTTGAATATAATCAATTTTTTTTGTTCTGTGCACATTACCTTTACTATCGGTTGTTATGACTTCATAAATAAATTTTTTTGTTTTATTAATCATGAACTTTAATTTATGATCTTTATACAAAAGCGAAAAGCTATTTAAGTTCTCATTATATTCCAACTGTTTTTTTTCACTTCAACATTTATGTGGTTCTTCGTTATAAATGTCTTTTTCAGCAACATAATTTATAATGCTAATATTAAAATCGCTCACATTATTGTCATTATAATATTTATCAAAAAAAAGTTGATATGTGCTTGATATAAAATTGCTTTCAACTAAATATTGTGCAAACTGATAATCTTCACCCATATTTTTATTTTTCTTTAATCGCATAGACAAATATATATAAATAAATCCAAAAGCAGAAAATAAAGTTCCTATAACAGCAAATACTAGTGTAATTTTTAATTTAGTATCAAATTCAACCAATTCATAGTATACGAAAGCTGCTATAAGTAATAAAATGCCAATTGTTAAATATGAAGCTCCAATATAGATTCTTTTATATATTTTTTTTGACACCAAGATCAATTTATCTAATAATGTTTTTACTTGATTATCATTATTTATTTTATTAGAAATAGTTTCATCCAAAAAATTTCATTGTTTTAAATCAAAATTGTCAGAATTATTAAATAGTTTCATCTATATACCTCTACAAACTATTGATCCAAAATAGGATCTAAAAATTCTACTTGGTTGTCTACTTTTAACTTTTTGATAATAATTATACCACCAAATAAAAAATATACTGCAATCATCAAATATAAAACAATAGACAAAATTTGCTGCTCAGATCTAAATGCTGTAAATGCACCAATTAGAGAAAAAACTCCAATAACAATAGATATAATAGCTCCTGCTTTATTTAGTTTTGGTCTATCTTTAAATATCAAAAATGCAACACATAATAAAATTAGAAAATCAGATAAAACTGATATAAACACTACAAAATAAAATACAGTATTTGCAAATATTTGATCATATCTGTTTTGAGAATTTCTGATAACTTCATTTAATTTATCTTTTAGAGTTATAATTGATAATACTTGACATATAAAAAGCCCGAATGAACCAACACATACTAGAGCTTTACCTTCTTTCATAAAATACCTCTTTTCTTTATTTTTTTAATTTTGGTTTTAAAATTCTTAGCTGAGGTAAAAATTTATCCAATTCTTCATTTAAATCATGATTATCTTCTCGACCAACAACTATAGAAACAACAGCTAATGAGATTGATAACATAAAATATAAATCACAATAGCTTCTGTACATTTCCATTCTTTTTTTATACTTTTCAATATATTTATCTGATTTTTCAAACTCTAACCCACTGCTTATAGCTGTTATAGGTGTAAAATTAAAAGTTTTAATATATAGAAGAAAATCATCAACCAATGCCCTAAAATTATCTTTATAATTTGTTCTAGACATTTTTAATAAGAAGTTATTAAACTTGTTCAAAGCATTTTCTTTTTCTTCATCCATCTTAGAATCTTTATATAAATTAATACTTAATTTAGAGAAATAATCAACTGCTCTCATACATGATTCTAGTACTTTATTTCCATCTTTTTTGATATCGATATTCATACTTATTAAATAAAATTTTTCAAAATCAGATTTTAATTTACAATAAAGCATAAATGCAGCATAATTTATACTTAAAAAATACAAAGGTGTAAAAATATATAAACCACAATCTTTTTTTGTCTTTAAACTTTTAAAATTTTTTTCTATTTCTCTTCCAAAATATTCAACTTCTTCCATATCTTTTATGTTTGAATATTTTAAAAATGTATTTTCAAAATCTTGGTTATATTCAAAAACTTCTTTTCAATTATCTTTGAAATCTAAAAATGATATGTTATAGATTTTTAACATTAATTTTTTCAAATCGATCATATTTTTCATCATAAACCAATCCTTAACTATTTTAATTATACATATTCCTTTTAAATAATATAATAAATATTTTTTTATACCCTTTTCTTTTTTTGTATATTTCTTACGATAAATCAAACCACTAAAACTGATAATATAATAGAAATTCCAATAGAAATATAAATCAAAGCATTTAAATGATTGGTTTCACTAGATGAATCATTTGATGTTTTATCAGTATCATTGCTTGATTTTGGTGGAACTCCAGTTTCTGTTCCACTAGAAACGTTTTTATCATCTATAAAACTTGGGTTCTTATCTTCAAAATATTTACCCTTATAAAGACTGTTGTATAAATAGTATTGAGTATCATCTTTATTTCTATAAGAATTAATTCTTCCACCAAATGCATCTAATGCATGTCCCATCTCATGAACTATTGTGTTAAACATTTCTGGACTTGAGAATCAACCTACAGTATATTGAGAATTATAATCTTTGTATAATAAACTCCTACCAGTTATAACTATATATGAATTATTAATAGTGTTAGGGTTTGATTGACCTTCTGTTAATGTATATCCCAATACCCCTTCTAAATTTTTACCATCATCACTTTCCAATGGATAATCAGGAGAAATTATTAATGCATAAATAACTTTATAAACTCAGCTTTCATTTTTTATAATTGAATAAAGATAATTATATAACTTCAAAACAACAGCCTTTAATCGATATGTTGTATCACTAGTTCAACTACCAATATAATCAACATTTTTAGAAAATCCTCTAGTATACTTGGCTTCGATTGCACTAAATAAACTCGAAAGTCAAATCATACTATTTTGATTAGCGTCTTTAATACTATCTTTTAATTTTTCATTTAAGTCATTATAGTCTTTAAAAAAACTAGTGTTGAAATTTTTAAATTCTGTTAATGAAGATTCGCTAGCTTTTGTAAATGAGTCATTCATCCATTTATTTAAAATCAAACTTATTGATCCATTTAAATTATTTTTGCTTAAATTACAATCAGATAGTATTCTAGTTGATGCATTCTGATAATATGTGCTTGTTTGTCAACCAACATAATTTAAATTTTCATATCCTAAATTAAGATCGCTAGTTTTATCACTCAATTCCAAATTATATTTTGTAGAAATACTTGATAAAACATTTTGTTTAATATCATTTTGTTTATCAACAAGCATACCACCATTATCAATCAACTTTGGCATAACATTTAGGAAAAAATTATTAGTAACTTCTCAACTTTTATTTTTTATTGCATCAGGTGTAAGTAATCATTTTGCAAATGCCTCTGCAAAAAACTCCCTATCATTTGTTGAACCATAAACACTTATATTAAAAGTTGATGCAATGTAATTTTGAATAACATGAGAACTTATATAATTGTTTTGATCATTAGTAATAGAATTTATTCAAGAATTGAAAGTGTTTAATGATTTTGCTGATATGTCTGTAACACTATTAGCATAATAATATTTAAGAATTCTTCCGTAAAACATAAATTTATTTACGCTGATATTACCAGATAAATCATATTCATTTATAAGTAAATCTTTATAATTATAACTTTCTTGCTTTGTTGAAATATTTTTTAAATCATTTCGAGAGCTTTGATAAATACAATTTTTAGTTACTAAAAAAACTTGGGAGTAACTACTAAACGTCAACGAAAATGAAATAAAAAACTTAGAAACTCATAAAATCATTTTAACACCTATTTTCTAGATATTATTATATAGAATAAAATAAAAAAATGAATCTATAAATATTGATTCATTTTTGATGTTTTACAAATATAAATTATTATTTAATATATTCTATCTTTTTGCCTTATCATAGGGTTGCCCAATAGCTGCTGGTGGTTTTGACCATTTTGCAATGACAATCATAGCTATCAATGAAAAAACAAAAGGCAATGCACTCATTCATTTTCCAGTTGGTATTGATGGTACTTTTAAAGGTACAACTTCTGATAGTGAGAAAAATATTGAAAATAACAATGTAAACAATGCAATGTATTTAATTCTTCATTGACCAGCGATCATAATAGCCATAGCTAAAAATCCATACCCTTGAACATCTCCTCTAAAACTTCCTTGTAATCTAATCATCACAAAGAAAGTTCCAGCCAAACCAGCCAAACCAGCAGATATAACTACTCAAATAAAACGATATTTGATGACACTTATTCCAGCAGCTTCCAAAGCATATGGGTTTTCTCCTGCAGCAATATGTCTTTTACCTGTTTTTGTTAATGAAAAATATATTCCTAAAATACAAGTAATAATTATTGTGATAACTAAATAGATACTAAAAGCATTTGTACCTTTATCAGCTGCTATTTGTCCATAAGTACTATCGATTTTTGTAGTGTCTCCACCAATCAATCCGCTATATACAACAAATAAACCTATTCCTTGTGCCAAAATATTTATAGCTGTTCCAGAAATTATCTGATCACACTTTAGTTTTAGTGTGGCTAAAATATGTAGCAAGGAATATACACTAGCTCCAATTATCGCAAAAATCATTCCTAAAATTTGACTTCAGTTACCCATGGTTGGATGAAAATAAACTCCACATATAGAATAAATTAGTGCTCCTATAGTCATAAATCCTTCTATACCGATATTTACAACTCCAGATCTTTCTGAAACCATTCCAGCCATTGCGGCTATGAAAAATATAACAAAATATCCTAAAATATAACTAACAACTTGAAGTGAAAAATCACTATTTTCCGCTAAAAACATATTTATCATTCACCTCCAAAATTTTGTTATATTTTTCTATTAATAACTCATTTTTTTTGACTTTGTCTTTTTCTAATTTGATTTTATTATTTAAATCAAGCTTAATTTGTTTTAATTCTTCTTTAAGAAGAATTTTATTTTGCTTGTATTGAGCTGTATAATTTT
Source organism: Spiroplasma helicoides (assembly GCF_001715535.1). Taxonomy (NCBI): domain Bacteria; kingdom Bacillati; phylum Mycoplasmatota; class Mollicutes; order Entomoplasmatales; family Spiroplasmataceae; genus Spiroplasma; species Spiroplasma helicoides. Next base: position 714,122 of record NZ_CP017015.1, read on the forward strand.
TATTAATATTATTTATCTCTTTAATTTTTTCTTGATAATTGCTATTTATTTTCTGAATTAAATTATTTTTATAATCTTTTTTCTTATTTGTTAACTCAGATTTTGCGCTTTTATCTTGCTTAATCTGTTCTTTAAAATTACTATTATAATCAAATAAGAGTTTATCAACTTCATTCAAATCTGTAATTGCTGTATTCAAAATTCCAATAATATTTAAAACTTTGGCATTATTATATGTTTGTTTTACTCCAGACAAGTTTCTATTATAATAATTTTCAAAACCTTTATCAATTGCTTCAGTTCTCATCTCTTTTAATTCTATTATTTGTTTATGATATTTACCTCTATACTGATCATTTAAATCTTCAAAATTTAATTTGAGGTTTTTATATTTTAAACTAAAATTACTATCTTTATTATTTTTATTTTCTTGTTTAAATTTTATAAGTTCTTCTTTTGCTAAAATTATTGCTTGTTCGTTTTTTATATTTCTTTTACTTTTCTTTAAATCTTTAATTTGTGAGTTAATAGATTTAACATATAATTTTAATTTAGTGTCTCTCACAAAATAATTTCAAAACTTAGCTCATTTGAAAGGAACAAACCTAAATAAAAGTGAATAAATTGTTGCAGAATAAATAATAACTCCAAAAATCAAATAAGATGTTTCTTTTGCAACTAATCCTCAACTAGCAGCAGATATTGCTCCACTATTTAAAATTGCTCAAACTCATGCAACCGGTAATATACCAAGAACATTATTAAAAGCAACAAGAGCAACACAAATTGCATCAAAACCGATAGTTGGAATTACATCTGCATAATAATTTAATTGTCTAGCTATTGTAAAGTAATAGAAAAATCCACCCATACTTATAAATAGTCCTTGAAATGCGGTTGTAATAACAATGTAAAGTCTACTGTTTATACCAGCGTATTTTCCAGCACTTGGTTGTTTTCCAATGATTCTAAATTTATAACCATAGGTTGTAAATGTTAATACAAATCATACTGATGCAAAACTCAATACAACAGCAATTAGTCCACCTAATCAATTGTACCCGCCAACAGCCAAGAATGATTGCTCTATAAAGTTTGTATTTGTTTGGTTAATAAAAAATTTTACCATATATCAAACAATTCAATTTAACATAATTGTAGTAACAACCTCATGAATATTTAAAAATACTTTTAATATTCCTGCAATTAATGAAATAGTTACACCTGACAGTATAAAGATAATAAATAATATAAAAATGTAACCACTACCTATTTCAGACATAGATATATTTTTTTCTTTAGTAATTGACAATAAAGCTAAATAAGCCATTCCAAAGCCAAAAACAGCTTGTCCAGAACCACCCATATTGAATAGTCCTACTTTAAATCCAAGCGCAAGACCAAGACCCATTAATGCAAAAACTACAAAGTAATTTAAAGTAACAGATAATTGAGATGCAGAAACTCCTCCAGCTGTGAAATTTGAAAACGCCGATGTAAACAAAGCCTGCATATATTGAACTCCATCACCACCTGCTAGATATACAACTATAAATCCAACTATAAATCCAATTAATATCGCAATTATAGACGCTTTTGCGTATTTAAGTTTATTTTTAGTTTCGTTTGATTTTAAAGAAAGGTAGACTTTTTGCTTAAACGTTCATTGTTTTAGATTGAATTTCATCTTTATTTCTCCTTTCTCCAAGCATCATTTTTCCTATTTCATCAATAGTTGCTTTTTGACCATTTACTTCACCAATTTTTTTACCTGAACTTAAAACTATTATTCTATCTGCTAATGACATTATTTCTGTTAATTCATATGAGACAAGCAAAATAGCTTTGCCTTCCTCTTTTGCTTTTAAAATTTGGTTATGAATGTATTCGATTGATCCAACATCTAAACCTCTTGTGGGTTGAAAAATAACTATCAAGTCACTTTTTCTCGACATTTCTCTACCTACAATAACTTTTTGTTGATTACCTCCCGATAAATCCCTAGCTGTTGCAAAACCAAAATCTGCATTTCTAACATCATATTTATCAATGACTTCTTGTGCATATGATTGCAGAGAAGATTGTTTAATCAATTTATGCTTACTAAATTTTAACTTATCAATATCTTGTAAAGTCATATTATTAATTATGTTATTATCAAGCACAAGTCCGTGCTTATGTCTATCCTCAGGTATATGACTAATATGATACTTTAAATAACGATCCCTTACAGATGCATTTGTGATATCAATATTATTTATAAAAATTTTACCATTAGAAACTTTGCTCATACCAGTAATAGCATTTACTAGTTCATTTTGTCCGTTTCCCTCTACTCCGGCAATAGCAACAATTTCACCATACTTAATTTCAAGGTTAAAATTGTTTAATCCCATGACTTTTGGGTTAGTAACTTTTTTCATAGATAAATTAGAAACTTTTAAACATACCTTATCCATTGGTTCTTTGTAAGTATTTTTGACTTCAACAATTTTCCTTCCAACCATAGCTTCAGAAAGTTGATCAACATTTGTAGACTTCATATCAAATGTCTGAACTAATTTACCTCTTCTTATTACTGTTGCTGAGTCAGCAACAGCTTTGATTTCTGCCATTTTATGAGTTATTAATATAATTGTTTTTCCTGCCTTTTTAAGTTCAAGTAAAACATCTAGTAATCCTTTTATTTCGACAGGTGTTAAAACAGCTGATGGTTCATCAAAAACTAATATGTCAGCTTCTCTATAAAGAATTTTTAGAATTTCAGCTTTCTGTTTCATCCCAACAGTTGAATTCATAGCTGTTTTATTTATATCGATTTCTAGATTATACTTTTGCATTATTTTAGTTATTTTATCTTTGATTTTTTTTGAATTAACAAATTCATTTGCTATTAGTTCTTCTTGACCTAGTGCTATATTTTCTCAAAGTTTAAATATTTCAACCATTTTAAAATGTTGATGAACCATACCAATACCCAGTCTAGCAGCTCTTATTGGTGAATTAATAATTTCATCCTTGCCATTAATTTTTATACTTCCTTTTGTAGGTTGCAAAATACCAAACAAAATTGACATTAAAGTCGACTTTCCTGCACCATTTTCTCCAACCAAGGCATGTATTTCACCTTTTTTTACTTTCAATGTTATGTTCTCATTTGCAACAATTTTTTTATTAAAAATCATTGTGATATTATTCATTTCCACTGCAAATTCGCTCAAAATAACCACCCCTACATATAAAAGAGTTAATCTATATTGATTAACTCTTTATACTAAATAAATTATAATTCTAAAATATTATTTTAAACATAGTTTTTATTTATTTTTTTTGTTCACTTTGACCTAATACAGTATTAACATAAGCATCAATAGTTTTTTGGTTTAAAATATGGTAGAAACCTTCTTTTGGATTTCCTTTTTCATCAATTTCTTTGAATAAGTTTTGAGAAGCTAATAATAATTTTTTGCTGTCAATTCCTTTTAAAACTTTGTTTCCAAGATCACCTTCTGAAACTTTATTTTTTGCTGAAGTTGAAATTGAACCATTTACATAGTAATCATGTCCTTCTCATGCTGATCAGCTTTCTTCTTCATTCATTGATTTACCATCATTACCTAAAGTAATTTCAATATTATTTAATTTATCTTTTCAATATTTTGTAATTGCTTCTTGCACTTTAGTATCTTCTTTATATAATTTTGTGTGACCTAAAGCAATGGCTGTTGTTGAAGCTAAACTTTTTTCAGCAGATGTTATAAATTTATCTTGAAAATTAGTATATGCTTCAACTTGATCTGTATCAACACCAACCAACATAGTTTTTGCTGTTTTTTCTTTAATTGATTTTAATGTATCATCAGTTTGTCCACCAGCAACTGGCATAATTACATCTGCTTTTTCCTGAACTAATGCATCACTAATTGTTTTACCACTACCAACTAAAAATGAACCTGTAAATCATTTTGAATCATTTGCATCAGAACCACTTTGGTTTGGTAGAGTTTGTTGAGATGCTACTCTATCAGCTTTAACTTTGTAGCTTTTATCTTCATCTTTTAAACCTAAAGTTTTTTTAGCTTCATTATCAATTTTATTATATCAAGCTATTGCTGCTTCAAATCCTAGCATAAATGAATCAACCGCAGAGTTGTTATGAACTCCCCCATATGTTGCTAATTTAACTGTATTTGAGCTTTCATCATAATTACTATTATTAATAGATCAAACAATAGCAGCTACTCCAGCATAGAAACCTGAAACGTCTCCTCTATAGATTAAACCAATTTGGTTATCGAATTTGTTATATGAGCTATCTAAAATAATTGCTGAACCATCATTTGCTTTAACTGCTTCTGCGGCTTTATATGCACCTTCAACAGCATGGTGGAATCCAGGCAAAACAAGGTTTTTTGCCCCAGCTTTAACTGCTTCATTGTAAGCTTGATCTAAACTGTTTAAATCTTTTGGTTCTATTGCTGCAACTGATGATAATCTATCAGCATCGGCAACTCCTTTAGCTGGATAATAAACTTCACTTAAAAATTTGTTTGCTCCGCTATATGCAGATTCATTAAATGATTTATCATTTAATTTACCAGCATCTGTTATCAAGTAAATATCTCTAAAAACTTTTTGTGTTTTTCCACAAGCGATTGCTGTTGCTGCACTTGAAGCAACAACTGCAGAAGACATTAAAATAGAAATCAATTTTTTCATTCTTTTTTCCCTCTTAAATTCTACTTGTAAGTAAATAGCATTGCTAATTATTGGAGGTTTATTAGAAGAGAATTCTTATTATTATGGTTTTACAATTTTAAAAAATTTTATACTATATATAAAAATTCAGATTAATTATTTTTTCCCCTCTTTATTTGCCAATAGTGTCTAGATCGGTCTAGCGTAGAAACTTCAACCCATTATGTTGAATTATAAAAGCACTCCTATTTAATTACAATTTAATTTTACAACAGATATAAAAAATAACAATCAGTTTTGAAAAAATATTCCAAAATAAATTGCAAAATAAAAAAACACCTCTAATTAGGTGCTTTTTAAAAAATTATTATTTTTTTACTTTAGATTCAATATTTTTTTTATGTGCTTCTTGTTTAATAAGTAAAGCTTTTTCAAATTCATTGTATTTTTGTATTTTAGAGTTGATTTTAGCAACTCCTGATTGATTGTTTTTAGCGTTTAATTTTGCAAGTTTTACTTCCAATCCTTCTTTAACTCCATTAGTTCCTGATAAAACTAATTTACCATTTCTAATATCAGCAAGTCTTCAGAATCCAAGGATAACTCCCATAACAACTGCTCCAACTAATACTGCTACAAAGAAGAACACAACTCCCATAGCTTTTTGAATAGCATCACCACTAAATAATAGTGAGTTTGTTAAAGGTGATACAAATATTCCTCCGTGAGGTGCAGTAATTGTTATTTTGAATATACCAACCACTGCTCCAGTGATTGCTCCCCCAACGATTGCTGAAACAGGAATTCTTTTTGGATCTTCAATCATGAATGGAATTGCTCCTTCTGATATGAAGCAAGCTCCCATTAATCAGTTTGTTTTAGCTGCATCTTTTGCTTTTTGAGTTCATTGTCTTGGGAAGATAACTGTTGATACAGCAATCCCTAGTGGAGGAACCATTCCACCACAAAGAGCAGCTGTCATAATCATTGTTTGCATTTCATATGCAGGTGATGATGAATCTTTTACTAATGCATACCCAACTGATAATGTACCAAGAGTATATGCGATTTTGTTAATAGGTCCACCCATATCAACACACATCATTAATGCAACAATTATACATACAATTGCCATTAGATTTTTTTCAGCCATAAATGTTATACCTTGTTGTAATCCATACATTACATATCCTAACGGAATGTTAATAGCTAACATTATTACAGCCATACAAATTAATGATAAAACTGGTATAAATACTATATCTCTAACCCCTTGTAGTCCTTTACCAAATTTTTTCATTGCTTTTGTTCAACCAAAAACAACAAGTCCACCTAAGTAAGCCCCTACTAAAGCTCCAATAAATCCTGATGATAATCCACTTAAATCTTTTGGTAAGAATCTAGTTCAAGCTCCTGATCATGAACCAATAGCTCCATAAACCATTCCATCTCCATTAGCCATTAAACCAGCTACTGCTCCAACCATTAAACCTTGTGGTCCAACTATTGAGTAACATACATAAGCAGCTAATATTGGAATCATCAATTCCATACCTATTTTACCAACCCCTGAGAAGAAGTGAGCTACTTGTCAAATAGTTCCAAATGAGCCTGATGAATAATACGTTTGCCCAGCATAATCTATAGAGCCAGCCATTCCAGTAAATGCTTTGTATGTTAAATGTACCGCTTCATTTTTTTCAGTGTAACCAGTAATAACATTACCTAAACCATATTTCTCAAAATCATCAAGTGAAGCAACAGCTATCATTCCGTTAGCCGCTGTATATATATAGTCTAGTAAAAATCCTAGACCTAAAACAATACCTCCTGCTACAACGAATGGAAGCATTCTTGAAACTCCGGCTAATAAATTATCTTTAACTTTTTTAAATTGAGATAATGTTAGTTCACCAGATCCTCCATCTTCCTCATCTTTTGCGTTTTCAATTGTTTTTAATTTTGGATTTGAATCAAATTTTTCAATCAAATCTTTACCATTATAAATAGCATCTTTAGTTGTTGTGTCAATAACTTTTTTTCCGTTAAATCTTGACATACCATTAATAGCTTTATCGTGTGCTAAAATTACAACTTTTGCATTTTCAATATCTTTTGCAGTTAGTTTATCTTCTACACCTCTACGACCTTGTGTTTCAATTTTTGCACTCATTCCTAGTTGATTAGCATATTCTTGTAATTTTTCAGCTGCTAAATAAGTATGAGCAATTCCAGTTGGACATGCTGTTATACCAACAACATCATATCCACCATCACCTTTTACTTCTCTTTTTTCTTTAGGTTGACTTAACAACTCTTTAACTTTATCAACAGACTTTGCTTTTCTTAGTCCTTCTTGAACTTCAGCTTTGATTAAATAACCACTCAAATTTGCTAGCGCATCTAAGTGTTCATTTCCATCTTTACCATTTGTCATAATCATAAAAATTAAATCTGCTGGTTGACCATCAAGTGACTGTCAATCAATTTTGTTTTTTAGTTTACAAAAAGCAATTGCAGATTGGTTAACAGTTGGGTTTAATACGTGAGGAATTGCAATTCCATCTCCGATTCCTGTTGAACCTTCACCTTCTCTTTTGTAAACTGCATCTTTAAAAGCTTTAGCATCTTTAATAAATTTTTCTTTTTCTAAAGTACTGGTTAAAAAATCTATAACTTCGTCTTTAGAATTTAAATCTGTTTCAAAGAATGCTATTTTTTTATGAAACAATTCTTTTAATTCCATAGAAACCTCCTACTTCTTATTAACTGATATCTGATCAATTAATGAAATAATTTCTTCTTTTGAAGCTAGTCATTCATTAAAAGCGGTTGCAGCTCCACTAGCTGCAGCATATTGCAATGTTTTTTCTATTGGCATATTTTCACTAATACCATATACAAAACCAGCTAACATGCTATCCCCTGCACCTACTGAATTGACCAACTTACCTTTTGCTATACCAACTTGGTAAACTTGTCCTTCTTTTGTAAAAAATAAACTTCCTTGAGAACCTTTACTTAATAATACATTTTGTGCTCCTAAATCTTGTAGAGATTTAATTAGTTTTTTTTCTTCTTCAAATGATATATCATTTTTTAACTCTAAACCTAATGTAGAACATATTTCTTCAATATTTGGTTTTATTAAATATGGTTTTGCACTTAATGCATTTTTTAATAAATCATTTGCAGCATCACAAACAAGTAAAGCACTTTTGTTATTAACTATATCTCCAATTTGCTTGTAAATAGCTCTGTCAATTCCTCTCGCAACACTACCTGTTGCAATTACAATATCATCTGCTTTTAAATTGTTTTCTAAATATTTTAAAAAATCTTCAATTACTTTTGGTTTTGTTTCAAAACCAAGACCGTTTAATTCTGTTTCTTGATGAGATTCTAAATGCTTTATTTTGTAGTTAACCCTTGTATTTCCAGGATTAAAGTGAAATTCATTTTTTAGATTTACTTCGTTAAATTTATTAAGAAATAATTCTTTATTGTCATTTCCCATAATCCCAATTGCTTTAACATTTGCATTCAGATTATTTAATATAACCCCAGCATTAATTCCCTTACCACCAACAACCTGATATTCGCTACCATAGTAATTTGTAACTCCTAATTCTACAGGTTTATTTGATAAAATAATGTGATCAATTGCTGGATTTAATGTTATTGTATATATCATATATTATACCTCTTCGCTTATAAGTGCTATTTGGCTCTTATCACTAAACTTTATAAATGCCTTTGACTTCATTTTACTATTATCTACTAAAGCAAATGCAAATTGTGAGTTTTCAATTGCTTTAACTTTAACAAGTGCTTCATCCTCATCTGTTGTATAAAAATTGAAATCGTTATCAACAGCATTTACTCCTAAAAATGAAACATCGAAATGAAACTTTGACATGCTAACTATTGTTTCTACACCGCATATTGCATTTGTAGATAATTTTAATTTACCTGGTAAAATATGAATTTCACTAACTCCATTATTTGCCAATACTTGTGCATTAATAATAGAGTTTGTATATACTCTTACATTTAATTCTGGAGTTATTAGCTGTGCTAGAAAATAAGTGCTAGAACCAGCATCCAAAAATACAGTCTCTCCTTTTTTTATACAAACTAAAGCTTTTTGAGCTATAATTTTTTTTTCTTCTATATGAGAAGTAAGCTTTTGATCTAAAGTCTCTTCTAAAATAGACCTCTCTTTTATTGACTTAGCACCACCATGAACTCTTTTAAGTTTTTGTTCAGTGTTTAAGTCAGTAAGATCTCTTCTTAGGGTGGTAAAAGGTATTCCTAATGCTTTGGAAATATCTTCATTAGAACAATAACCGTTTGCATTAACAAAATCCAGAATGAGTTTCAATCGCTCTTCTCTTAACACTTTTATCACCTCAAATTAATTTTATACCTAAAATTATATATTTCAACCAAAAACAACCAAAATTTACAAAAAACAACCAAAATTTACAAAAAAAATAAAACACTCACTTGAATGTTTTAAAATTATCTTCTTTTTCTTTTCTTTGGTAATGGTAAATCACCATGCATTGCTCTTCTAGCAAATTCCAAGTCTTTATATTTTTGTTCTTGTTGAATTGCTTCATCTCATAATGGATTTATAACTTCTTTTTTTTCACTTTCTTCTTTTGCTTTTTGAGCTACAACCAATGGATTTGCCCCTTTTTCAATTTCCATAGCTTGTTCCATTGTAAGGTATGGATCTTCAGGTCTAATTCCTGGACTAACTAATGATGCTAATTGCATTCTAATTTGTGAGCTTGAAAGTTTTTTATCTTTAAATTCAACTTGTCACTGAACTGGTGCATGTTTTTCAAATTTATATGGTTCTTTCATAATTGCGAATAACATATTTACAAATTTTTCAAAACCTTCTTCCCCTCTTCAAAATGATGCTCCATCATTTATTTGAAGATTATTGTTAATTAAATCATATTTTGAAAAATGCATTTCAAAAATTTTTGTAGCTCATTCACTTTCAGGTATTAAATAAAAGTTTGTAATTAAAGTACAGTTAAAGATATGGTTTTCAAATTCATAAACAGAAAGATTAAATCTATCAACAGTTGTTGTATCAATTGATACATTATAATTTTTTACATCAACATTTTTGCTCAATCACTGCATAACTGATTGACAATACTTCAAGATAAACTTAAGCTTTTGACTTGAATAGATTAGCGATTTTCATCTTGTATAATTAAAATCATATTCTGAATCTCTTCTATTTGATGCTATATTAGAATCTAAATTCGCATTAACAAACTCGGTAACGGGCAAAAATATCATTTCTTTTTTCATATATATTTCCCTTTCTTTTTGCAATTTATTATAGTATAACACATTATTGTCTTAGGAACAATAGATATGGTTGTACTGAGCTATATTCTAACTATATTTTTCTAACTTTAATTTTTTAAGGTCATAAGTTAAGGTTATTGCAATCGAAAAAACCACTGTTACACCATATTGAATTGAATCGGTTATTGCTTCAACAACAGCCATACTAATATCATAAATAAAATAAGAATAAAAAAAGTATATAAATATTGGTAAATATCCAACTGGTATAGCATAATAAATTTTTATTTTTTTTAAAAGAAAAATCATTATCAAACCGATTAAAATTTTAACTAATATAGTCATAGGAATATATATAAATCCTCCATAATATATATCAGTTAACATACCAGCTAGAACTGCTCCAATAATATTTATAATAGGATTAATTGTAGTTACAAAAATCGATAAATAAACAATATCACTTACTTGAAAAATTGATTTACCAAATAATGATGATATAAAACTTGAAAATAAAGCAATTACAAACATTAATGCTGTTAGTAAACCAGCAATACATATATTTTTTATTGTAAAAAGATTTTTCATTTTTTAGTAAATTAAATTCTATAATTTAATTATTTTCCTCTCCATTTGATAGTGATCTTCAAACCTTAATTACTCCAGGAGATTCTTGTAATGTGGTTAAAGTCGTATTTAATTCTTCAGCGTCTAAAACTTCAATGATAAAAGTTCCATGAACTGTAAAGTCTTTTTCTGAAACTACCATTTTAGATTCACTTACATTTATTCTTTTAAAAGCAAAAATGCTTAAAATATCCATCATTATTCCCGGTCTATCCTGAGTGCTTATTCTGATTTTTACACTGTAAGTTTTGTCTCTAACTTTTGAAGGAATTCATTCTGTATCTAAGATGTTTTTAACTTTTTTTATGTTAACAATATTGACACATTCACTTCTGTGTATTTGTATACCCTTTGTCTTTGATAAAAAACTACTAATACTTTCAAAAGGTATTGGATAGCAACATTGAGCAAGAGAACAATTAAACTTTTCAATACCATTAACTTTAATATCATCTCTACCAATTATTGATCGATACTTTCTTATTTTCATATCGTTTAATTGTTCTGAATTTTTTAAGTCATCTTTTGATACAAAAACTATATTAACAGCTTCTTCAATGGTAAAGTCATTATTACCTACTGAAAGTAAAAAATCGTCAATATTTTTATAATCCAAAACTTTTAATTTTCTTTGAATTTCATCTATTGAATTAACTTTTCATTTTAAATTTTTGCTTACTATATATCTATAAATTTGTTTTCTTGTGTGTTGAATAAGTGCTTTATTACTATTTTCTTGTTTTTCTTTATTTATTAGTGCTTTTTTAGAAAGGTGTGATTCTATTGCTTTTCTGGCGGTTGATGTTCTAACAAACCTCAATCATTTTTCTTGAGGTTCTACGTCTTTAGCTGTTTGAACTTCAACCATATCACCTGAGTTTAGTGTTGCATTATAAGGTGAAAAAACACCATTTATTTTTGCACCTATCGTTTTATTACCAACATCAGTATGGATTTTATATGCAAAGTCTAAAACAGAAGAACCAAAAGGTAAAGTAACAACATGTCCATCAGGTGTTAATATATAAACTAAGGCAGTTAAATAATCATTTCTAAACGCTTCTTCAACATTTTCCCCATACTTTTCATTTAAGTTTTCATAACCATTTTCTTCTCAATCACCAGAAGCCTTTTCTAAATTAGTTAACCTATTGAACATATCAACTTTTTCATCAATTTCTTTTTGTACTTTTTCAACATCTAGATTTCCGTCATTTTCTTTATATTTCCAATGAGCTGCTGCTCCATGCTCTGCGACATCATCCATTTCTTGCGTTCTAATTTGAACTTCAAATATAACTCCATCTTTACTTGCCAATGTTGTATGAAGTGATTGATAAAGATTGTTTTTAGGAGTTGCAATATAATCTTTAAATCTTCCTGATAATGGTGTATACATTTGATGTACAATTCCTAAAATCCTGTAACAATCTTCTACACTTTTTGCAATTATTCTAACAGCAATAATATCGTTAATATCTTGAAAAGCTTTACCAAAAATATGCATTTTTCTATAAATCGAATATACTGTTTTTGATCTACCAAAAACCAATACTTCCTTATCTGGTATATAGTCAGCTATTTTAGTATTAATTTCCAACATTATATTATTTATAATTTCTAAACGAACTTCTTTATCCTCTTCAAGTAGATAAACTATTTTTTTATAATCATCTGGATGTAAATATTCAAAACTAAAGTCTTCTAGTAAATTTTGAGCAGATTTCATACCAATTCTATGAGCAATTGTAGAATAAATATCTAATGTTTCTTTTGCGATTAATTTTTGTTTTTCAGGCTTCATATATTTTAAAGTTAAAATATTGTGCATTCTATCAGCTATTTTAACAATTATTACCCTAATATCTCTAATCATCGATAAGAATAACCTTCTTAAATATCTAGCTTTCATTTGTGCTCGATTTTCTTTAGTAAAATAACTTACTTTTGTCACTGATTCAACTATTGAAGATACATCGCTACCATACATTTCTTCTATTTCTATTGAAGTTACAGGAGTATCTTCAACAACATCATGTAAAAGTCCTGCAATTATAGTTTTTTCCCCCATTTTTCATTGTGCTAAATAATATGCAGTTGAAAGTGGATGAATTATAAAAGGATCTCCATTTTTTCTTTTTTGATCTTTGTGTTTTTCTTCTGCAAAATAATAGGCTTTTCTTATGTTTTCTATAACATTTTCATTTTTTATGTATTTTTTAATTTCTGTTATTAGAGTTTCAACATCTCTACATTCTACATAATTAAAACTACCACTATCTTGTATCATAAAAAAATCTCCTAATATTCTAATAAATTAATTTAACATTAATTTAATTCTATCAAAAAAAGAGTTTAAAAAAATGCAAATAAATTTTGCATTTTTATGTTAATATTTTATATTTTCATATATTGGGAAATTCTTGCATAATGTTAATACTTCTTCTTTTAAAACATCCATGTCTTTATTATTGTTTAAAGCATCTACTATTATTTGACCTACTTTTTTAAATTCTTTTTCTTTAAAACCCCTAGTCGTCATAGCAGCTGTACCAACTCTTAAACCAGAAGTGTTAACAGAAGATTCTGTATCAAATGGCAATAATTCTTTATTACATACAATTCCAATAGATTCTAAAATTTCTTCTGCTTTTTTACCAGAAATACCAAAAGTTGATTTAACATCAAAATTAATTAGATGATTGTCTGTTCCATTTGTTAAAACAAGAATCCCATTTTCTATCAAAGAATCACTTAGTGCTTGTGAATTTTTAACTATTTGCTTTGCATAATCAATAAATTCAGATTGACTAGCTTCAATAAGAGCTTGTACTTTACCAGCTATTAAATTTTCCAAAGGTCCACCTTGATGTCCGGGGAAAACAGCACTATCAATTTTTTTTGCGAACTTTTCTTTGCATAAAATCATTCCACCCCTAGAACCTCTAAGTGTTTTATGCGTAGTTGTTGTTACAACATCAGCATATGGAAATGGATTTGGATGTACTCCAGCGGCCACAAGACCTGCTATATGAGCCATATCAACCATAAAGTGTGCTCCTACTTCATCTGCAATTTCCTTAAACTTTTTAAAATCAATTATTCTAGAATATGCACTAGCTCCAGCTAAAATTAAGTTTGGTTTAAATTCTAAAGCTATTTTTCTAACTTCTTCATAATCAATTCGATAATCTTTTTCACTAACTCCATAAAATTTAAAATTATAGATTTCCCCTGAAAAATTAAGATTAAACCCATGAGATAGATGACCACCAGCTTTTAAATCCATTGCCAAAACCTTATCACCAGGTTTTAGTAGTGCTTTATATGCTGCTGCATTTGCTTGGCTACCAGAATGTGGTTGTATGTTAGCGTGTTCTGCATTAAATAGTTTTTTTGCTGTATCAATACCTAATTGTTCAACTTCATCAATAAATTTGCAACCACCATAATATCTTCTTCCCGGATAACCTTCAGCATACTTATTTGTAAAAATTGACCCATTAGCAACTAAAATAGCTTCTGATACATAATTTTCACTTGCAATTAACTCGATGTGACTTTTTTGTCTATCAAGCTCTTTATTCAAACACTTCAATATTTTTTCGTTTAATTTCATTAAAACCTCCGTAAATTACGATACAAAACTTTTAAGTTATTGAGTAAATATAGGTAGAAACTCTTTAAAAAAAACATCAAATTCATCAAAAAACATATAATCAGTTATTTTGCAAGATTGTTTAGTTATATTTTTATACTTAAGAATTTCAACATATATATTAAATTGATTTGGATCTAGAGTATCTAAAAATCTAATTGGTGTTGATTGTATTGGTTGTTCCATTTTACTCAACCCCATTACACTATCTTTATTTAAATAAACATCCAAAATTCTTTCTACTTCTTGACTTGACTTATCATCAAGGGTTATACACCATGAAGCATTAGTTGTGTTTTCTGCTCTATACAGAATATTGTTGGTATTGAAAGTTAAAAAAAAATTAAAAACCTTGAAATTTTTATTCATAAAACTAATTTTATAAATTTCTCTTATTACACGCATTGAGTTTTTCGCTTCAAACTTTACATCTTGAGGTAAATAAAACTCAATACTGGTGCAACCACATTCTTTCAAATAATTGTATATATCTTTTAATTTTTCTTTTTTATTAATCATATCAACACCCTATTATCATTAAACAAACTAGTTATATATTCTTAATTTATCATAAATAATCTTTTTAGTTAAAGGTTATTAAAAATTTCTACTACTCTATTTTTGTTCGCTTTGAGCTTTTACTTCTGTTACCTCAACATCATATTCATTTAAATATTGGTAATATTTTTTCTCAACAATTTTGTTGTTTGCATAGTTATATAAATAAGTAATACCAACCATTAAACCAAATACTCCAAAGAAAGTTAAAATGAATATAGCATAACCAGGAAGTCCAAACTGATCTTTGTGAATATTTAAGAAGAAATATGGATAATATATATCTTTATTTTTTCCTAGTGAGTCTACATACTCATATATTGATCTATCCATACTTGATCATCTTAACTCACCTTTGGCCATTGCCATTACACAATAACTCAAGATTATAGTAAATGGTATTCAAAATTTTTTAGTAAAAAATAAGTTTAAATTAACTTTTCTTTTTCTTGGCATTAAAAATATTACATAACATACAAAAGCTATTGGCATAATTATGTGATTCATTATAGAACACAATACTCCAACAATATCTTTTGGAAATCCACTAACTGGTGTTAAAACCAAGTTATAAACTAAACAAGTTATAGTTATCAATATAGAAAGAGTCATAGCAGATGTATAACTTGTTCCTTTTGTAAGACCTTCTTTTTTGCAATTTATAGATGCATTGATAAATCATACTTGACAAAATATATTTGACAATAAAGTAAATGTTGTAAAGTGTTCAATTGTTGCTAATTCATTATTTCCATGATACATCAATTGAGTATCAGAACCATAATTTGAATTATCAATTAACTTATAAACTCATTGACCATAAACAGCGATAATTGATAAAACGGCAAATAAAATTTTATATATAAGTAAATTATTTGTGTACTTTTTCATATAGACCCCTTTTTATAAATTATATTAATAATTAGAATATTTCTAGAATTAAAAATTCTTATTAAAATGATACCATTTTACTAAAAAAAAATACTTTTAAATAAAAGTATTTTTTTAAAAAAATGCACAATTTTATTTATTAAATATGTTTTTGAATTATTTGCTATTAACTACAAAATGTTAAAGTAACTAATTAAAAAATATTTTTATTTATAAAGTGCTTATTTTAGTTGACTAAACTCTTTTTAAAGAAATTTTAGCTTGACTTTTTGGTTCGTCAATTGAAATTACATATCCATCTAATTTTTGCCCAACACTTAAGTGATCTGCAACATCTGATACATAACCATCTGTAATTTCTGAAATGTGGATAAGTCCTTTGTAAGACTTACCATCAATAACAGCGTCACAGAAAGCACCAAAATTCACAATGTTAGTAATAGTTACTTGTACAATTTGTCCCATTAATAATTCTCCTTTACTTTATAACTATACACCCTTTTTAATATTTAATATATACATTTATCAATTAATTTTGATAATATTTTCCATAATTAACTAAACTATTTCTTTTTATACTTTACTAAAAGAAATTAAAAATTATAAGGATAATTTTTAATCAAAAACTCCTTCCAACCTGGATTTGGACTATGTTTTGGATAAATTTTTCAAAACTCATTTTGGGATTCTTTATAGCTTTTACCACCAATTAATTTATTTCTCACCATATACATAAATACAATTGATGGGCTTCTATTTACACCTCATAAGCAATGAACATAAATTTGCTTACTATTAATATTTTTTTCAATTTCAGATATTGCATCATTTATAGTTTCTATTTGCATATCCTTTAAATTAGAATAATCTTCAAATTTGTAATAAAAAACTCCTTTTTGATTATCTTTAAAGATATCTAGAATATTATTTGAACCATCAGAATAAAATAACTCTTCAGCACAACATAATCTAAGTTCAGTGCCTTTAGGAGTGCTATGCTGATCACCTAAATATAAATTATCTACAATTTTTTTCATATACATTTCCTCTACATAAGTATTTTATTATTAAATTTTAATTTTCTATTTTCTTTTTTTATTTCTTTATATGTTACTTATTAAAATGTAAAATATTTTATGATAATAAGTAATAAAAAATAGTGTTTGGAGGTATTGTTATGCAACTCGATTTTATTTGCCCAAAATGTGGTAATCATATTAATGAAGAAGATTTTGAACAAAGTGAAAAAAGCTTAAATAATTTACAAGAATTTTTAAATTCTAAAAAAGAAGAGTTTAAAGAAATATTAAAAAAAGAGTTATATAAAAGTTTTGAAGAAGCAAAAAGAAAAGATATTGAGCTAGAATTATCAAAACAAAAAGAGAGTTTTAACAAGCAAATAAGTAACCTAGAAAAAGAAATGCAGTTACTAGAGTCAAAAAAAGAGTTAGAAATCAATGATATAAACAAAAAATCAGAAATAGAAATTGCTAAACTTGAGCTTAAAATAAATGATTTTAACAAAAATAAAGAAAGTGAAATAGAAAAAGCCAAGTTTAGTGTTAAAGAAGAGTATCAAAAGTTAATAGAATCAAATTTAAATAAAATACTAGAATTAGAAAAAATAAATATTAATTTAAAAGCTAATATTGATAATATTGAAAATTTAAATAAATTAGATATTCTACGAGAAAAAGAGAATTTAAGAAATGAATATGAAAATAAGTTAAATATGCTAAACAATCAAATTAATGAACTAAAAGAAGCTAATTTACAGTTTAAGGTTATTCAAAACAAAACTAAGGGAGAAAATTTTGAACATGATGTTGAGGGAGAATTAAGAAAAGTTTTTGTTAATGACATAATAGAAAAAATAACTAGTCAATCAAAAAAAGCAGATTATTTGCAAACAATAAAAGAAGAAAATAAAGTGTTAGGTAAAATTGTTTATGAAGTGAAAAATGCAGAATGAAGTAATTCTTGAGAAAAAAAACTTATTGAAGATATGACAAAAGAAGGTTCGCAATATGGAATTTTAGTTGCAACTAGTTTCAACGATAAATACAGAGGTATACCATTTAAAGTATCTGATTTTAGTTCAAATATATATCTAACCGATCCAGATAGTTTTACCTTCGTTGGTAATATTATAAGAACTCTTATAATCACGCAAGCAAGACTAGAAGAAAAGTATGGATCTAATGATAATAATGAAAAAATTAAAAGATTTATAGATTGAAAAAATACTACTTTTAATACAATTTCAAAATTATTTGAAGATCAATTCAAGAGAATTGAGGATTCAGAGAACTCAATTTCTAAAAAAGTCGATGAAATAAGAATAGCAAGAGAAAAAATTTATTCAAACTGAATTAAAGTGGTTAAAAACTTTATTGAGGCGCTAAACATATAAAAAATCAGCTTTCGCTGATTTTTTATATGTTAGTCCATCAAACCTGCTTCATATAGTTTTTTAAAGTGACCTTCTTTATTTTTTAATTCATCAAATGTTCCTATTTGAACTACTCCTTGGTCTCTACCTAAAACTATAATTTTATCAACATTTTTAATAGTAGATAATCTATGTGCGATAGAGATGCTTGTTCTACCAACCATTAATTTATCTAATTCTTTTTGAATTTCTTTTTCAACAATATTATCTAAGGCACTTGTTGCTTCATCTAAAATTAATAGTTGTGGATTTTTTAAAAACATTCTTGCAATAACAAGTCTTTGTTTTTGTCCTCCAGATAACATAAATCCTCTTTCACCTAATATAGTGTTATATCCTTCAGGTCAAGTCATAACTAAATCATGTAGATTAGCTTTTTTGGCAGATTCAATTGCTTCGTCATCAGTTGCATCAAATCTTCCATACTTGATGTTATCAAGGACATTACCATATAAAATTTGTGGTTCTTGTTCAACATATCCAACTTTATCTAAATAACTTGCCATATTTGCATTTCTTAGATCAACATCGTTATTAATTAAAACTCTTCCTTTACTTGGATCATAAAATCTTAGTAATAATTTTGAAATTGTTGATTTTCCAGCTCCAGTTTCCCCAACAAAAGCATAACTTTTTCCTTTTTCAAAGGTAAAACTGAAATCTGGTAGTATAACTTTTTCAGGTTTTTCAGGATAACTGAATTCAACTTTATCAAAAATTATGTCTCCATTAATATCATTTATTTTTATTCCACTATCTTTGTCATAACTTATATTTAAAATTGATTTAGATGCTAGTATTTCATTTATTCTTGTTGAACTTGTTGATGCTTGCACTAGACCAGCAACCATTCTTGTTGTTTGCATAATCGGTCCAACCATTGTACCAACCCCACTAATAAATGAAGATAAAGTAATTGCTAGATAACTCGGGTTATCGTAGTAAATCAAAGCTGCTGCAATAACAATAACTATTTGTATAGAACTAACACCAACAGTTAAAATTGTTACAACTGTTGATTGAACTCTTATTAGAGCCCTTGTTTTGATACTATAGTCTTTATGAACTTCTTTGAAACGTTCTGTCTCATAATTTTCAGTTCCGGATGCTTTTATAAGTCTTATGGTTGATATCCTATCAGTAACATCACCATTTATTATTGTTATTGATTTTCTGACTTTTGTGGCAATTTTTTTAATTATTCCAAAAGTAGTAAATAAGACTATAAAAATTGTTGCCATTAATACTAAAACTACCAATGTTAAGTAACCATCAATCGTTAATAAGGTTGCAAGAGAACCAAAAAATGTAAATAAGGCAGAAAGTATCAAAACTGGCACTTGTTGCGCTTGATCTCCAATTATTTGCGTATCTGATACAACTTTTGTTAATATCTCACCAATTTTTTTGTCCGAATAATAACTCATATCTTGTTTCACAAGTCTTTCTAGAGTTTTATTTCTAAGTTCAATTTCTATGTTTTTACCCATTATTCCAGCAACATAGTTTGTTAAAAATGTTGCTATACCTAAAATAACAAACATAACCAGTTGTACATAAATAAAATCCATTCAACCAAGATGTAAACCAAATACATCTGAAAAATAGTTTTTTGAATCTTTTAAATATTCTTCGGTTATATTTCCGTTATCAATAATCTTTACATTGTTATCTTTTAAACCACTATTAATAGCTTCTGCATCGACTGTTTTACCTTGTGCTTGGTAACTATGAAAAATTATTAGTGCAGATGTAGGTGCTAATAAATTTCGCAACATATATTGTATTATTTTTGGACTTAAAACTGTCATTAATGAGGCAATAATTGCTATTATCACTATTGCTATTCCAACTAAGACATGTCTTTTTAAATAGTGAAAAATTATTTTGAAAAATGATCCCTTTTTCTTACTTTTGAATTTAACGTTTTCAGTATTATCTTTTTTTATGTTATTATTTGAATCTTTTTCTAATTCCTTCATAAAAACTCTCCTTTTCTAGTAAATCTTTATTTTATAAATTAAAGCAAAATTATAAATAATCACCATTTAAGCAATTTGTTAATTTTAAAAGTTTTGCTTTTTTATAATTTATTACGGACTTAAAGTGAGTTTTTTTAACTTTTTCAAGTAAATCAATAAAAAAAACTAACTGAATAATAAAAAATCGTTTAAATTTTTTACTAATTTTTTTTATAAGTAAAAAAATAGTATTTAAAATATGATTTTTATTTTCTCAAATAATAATTTCTAAATACATTATTAAAACACCCATAAGTATATTGATACCTGCAATTAAAAAATTTAGGATAAAAAATATATCAATGAGCTTTAGTATTCTTATATTACCAAAAGTTAATATTAAAGGAATATTCATAACCACAAATATCAAAGCTGTATATTTTAAAATAATTTCTTTTTTTATTATTTTTTTAGTTTCATTTATAAGTTCGTTAAGTGATTGAAAAATATCATAAAAAAAACTTTTTGAAATTACAATTAAGTGCAGTTTCAAAATTTGCATAAAAAACAACGCCAAAAACATCGACATATTCACATAAAAATTAGCTTTATTATAAACAATAATCAATGAGGCTAAAATTGTAAAAACAAAAAAAACTAAAGACATCTTTAATGAACAATTACTATTTTTGGAAATAAATTTAAATCTTTTTGTCATATTTACCTCTTAAATAAAAAATAACACTTAAACTTTACTATATGTATTATAGACTAATCATTATAAAAAAATTTTTTATAATGTGAAATAATGGCTTAAAATAGTAAAATTTTATCTGATATTTTTGATATTTCACTAGAAAAATTATTATTATCATTTAAATTATTTATTATTTTAATTATAAATATAAATTGATAATATATTTCAATAGCTACTTCTAACAAAAATAATACTCCATTTTTGACATCTTCTTTTAAAAATGGTTTCGCCTCATTATAAAAATCTATACCATCAATTAAATTAAAGTATTTTTCGATACTTTCAAAAAGTAATTTATAATTACCCCTTTTATCTTCTTTGTAAATATTAAGAATATCTAATAAATGTTGCTGGATTATATATAGAACACTTTTTTTATTGTAAAAAACATTATTTTGTATGCAATATCCTATATATTGATCAACTACTGTAAACATTCCTTTTCATAAATTATCCACAAGCTTTTTATTAAAATAATCATAACTATCTATCAAATGAGTTTTACAGTCGTTTTCTAAAAACATATCATTGTAAAAAATTATATTGTCTGCTGCTTTGAAAACTTTTTCTATTCTTATATTGTAAAAAAAGTATTTTTTATTAAAGTTTTCAGATACTTTTAAAGATTGACTATTCTTGTTCAAGAAATTTCAAATAATAAAAGGCTGATTTTTTTTATTTAAATAGATATCAATATTTTTTAACTTTTCTAAAAACTCGTTATTTTCAAATATTATGCTACATTTTTTTTTGAAATTTGAAAAAAAATGTCTAGATTTTGCATCAAGTATTTTAATCAATCAAACTGCTTTTTTTCTTTTGGCCCTATTTTTTTATTTTTTAAGTCATTCATAAATAGATTTTAAACATTATTTTGCTTTTTTTATTAATTTATTGCAAAATTACTATGTAGGAGAATAAGTAAATGAAAAATATTAAAGTTGTTGTTACAGATTTGGATAGTACTTTACTTTATAATGATAAGTTTGCCAATTTAGAGCAAAATAAGTATTTAAAAGAGTTGCAGAATAAAGGCATAAAACTAATATTTGCAACAGGAAGAAATTGAATCAAAACAAAAGATTGAGCTTTGGAATTAGAATTAAATAAGTTTGCAAATATTGTAGTTTGTGAAAATGGTTCATACATTACAAAAGTAGACAATTTAGAACCAATGATGATTGATTACTTAGAACCAAAAATAGCACAAGATATTTTTAAGCAACTAAACTCTGAAAATATAAAAGTTTATTTTCAGAAAATAGATGAACAAGATATATTGTATACCAACAAAGTAAATATCTTGAAAAATGAAAACGATGAGGTTAATATTAAAAACACTAAAAAGTTGGTTGAAAATATAAATGATATTGCTAGTTTTGAAAAAATAACTTTCTTTTTTTCGCAATTTAAAGCGGATTTAGATATGTATCAAGTTTTTGATGATATACAAAGTAAATACCATGAAGATATACTAATTGCTTGAGGTTTTTCAGATGATAGAAAAGAAATAGCATATATGATTTCTAATAAAAATGCTAATAAAGGTGATAAAACTTTAAAACTTATCGAAAGTCTTGGTTATAAAAATGAAGAAGTGATTTTTTTTGGAGATAGTGGTAATGACATACCTGCAATGAAAGTATTTATAAATAGTGTAGCTATGGGTAATGCTGATAATGAGGTTAAAAAAATAGCAAAATACACTACCGATCACTGTGTTGATGGTGGTATTATGAATTTCTTGAAAAAAAAATTGGAGTTGTAGTGATGAAATTAAAAAATATAAAAGTTATAATAACCGATTTAGATGGAACATTATTATTTAATAATAAATATGCTAGTGAAGAACAAAATGAATATTTGATAAATTTACAAAAAAAAGGTATTAAATTAATGATAGCCACAGGAAGAAATTGATTGCAAACAATTGATGTGGCAAAAACATTAAAAATAGATAAGTTTTTTAATAAAGTATTATGTGACAATGGTGTTTACTTATCAGATGTTAGCTCATTCAATCCAATATTAATTGATTTCGTTGATTCAAATGTTGTAAAGGAAATATTTGATAAATTAACCAAAGATAAAATAGCTGTTTTTTTAAAAAACTTTTATAACGAAAATATATTTTTGACAAACAGTTTTGGGTTAGAACATAAGTTTTTTTCAAGAGAAAATGAATTGATAAAAAATAATGAATTAAAATTTTTTGAGAATGTAAGTTTTATGTTTTCTCACTTTCCAATAGACTCGAAATTAAACATTTTTTTTAAAAAATTGAAAGATATATATCAAGAAAATATATCTGTTATTTGAGATTGCGATGATGAAAAAACACAAATTCATTACGTAGTTTCAAATATAAGCGCAAATAAAGGAATTAAGTCATTTAAGTTTTTGGAGAGTTTAGGTTATAAAAATGAAGAAATTATTTTTTTTGGAGATAGTGGTAATGACATACCTGCATTAAAGTTATATAAAAATAGTGTTGCTATGGGAAATTCTTTACAAGAAGTAAAAGATGCAGCTAAATACATAACAGATAATTGTCTCGATAATGGTATAATGAATTTTTTAAAAAAATATTTAGATTAAAAAAAAATAGAGTTATCTCTATTGTTTTTCATTATATACTCATTCAACGTCATTAGCTAGCATGTCAGATTGATAATTACTTAATTTAAATAAACTAGTTAAATAATTTTTATATAAATCTGTGTAAATAAATTTTTTAAATAAAAATATTTTAAAAATATAAAATAGTTCTAATATTTTTTCATCACTAAATTTTTTGTAATTTATTTTATCAAATTTAGCTTCTTCTAAAATTTTTCTTATTTTATTTGCTTTGCTATTTATGTCTAATTTATTTTTATTTAATTCTAGAACCTTAGCTTTTAAAGAAATTATTCTTTCTTGATTTAAATCTTCAATATTTATCAAATTTGAAAATAATAATAACTCTGATTCCAAATAAACCACAAGACTTAGATAAGTTGTTCTCATTTTTTCAACTTCATCATTTTTAAACATTCATTTTGGACTAACATAGTATTGAATAGTTTTTAAATTCATATTTTTAACATAGTGTCTAATATTATGTGAACTTAATTGTGATATTTTTTCTTTATTAAAGCTTTTTCTTAGTTTATCATTATCAGGTAATTTTCTTACTCTATTCATAAACCAATTTAAAAAAGTAGATATAATTCAAGATAAAATTAAGTTTATCAAAATTGTTACCATTGTTAACTTCATTGCACTGTATATTGAAAATATAAATATACCATCAGAAACAATTGCAGCAACTATAGAAAGTAGACTTATACTAACAAAAAGTCTTTCATTTACCAAAGGCACAGAAATAACATAATTAAGTTCTTTTAATTCCTTGGCCTTACGTCTTTTTGATCCTATCAAACCTGTTTTTATATTTCAGTCAATTGAAACTTCATCTTTTATATCAATTGTTGCGAATTTATAAATTTTAGATATAACAATGACCGAAACAATAATTACTAAAATTGATGTTATCAAATTAGGTATTATAGAAAATGGTTTGCTAGCAGTGATAAACTCAAATATTTTTGTTCCCACTATGTCTGAATATTTATCTACAAAATATGATTTGTCGTTTTGCATAAATGAATATATTAAACTTATTACTACTAAATGAATAAAAGTTAAAAAAATTAAAAATGAAAATCAAACCAATATTATAATTCTTGCTTTTTTTATTTCATGTAAATTAAACATAATACTCCTTATTTGTCATAAACTCCTAAACATTATAACTTAAAAAATAAATAAAAAAGGATATTACACCTTTTTTATTTATTCTTTTACAGCTTTTTCTTCTTTCATTAATCCTGCTTCGTAAAGGTTTTTAAAGTGCCCTTCTTGATT
The DNA here is from genome assembly GCF_001715535.1 of Spiroplasma helicoides. NCBI lineage: Bacteria > Bacillati > Mycoplasmatota > Mollicutes > Entomoplasmatales > Spiroplasmataceae > Spiroplasma > Spiroplasma helicoides. The sequence continues at coordinate 738,973 of NZ_CP017015.1, forward strand.
TTTCAACTCGTTGAATGTTCCCATTTGAACAACACCTAAACCTCTTGCTAAAACTATTATTTGGTCAACATTTTTGATTGTTGATAATCTGTGTGCAATAGAAATACTTGTTCTTCCCTTCATGAGTTTATCAAGTTCAGCTTGTATTTCTTTTTCAACAATATTATCTAAAGCACTAGTTGCTTCATCAAGAATTAATAATTGTGGATTTTTTAAAAACATTCTTGCAATAACAAGTCTTTGTTTTTGCCCACCTGATAACATAAATCCTCTTTCACCAAGCATTGTTTCATATTTATTTGGTCAACTCATAATTAGATTATGTAAATTTGCTTTTTTAGCAGCAGCAATAACTTCTTCTTCTGAAGCATTTGGGCTTGTATACATAATATTTTCTTTTGCAGTACCAAACATTATTTGTGGTTCTTGTTCAACATAGCCCACTTTATCTAAATATGATTTTAAATTCAAGTCTTTTAAATTATCTTCTCCATTTATAAGTATTTTACCTTCAGTTGGATCATAAAATCTTAGTAATAATTTTGCTATTGATGATTTACCGCTTCCAGTTTCACCAACAAAGGCATAACTTTTACCTTTTTCAAAAGTGAAATTAAAATTTGGTAAAACATTTACTTCTGGTTTTTCGGGATAATTAAATGAAACTTCATGAAAAACAATGTCTTTATCAATTTGTAGTAGTTCTTTACCCTCACCTTTATAATAATGAGCATCAAATCTTGGTTTTGAGTTTGTAATTTGGTGAACTCTTCTTGTACATTCATTTGCCATCATATAACCAAAAGCAAATCTTAACAATAAAAATATTGGTGAAGTCATAGTTCCCAAACCGGCAATAAATGTTGTTGCTATTATTACCAAGTGTTGTAGATCATTGCTATAAAAACCATAAGCAGATGACAGTACAATCAATTGAATAGACATTATTGTTAGAAATGCTCCTGTCAAAACAAAACTTAATCTTTTAAAGAACTTTTTAACAGTATCATAAAAATCTCCATGTATTTCTTGAAAACGTTTTTTCTCATATTCTTCAGTTCCACTAGCTTTTATTAATCTTATCACTCCGATTCTATCGGTTATATCTCCATTAACATAAGTTATAGTAGTTCTTAATCTCCCAATTCACATTCTTACTCTTTTTAAAAAGAAAAACATCATTGATAGACCAAACAGAACAAAGCTCATAGATATTAAACCAAGTTTTCAGTCAATGAATATTAAAACAATTGCTGAACCAATAAAGTTAAAGACGGCCATTAACATCATTGTCGGGATTTGACGAGTTTGTTCACCAATCAATCAAGTATCAGCTCCAATTTTAGTAAGAATTTCCCCAATTTTTTGATTACTGTAGTATGAAATATCTTGTTTAATTAAAGCTTTTAATGTTTCATTTCTTAAGAATATTTCTATATCTTTACCTAATTTTCCAACCGCTATATTTCTTGTAAAAATAAATATAGCCAATACCACATAAAAAACTAATTGTAGAGCAACTCAATCTTGCCAAGCAAATTGTCAAATAACAAAAGTTGTAGTTGCCCCATTTCCCAACCTTAAACAATTAAGTGTTTGTTGCATTAATAATGGTATTGAAACTGCCATAGCACTACCTAATATTGATAGGATAAAAATCAAAATTCCAAATCCTGGATGTTTTTTTAAGTATGAGAAGAGCAATCATAAATAACCATGTTGTTTTTTTTCCTCTAAAATACTAGATTGTATTTTAGATTTCGTTTTTTCTTCATAAATCATTTTACTTTCACCTATCCCATCAGTCCTGCATTATACAATTTAGAAAAATGTCCTTCTTTAACTTTTAACTCATCAAATGTACCTACTTGAACAATACCTCCAGCATTACCCCCTAAAACAATAATTTGATCACATTTTTTTATTGTTGAGAGTCTATGCGCAATAACAATTGTAGTTCTACCAATAACCAATTTATCTAACTGAGCCTGAACCTCTTTTTCAACAATGTTATCTAATGCACTAGTCGCTTCATCAAGAATTAATAATTCAGGATTTTTTAAAAACATTCTCGCAATAACTAACCTTTGTTTTTGTCCACCCGAAAAGATAAACCCTCTTTCTCCTAAAATTGTGTCATATTTATCAGAAAGAGTTAATATGAAGTCATGTAGTCTCGCTTTTTTTGCAGCCTCTATCACTTCGTCGTCGGTTGCATCAAATTTTGCATATCTAATATTATCCATAACAGTACCATATAATATTTGGGGTTCTTGTTCAACATAGCCAATTTTATCTAAATAACTTTGTAAATCAATATTTTTTAAATCTATACCATTAACAAGGACTTGGCCTTTAGATGGATCATAAAATCTTAAAAGCACTTTTGCGATTGTAGATTTACCGCTACCTGTTTCACCAACAAAGGCATAGCTTTTACCTTTTTCAAACTTGAATGATGTTACAGGTAATATTAACTTATTTGGTGATTCAGGATATATAAACTCTAAGTCTTTTATTTCGATTGTATCTATTTTATCAATTTTGATTGGGTCTGATACATAATCAAGAAGACTTTTTTGTGTATAAATGTAATTAAGTCTTCAGTTACAATTCATTGATCTTGATAAAGATCTTAAAATCATCGGCATCAAAAACATTGCTCCAGTCAAAATTGAAAGAGTTGAAACAAATGGAATTACTAAAGCGGATATTTGTTCAAGTGTGTGTGTACCATTATACAAAGCAATTATGCATATGGTTATGACTCCTGGTAATATTCAACCAAAAAAGTTAGCAAAAATAATTAATAAAGTCTCCAATCAAACTATTTTATTTATTTTTTTACCGTATTGTTCGTTATAACCTTTAATTCTATCAATCTCACTTAACTCAGTACCACTAGATTTGATAAGTCTAATATTCATAAGTCTATCTGTATTATCAGCATCAAGATTTTGTTTGTAATCCAATGATATGATAAGTGCTTTTTGATAAGCAAAAAAAACAATTAACGAAATTACAAATAATAAAATAAAAATTCCAACAGCTATTCCAGCTATAAAAGGATCTAATGAAAACATTATTATATTTATAGTTACAAACATAATGATCACATAATTTAAATTAGTAAATCACTCATTTAAACCATCCGCTGCTCCTTGTGAATCACCAATAATCTTAGTCATATAGTTACCTATTTGATGTTTTGAATAAAAACTTAGGTCCACATCTACCAAAGCTTTTAAACATTTAACTCTAACTCAAATTTCAATTTTTCTGGTTCAAATACCACCAACATAGTTTAATAAAAATTCAATACAAGCATATAAAAAAATCATAATCGAACCAACAGCAACTCAGCTATATCAATGCATATTTAATCCAAATATATTACTTCCACCCTCATTTGTAATGTTTTTAATTAGATTCGAAATTATGAGAGACATACCAGAAAAAAGTAAAGTATCTATTATTGACAGTCATAAAAAACTTCAAAATAAAGCTGGGTGTGCTTTTATAGCTCCTTTTAATAAAGCTCCATATTTTTTAAACTTATCTTTTGAAAAAAATTTTATTCTTTCCTCAATTTTTTGCATTTTTTCCTCCCTAAACTTGGTGCTTTTTAATTTAAATTTTTTAAATAAAGATTTATAATAAATTAACTTTCATATAACTAATTCAGACAAAACAAAGAATATTAATTTTTAAAGTTATATTAAACATAATTTATAAAAAACTTAAATATTAAATAAGATTTATTATATTATATACCTTTAAAAAAATAAAAAAAGTATTTTAAATTTTTTGAAATAAATACAATTTTTTATTTAATTTAAATATTTAAGTACTTTGTCATCCTTTAATTAAAGTTATTTTTAAAAAAACTAAAAAAATCCTCGTCTAAACTTCAATCCTCGCCTGTAAATGATGTATATAAATCACCTGTAACATTCAAATAATTATCAAAACCATGAACTGGACAAACATATTTACAATTTTCTATATTATGAGTGAATCTATTTATATCTTCAATATTAGTTTCAAAAAAAACTAAGTCTTTAGATATTTGTTCTATTTCTTCATTTGATATATTTTTATTTAAAGATAATTGTGCTAAATATGAAAGTTTATATGAAAATATTGCATAATAATACAATATTTTATAACTAGAATACATCCTTGCATAACTCCCATTATTATGAATTTTTTTCAAAAAACTTTGATCTTTCATTTTTATATCATATGAATCAATTAGTTCAATATAATCAAAAAATAAGTTATTACTACTCTCAAAAATATCATAAAATTTTCATAAATCTATAGTGCTATCATACTCCATTAATTTTTTATTTATTTCATTAAAGGGAAAGTCAATTTTGTACTCTTCTTTTATATTATCAAATTCAACAAGAACTTCTTCTACTTGTAATTTAAAAATAGCCGCCAATAAATTACAAAACATTCTTAATTCTTTCGCATTTTTTAATATGTTATGCATTTTGACTTGTATTGACGCATGTTTTAAAATTGAATAGTAAGTTTTGTAATTAATTAAAAAGTTTCTTAAATCATCTAAAATATTTTGTGTATAAATTATTCCTTCTTCACTATTATACTTATTATATAATTTTTCAAAACTTTGAGTAAAAACTAAAATATCACTTATTTTATTAAACTCTTTTACTTTTTCAAGTTTTTTTATCAGCACTTTTGAAGATGGAAAAACCTTATTTGCATACTTTTTAAAATCATCAAAAACTTTATTTAAAAAGCATACATATATATACTCATAGTCAAAATTTATTTCTTTAACCTTCATAAACAACCTCTTGAACTCATTGTTAATCTTTTTTAATTTATATAACTTATTATATATTTTTTTAAAAAAAATAGCATTAGAATAACGGAAGTTAAGTAGACCATTTGCAAATATAATAAATGGTCTTTTATATATTAAAATTATATTTTATTTGTTGTAAATTATTGTAAATATTTGAGAACTTCTTAAAATAATAATAAAAATTTTCCTTATTTTCAAATTTATTACCAAAAGTTTTATAAAATTTTTGTTTAATTCATCCATTTAGACTTTCGGTTGGTGCATTATGTTTAAAGCCTTTTTTAGACATAGAATGAACTATAAAATCATTTTCATTTACATAGTTAAAAATAAGCTCATTAGCAAAGGCAGAACCTCTATCAGATTGTATTATCTTTTGATTTGCTTTTTCAATGGCATAGTTATTTGTTTCTTTAAAAACAGATAATGCACTATTTGAATTTTCACTTTTATCAAAACTATAACTAACTATAGTTCTTTTTTCTCAATCATATGATATTAAACAATTAATTTTACTTCTGTTTTTTCCATTATTTAAAAATATCTTAAAGTTTGTTCCATCCATACCAATTATATTTGGTCGACTATAATTCATTTCCACCAAGTCTTCTCTAACATAGATATTATGTTTTTTTGATTCTGATTTCTTAACACTACGTTTCTTTCTACTTGGATTATTTAATATTCATGGATGATCTACTCTAATTTTTCTAATCATTTTTTCAGATACTTTTACGCCTTTATTTACATAAATTCACTTACTTATTAAATTTGCGCCGCTTGCTAAACTATTATTTTTTAGATTATAGTCTATTATTAGTTTTTTGGCTATTGTATATTTAGGACTATTAAAATTTGGTAAATCATTAAAATATAGACCATTTTTAAATATAATTATTGGGTTCTCTAAATTATTTTTTAGTTTAAACTTAGAAAATGTATTTTTATGAATTTTAAAATAACTAATTAATCTATTAGTCCCCATACCATGCTTAGCAATAAAATAATATATTTGACAGCATGCATAATGTTTATAAGCTTTTGTTGCCATTATCATTATCTTGTCCTTCTTGCTCATCTTCAACATGTTCAACATTATAGTTGCTGTGCAAGAAGGTATGGACTTTTCCAAAATTTCTTTACTTGCCATTGCTAATATCTTTTCTTCTTTTTCGAACTTTAATTGTTTTTCTAAAAGTCTAATTTTTTCTTTTAAAACTTTATTTTCTTTTTCTTTTGTTTTTAAATCCTTATATACAAATTCTTTTTTTAATTTTTTACTCATTATTTCAACTTCTTTGCATGTTTTAATTCTACTATCATAATGAGTAAGTTTACTTTTTTTATCTCAAATTCTTATTAATTGAGAACCAGCCTTAATATTCATTTCTAAAGCGATTTTATCTAAATTTTCTCCTGACCAATACCTTTTTAAGGCATTCTTTTTTAAATCTTCACTATACTTTCTAGGCATATTTTCCTTTCTAATATAAAAACCAGTTGTATATACAACTGGTCTACTTAGCTTCCTTTTTTCTATTTCAAAATACTATTTAAATTAATGCTATTTTTTTGAAATATATTCTATTATAAGAATAAGTTAAAATATTTTCTCTAATATATATTTTATTTTTAAATTCAAATTTAAAAATGTTTATTACGATATTTTTATCCCCTTTTTGACCATATAATGTAGGAATATACTGTGTAAAATCATCTCGATCATCACTATACTCAAATTCTTTTATATTTTTAAGTTCTATAAAATTATTTTTGAATATATCGAAACTAGAAACCACATTTCCTTCAATTGTTAAAAAATCTAAATATACATTATTTGCCAAACGTAGATTTTTTGTACAATTATAATCTTCTTCAAGAGTAAAATTTTTTTCATTTATATTAAGCCTTTTTTGAATTTTACTTCTACCATTATCATATAACTCTGGATTTATTTGCAAAAATTCATTTATAAAAGATTTGTCATTTATTGATTCCACATAATTCAATCTGTTTAAATCACCTTCAATATGACATGACTGAGAATTAATTGATAATGTTATTGTATTTAATCCTGTTGTTGTAATTGCTAAAAAGTTAAGTAAAGTTTTCATATATACATCCTACTGCTTCAAAATTCAATCAAGACATTTTTGTAGAAATTGTTCTTCACCAATTTCTTTTTTATTTTCGAGCTTGATTGAAATTATTTTTTCTACCAATCGTATTATACTTTCATCATCTAAATAAAATGTCATTTCTTTACATTTTTTTAAATTGAATATTTTTAATTGGTAATCCTTATATTCTTCAAAATTTTCATTTTTTAATATTATATATTTATAAACTAAAAGTTGTAACATACTGGCCAATGAAACTTCATCTGTAAATTTAAAATCTCATATTGTTTTGGTTTTATGATCAAAACAACTAGCCACACCATATAACTCAATACTTTCAGTTTTTAATTCCAAATTTAATTCAAAAGTTGTATCATCAGATAAAATACTTTCATATAATTTAAATGCTGCAACTTTTTGTTCATCAGTAATTCAACTATTTTTTTGTATTTGATTTAATTTAAAAAATTTATGTTCTTTAAAAACATACACTATTAAAACTAACTCCATTAAGTTAAAGTCATTATTTTTGTAATTATCAATAAATTTTTTTATACGCTCTTTATATGGTAATAGATAACTTAATTCCCCTTTGTAGTTTTCAACATTTATCAATTCAAATATGCTTTCAATTTTAGATATAAAATCATCAAGTTTATTTTTTTTATATTGATAATACATCTTGAAAAATAAAGCATTTAAAATATTAACGTTTTCTGTATAAAGAATTTGATTATCTTTTTCTTGTTTGTAGTAACTTATATTGCTTATAACTTCATTAAAATCATAATTAGAAACAAGATCTTTTTCATAAAACCTAAGACCTTGCAACTCATTTTTTAAATTAGTTATCAATACACTCCTAAGTAGTGTTTTAACACTATATTTATATTTTTTACCTTTTAAAGCTTCTTGATATTTATAGTCTGGTTCATCTAATATTTCTTTTCATTCATTAAACTTGTCATCTTCTAATGTAGTAGACACACATTTCAAAAGATTTTCTTTGTTTAAAAAACGCAAAGGACTAGACAAATAATCATTTAATATTATAGTTTTTTCCTTACCTCTAGTAAGTCCTACCATATGAAAGTTGGTTGGTTTTTTATTATGCACATCTTGCATAACATAGTCCAGATACTCATTATCATAATCAAATAAAATTGCTACTTTTCTTTCAAAACCTTTTGAAGCTAGCACAGATGTAGCTACAATTTTATTTTTATAATCACTCACACTTACTTCATGATCTAGATGATTTTGTTTATATATTAAATGGTCTTGAGAAGATAAAAAATTTAAAAAGTTTGAAAAGTGACTTTGCTCATAGTATCTATATGCATAAGTGACGATTATAATTTCTTCATCTTTATATTTGTCAAAAATTGGTTCTAATTTTTTATATAAATCATACACATCTGCAGAATCACAAACAATATAATTAAAAGAATTATTTATAGATATATCACTTTCAATATAATCTTTTTGATAGTATATTTTATTTAAAAAATCTGTAATATCTTTTGTTAGCCTTAAACTTTTTGATAAATGTGCTTTTTTTCACTCTCTATCATTAAACTTAAATACCGCTTGAGCATTATCAAGAAATCTTGTATCAGAACCTTTAAATCTATATATATTTTGATCAGCATCACCCATAACAACTAATTGAGAGTTTTTATAGGTTTTAGCAAGCACTTTAGTCAAACATTTATAAATAGAAAAATCAAGGTCTTGAGCCTCATCAATTATAATTATGTCATAATTAGGTAATTCATCTAATAATGTGGTATTGTTTTCAATCAAGTGAATTAAATCTAAATCAGTTTTTATATCCTTATCGGTTGAATAAGAGTTTTGAAAAAAAGTATTAAATGATTTAACTTCAATATTATTCAGATTTTCTTTTTCTGCTAATATTTTGTATTCAACTGCTAACTTTTGACTATATGTTAAAAACAAAATGCTTTTTTCAGAATTACTTTGAGCAATTATCAAACCAAGAGTAGATTTACCCGTACCGACTTTGGAATTTAATTCAACATTATAACCTTTATTGATATAGTCTAATATTTTTCTTTGTTCATCTGTTGTTATATACATTTAATATTTCCTTTCTATATATAAGTTTTTTAAAAAAAATTTAATTAATGATTTTTGAAATGGTTATCTAAAAGCATTCTATATTTATTTAAAAGTGTCATCAGCTCTTGACTATTTTCCCTTCCACTATCTGGATGAAATGCTCTTGCTAACTCGCGATATCTTTTCTTAAATTCTTCATAGGTTGTGTTACCACTTAAATTAAAAAACTTAAGTGCATTTTGTAATTCTTGATTATTATAATCTCCTTCATTATAGTTATTTTCATTTTGATTACTACTATTATTTTTATATGCTTCTTTTCATCAATCTTCTCAATAATAATACTCATTTTTTAGATCTTTTGAATTTCTAAAATCTGTTGCATTGTCTTCAGAACCTTGATAAAAATTCTTGTTTTGTCTACTAAATTCTTCAAAGTTTTCTCTGTTGTTTTTATACATACTATTTCTTGAATTATAATCAAATGTATTTGTATTATCATCAAAATTATTTGCAAAATCTTGATTTATAAACATTCTATTTTGTTCAATAGTAATATTTGGATTTAAAGTTCAATCATTTGCAAAAAAACTGTTTGAGTCTTCCATAAAACTTGCATTTGAACCTAAAATGTTTGCAAAACTATCTTTATTATTTAATTTATTTAAGCTTGATATATCTTCTAATAACTGACAAACTTCTTCAAATAACTCAAACAAATATTCTGTGTATTTTTCATAGTAAGGTTTCCCCATTTCTATTATATCTATTATGATTTTTTCATTTTCTTTTCCCTCAAAATTCATGTTTACAGCTGTACTTAATTTTGAAACAAAAAAACTTGTTAACTCTTGTGACAATTTTAGTACTGTTAAAACAAAAAATTTATCTTTAAAAAGATCTATTTGATAAAAATGATTGAACCTTTTTACATTTTGATTTATGGTATAAGCTAAATATCTACAATATTTAAAAAAGCTTGTTTTAAATAGATTTCTGCTATATGTATATTTAATTGTTTGATAAAGTCAATCATCTAGCTGATCATCTTCAATATAAGATGGATATAACTTTAAATTAAATTCATTTCCTTGAATATTTATTTTATATTTAGAAACTTCGTTTCTTGTATTTAAAGGATAAAATGACTTTCCTAAAGTTCAGTTATATTGACCTCTTATTGACGAAAGAACTAAATTATCTACATTTCCTTTAAAATTATCCGAATGCTCTTCAGAAATATTTTCGGGATATCAAAATAAATCTCGATAATCAAATAATTTATTAGCTCTTAAAGTATAAGCTGGATTATTAGATAACAATTCATTAACTCATTCCTTATTGAATCTACCCATAAAATACCTCCAATAGTTTAATTATACCTAAATATATATAGATTTTTAATCTTTTGCGACCAATATTTTCTTGAAATAACCCTTGAAATGAGGTATTCTTCTAAATTTCCTCTTTTTTTATACTTTCTAAAAATAGATAATATCCTTCAACTCCTGAATCAATCAAAGCTTCACTTAATTCTTCTTCGCTTTTATAACCTTTTTTAAATAAAGTGGTTTTAAAATCATTTGCAAGTTTTGACATAGTAAATTCATAAATTTTTAGTATTTTTCTAAAAACAATTTCTGATATTATGAAATCTTCTTGATCTTCTTTTAAATTTTCTACAAAGTCGTTCAAAACATTAATGCAATAAAATTTAAACTTAGTTATTGCAGCGATTTGAGATAAACTTATCAATTTAGAACAATTTATTTTTCCGTACTTTTTAATAAACTCATTTTCTTTAAAATTAAAAAATATATTTGTAGATTCTATTTTATTTTCTAAAACTACTATGTCAAAATCTGAGTTTTGAAAACTAAAAGATAAAAAATCTATAACAGAGTTAAAACTTGCTTTATGTTTATCTATAATTTTTTGTATTGCTTGAAACTTATTTTTTTCATCAACAAAACATGTATGTTTTCAATAATTTTTTTCTTCTAAATTTAATGAAGACTTCAAATTCAAATCTACTTCACTATCTGAACTAAAGTTTTCTGGATTATAAACTGGAAAAACATGTTTAATCGGTGGTAGAGGTATAATATCCTCTATTTTTAAGCTTTTAAAACCCTTATTTTCTTGTGTTAATTCAGTCTTTAAATTTTCTTTATTTTTGCTATCTTTCAAATTTAATAAATATATAGAATAACTATTTAAAAACAAAATAATAAAAAAATTAAAATAGTAAAAAAATACTATCGCATCAGCAATTTTAACTAATACCAAACTGGTATTTCTATAATAAAAACCTGTTTCTTGATCTAATATTCAATAATTTGCAAATTCTCCTTTTGGAATAATTCTGTCGCTAAAATCAATATCAAAATCAGCTTTTATTAATTTTATTAAAAATATAAGATTTAATATTATTTCTAAAAATAAAAATAATATCAATGTCACTATGGCAATTGTAACTAAAACATATATTTTTGAGCTTATTTTTGATTTAAAAAAATTTACTCAAATATAAAAACCTATTATTAAATAAACTACACTAAAAACAGATGTACCAATTTTAAATAAACTTAAAGAACTTGTGTCATTTATTAAAGAATATGAATCATTAACATTTCTAAAAGCAGCCTCTATCTGATCTTCATAAAAATCTCTATCATAAAAAAATCTTGTAAAATGATAGATTACAAAAAAACCAAGGACTAAAAAAGACATGTGCATGACATGAATTGTTTTTCTAAATAAAGCGCTTTCTTTATTTTTAACACCCATTTTTGCTTCCATCAATTTTTCCTCAAACATCAACTCTTTTTTTATTTTATCAAAAAATATGCATTTTAAGGTATTAAATAAAATTAAACTTATAAAATGCTTATTTTTTTTAAATGTGATTATTTTTTAGCTATAAAAGTTATAGTTTTGATATTTATTAAACTTTTAAAGTTATAGTTTATTACTACTTCAATATCTACAAATCCAATACTCTTTAGCATATTTTTAAACTCATTAACTCCGTATCAACTTATTTTTATTTTTTGATTTTCTACATGTTTATCTTCATAGAAATAATCTATTTCATTAATGGTGAATTGATACAATCAATCAATTTCTTTACTATAATTAATAACTTTTAATTTTTTATTTTTTAGATTATGAATCATTTCATGTTTATAACCTTTATGAAAATCATTTGGTCAGATAAGGTCAATAGCTAACTTTCCATCTTTTATTAAATTGCAATAAAAATTTTTTAAAACTTTTATAGCTTTTTCATAACTTTCTATTAAACAAAAACTTGCATTAGGCATAATTATAAATTCATAATAATCTTGTTTTATATAGTCACATAAATCTTGCTTAATTATTTTTGCAGAAAGGTTATTTATGTTTAGATTCTCGTTACACAAGTCTATCATTTCATCTGATTTATCAATACCTTCTATATCCATTTTATACTTTAAAAATGGTATCAATAACCTCCCATTACCTACCCCTGCTTCTAAAATTTTTCCTTCAATAGGTAATAAAAGGTTTTTATAAAATTCCAAATCTCCATCAACACTTGTTCCAGGAGGTTTTGTGTCATTATAAAATAAACTACTATATTTTAAGTACTTATTTTCCATTTGAATCTCCAATTTTAAAAAAAATATTACTAAACTACATTGAAACTTTTTAAAAAAGCATAGATAACTTCTGAAATTTTATTACTTGCTTTATTTAAAATTTCATTAAATTGATTTTCGTTTGATTTTTTTGTTAGAACATCACTTATAATTTTTATTGCTAATATCGGTTTATTAAATAAGTAAGCTGATTGAAAAAAAGCACAACACTCCATATCAACGATTTCAATTTTAGTTTTAATCGGTTTTATTAAAGTATTTACAGCTTCAGAATTATTAATAAAAATGTCACTTGTGGCTATATTTAATTTTTTAAAGTTTTTTATTTGACTAATTTTTTTTGATAGTGATTGGTCAGATGTATAAAATGCAGGCATTTTTGGAATTTGACCGTATTCATATCCAAAACCAGTTGTATTGGCAGAACTATAAAAAGCTTTATCAACTAAAACAACATCTAAAACATTATTTTCATCAGAAATACACCCTGCAAGACCAGCATTTATATATATTTCTGGATTAAACTTGCCATCAATATAAGTAAAACATGATGATGCATTTGAAATGCCAATTCCACTTATAGCAATTATAATGTTATTTTTTTTAAACACTAAAAAAGGTTTTTCAATTATTAAACTTGGATTCAATTTATATATTAATGGTTGAGCTTCATCAATCATTGCAAACAAAATGCATAAATTCATATTATTTGTTACCTTTCACTCAATGATTATAGGCAATAAGTAGTTTTTCTCCAATAGTTTTATCATCATTCTTAGCGATTGAGACTTCATACTGATTTTTTAACAACTCAATAAAACCAAGTTTTAAATCAGATCTTACTAAGGCTCTCAATCTTTCAACATCAGGATAATTTCTTTCAACCGATATTTTATCTGCACAAAATACTATCATATCAAGAACACTCATTTCTTTGTCTGCTACCGTATGTTTAAAAACTGCATTTATAATATCTTGATCATCAAAAAGTCAATCCCTTTTTAAATGAAAAGCACCTGCAAATGAGTGTAAAACCGGTTTTGGTTCTAGCATTAGTGATTTATCATAACTTTCAATTATTTGTTTTGTATCTTCAAAACTTCATCTTTTTGCAATATCATGTAAAGTTCCAGCTAACAAAGCCTTATTTAAATTATAATTATTTAACTTTGCCAACAATAGCGCTTCTTGTCCAACATTTAGTGAATGATAATATCTATCTTGATCCATTTTTGATTCTATTCTTTCATAAACATACATAAGAGAATTATTTATATAATCATTTACTTCTTTTATTTGAAGTTTAATATCTATAAGGTTTCTTATTTTTGTTGAACTAAGATGATTATTATCAAACTCAAATGTTTCTAAATTATATTTTTTTACAATATCTTCATTTATTACATCAGTTCTAAGAAAAATTTTAAAATCAATTATTTTTATCAAGTCACTAAAGTGATCTCATTTTTCAAACGTATCCAATTGATCAGATCCCATAATAAAACTAAAATTTATATTAGGGTATTTTTTTAAAAAATGACAGACAGTATCATAAGTGTAGCTTCGTTCAGTTTTTCTAATTTCAAATGTTTCTACTCTAACAAAATCTAATCCTTTAATTGCAATCTCTATCATTTCAAGCCTTTGTGTAACACTAGAAGAAGATATTGTTTTAAAAGGATTTACATATGCAGGTAGAACCCAAACTTCATCAAAACCTAGTTTGTAATGACAAGTTTTAATAATGTTAACATGGTCGGTATGAATAGGATCAAAAGAACCTCCAAATATAGCAACTTTTTTCATTATTTATTATTAACTAAATCCCTTAGATATTTACCAACACCATTATTGTCAATGCTATCTAAAACATGTTTTGCGATTTTTTTAAGCGGTTCTACACCATTTTGAAGAGTACAGCCGTTATTAGATTGTTCTACCATTTCTAAATCATTATTATTATCTCCAATTGTGTGAATTTCTTTAACATCCACTTTAAGAATTTTAGCTATTTTTTTTAATGCATTTGCTTTATTACAAGAATTATCTAATGCATCAATCAATATTCTTTCACTCATATTTGTTATTGGAAAATATAAGTTCAATTTTGTTAATAAAGATTTTGTTTTTTCTACAATTTCTTCACTACCTTTTTCTGGAAAAGAAAACAAAAACTTGACAGGTTTGTGTTTTGCATTTATAGCATATTTTCGTAAATCTTGAAGATTATCAAAGTATTTTATAACAGGTCTAAATTGTTTTTCTAAATGAGCATAAGTATTTTCAAAATATATTGCTCTTTCAGCTCCTTTTAAACTTACAAATTCCGTTGCTGAATAAAAAATAAGTTCAATATTATTTTCAATTGCATAATCTAGTATAGTTTCGCATGTATTTATAGGCAATTGATTTTCATATAAAACCTCTTTTGTTGTTGGGTCAATTATTGTAGCTCCATTGCTTAAAACTACTGGTAATTTTACATTCAATTTATGTATATATAATTTGCTAGTTTCATATAATCTTCCTGTAACAATAAAAAACTTATTATTACTTTTTTCTTGATAAAAATTTATATCTTCAACTGTTTTATCCAACATTGTAAAGTCTGAGTTTTTAACAATTGTTCCATCCAAATCACAGCCTACATAAGGTAATCCCATAATAAATATTCTCCTTTTAGTTAATTCTAGAAATATTTTACACCAATTAATTTAAAACAAATTATAAATAAAATTCAAATAATTTACTCAAATTTTTATATAAAAAATTATTTTTTTTTATAAATTTGTTGACAAACTTTTTTAATTTGTTATATTTATATTGTCCTTTTGGACGCATTTGTGGAAATCAAGTCTTTTATTTACATCACTTTCATTAAAGATTTGATTTATAATATAACATCCTTTCTTTCGACTTGACTTGTATCAAGTGCCACAAATGAAAATTGATATAAGTCTTATTCATTACTCATTCATATCTTTTTAATTATTAGCAAATCAACAATTTATAATATGCGAAAGCATACAAAAATAATAAAAGAAAAAAGCGTTATAAATGCTTTTTTCTTTTTTTTATTTTTTTATAAAACTAATTATTATTTTTTTTAGAGTTTTTTTGAGATACTTTTTCAAGCTTTCTTGCTCTTTTTTCTTGTTTTTTAATATCTAGGTAAGATCTGTATTTATCAACAACTATCATTATTTTTGACCAAATTCATTGGAAAAATAATCCTATTGTTCAAAAAAATGTTATTAACAAAAATAATAAACCTATAGTGTAATAAACTATTGAACAATTTGCTGCTATTCTATTGGTTAAGCTATCATCCCCTAAACCTTTGAGCGCCATAAAAGTTTTGTGAGGCAGTAATCCTCCCCCGTTTAAATAACTTAATGATCCTGGTATTAATGTAAATAAAACGCCAATTATAAGAAAATGAAAATATCTAGCTCATTTAAGATATTTTTCTTTTTCAACATTAATAAATTTATCACTCAGTTTTTCTTCAATTAATCAATTTGCAAATGTAAAGTACAAAACAACTAAAATAGGAATTGAAGGAATAGTTCCTAAAATAACAACAGCAAAAACAAATCCAACTAGAGATTTTGGTTCTTCTTCTGTTCATGATAAGTCAAGCATATTCATTATTCCTTTTCATCAATAATTAAATCCAGTATGTTTATTATAAGGAACAAATAAACAAATAATTAGCATTAGAATTTGAAAAAGTACTAATGAAAAAAAGGCAAAAGATAATCAAAACATTTTATATAGTCTTCTATAAGGCTTGATTCTTATTATAAAATCTGCAAATTTTTTCATATTATTCCCCATCTATTTCTTTTATTTTAAATTATTTTTCAAAAATATAATGAATTTTTATTAGTTTTATTTTAAAAATTGACTAAAATATACATAGTGAGGTCATATTATGGAAGTTATTAAGATTATTCCAAGAGGTTTTTGTTTGGGTGTTGTTAAATCTATAAAAATGGCCAAAGAGGCTTTAAAAAAATATGGAGATAAATCTATATATATGATTGGTTTATTAGTTCATAACAAAATAGTTGTAAAAGAGTTAGAAGAACAAGGAATAAAAGTAATAGATGATTGAAAAAAATCTAGAATGGATATTATTAAGACTATACCTAAAAATAGTGTTGTAATTTTTTCTGCTCATGGAACCGATGAAAAAGTGATTAAAAAAGCAGAAGAACTTGGGTTAATTATCATAGATACAAAATGTGAATGAGTTTTAGAAACAGAAGAGTTAATAAAAAAGCATATCTCAAATGATTACGATGTTATTTTTATAGGTAAACATCATCACCCTGAAACCATTGCTTTAACTAGTATTGATTTTAATAAAGTACATTTGGTTACAAATATAGATGAAGTTAATAAACTTAAAATAGAAAATGAAAAAATATTTGTGACAAACCAAACAACTCTATCTATAATAGATACCGATTTGATATACAAAGAAATAAAAGCAAAATATCCAAAATGTGTATTTAAAAACGATTTATGCGAAGCAACCTTAGTTAGACAAAAAGCTGTTCTGGACCTTGATTCAAATAAAGTTGACTTGTTGTATGTTGTTGGCGATGAAAGAAGTAATAATACTTTGAAATTAGTTGAATTAGGTAATTCTATAGGCATAAAAAGTCTTAGAATTAATGATAAAAGTGAAATTGACTTAAATGATTTAAAAAATACTAAGGTTGTGGCAGTGACTGCTGGGGCTTCTACAGCTAGTGTAGTTCAAAATGATGTAATCAAATTTTTAGAAACAATTTAAATTAAAAAAAGCATTACAAATGCTTTTTTTAAACATATTTAAAGGGATTTTTTATATCAAAAGTATATACATTTATCTCACCATTAAAAGTTTTATTAATTTTGCTTTCTATGTCATCAATAAAATGATTTTCCATATAGTGACCTAAAACTAACATATCTACATTATTTTGATCAGCATATAGTCATTCGCTTCATTTTGCTTCACCTGTTATAAAAACTGTATCTTTTAAATGAAGATATACCATTGTACTTGCTCCACTACCTGGGGTTATATAAATTGTTTTTATTTGATTTTCAAGATTTGAGTTTCTAGTTAGAAGAGTTGTTTCTTTGCCAAATATAAATTTCATTTTTTCAATAACTTCTTTTAAACTGATTTCTCTAAGTAGTTTTATTTTATTTCCTTCTAAAAACTCACCTACTTTTTGATTTTCATTAATATTAAACTGAGTCTCAATCAAATCCATCAAGTTATTATCTGGACTACTTTCATAATTTGTATGTATAGAATAAACTTGAATTTGATTTTCTACTAATTGATCAAAAATTTCTTTTTTTGCAGGATTCTTTAACTCCTCTTCTTTTTCTAAAAAGAAGAAAGGATGTCTTGTGATTATAAAGTTAACTTTTTTGTCAATTGCTTTTTTTAGAGCGTCCTTAGTTAGATCCATACAAACCAAAACATTTTCAACTTCATCTTGACTTGGCAAATTATATACATCTTCAATTTGAAAACCTACTTTATCTCACTCAGCGGCATTAGATTGTGGAAATAAATCTTTTAAATAATTTATAAGATTATTAATTTTAACTTTTGACATTAATTGTTTTCTCCTTCTTTAACATTTTGGCAATAAACTTTCTACGTTTTGTAAATTGCTTGTATTTGACTTCAGATTTAGGAATTTTGCTAATCAAAGTAACTAATTTTTGTTCTTCGTTTAACCATTTTTCAATAAATAAACTATTTTTAGGATTCTTTATTATTATGGGTCCAAAAATTATATCTTTTTTACTCTTCACTTTATGACCGGCAAATTTATTAATTTTAAAAATTTCATAAATTAATCCATTATCTTTAACTAATGTTTCGCTCTCTATAAAATACTTTTTTTTCTTAACCCATAGTCTAATGGATTCAGCATTTGTATTTGATGAAATAACATAACAATCAATATTATCATTATCTTCTTTAAGAATTTGCAATACAGTGTTTGAGCCCATTCCAGCAATTATACATGAACTAATCTTCACATTTTTTTCTTTGACTCAAGATATTCCATCAGCTAAAATGGTCTCAATCTTTTCACTAACTCCAAAGCTATTGATATTATTTTTGGCAACATTTAATGGTTGTTCTGCAATATCGGTTGCAAAAATTTTGTTTGCTTTATTATCTTTTGCAAGATAAATTGCAATATAACCGTGATCTGTTCCAATATCTGCTACTGTTTCTCCGTCAGAAATCATACCCGTTATAGCAAAAAGTCTGGGCGTTAAAAAACTCATAACTACCCTTTAAAGAAGTCTCTTAATACTTTTGCTTTTGGGTTTGAAGCAGATGGTTTAAATTTTCTAATAGTTTTTGCTTCAATTTGACGAATTCTTTCTCTTGTAACTTTTAGTTCTTTACCAACTTCTTCTAAAGTTTTAGGTGAATCATATTTAGATAAATGCAACTGTATCATTTTTGTTTTGTATTTTTTATTTGATTGAACCTTTTCAATAGTTGTATCATAATGAATATCTAACTCATTTATTGTATCTTTTAGCTCTTCATAAGTTTCATCTTCACACTCTTTTGCCAATCTTACCAATGTTCTTAATTTTGTAGGTAAAATACCAAATCTCATTCTTATAACCTTTTCTTCTCTTGGTTGTAAAATTTCTGCAAAAACATCATCTATAACTTCTCTTAAAGCTTCTTTTTCAGCATATTCGTCTGGTGATGCTATGTCTTTATCTTCAACAAAATCACCAAAATGAGTATCATCTTCATCTCCAAATGGTTTTTCTAAACTTACAGGTTCAATTGAAAGTTTTTTAATTTCAACCACTTTTTGTGCAGTTATACCTTTACCAAATTTTTTTGCAATTTCTTTCGAAGTGGGTTCACGACCTAATTCTTGAGTTAATTGTCTTTCTATTCTTGTTAACTTATTAATTGTTTCAACCATATGCACAGGAATACGAATTGTTCTTGCTTGGTCTGCTATTGCTCTTGTTATTGCTTGACGAATTCATCAAGTTGCATATGTAGAAAATTTAAAACCTTTTTTATAATCAAACTTATCTACTGCTTTCATTAAACCAATGTTTCCTTCTTCAATTAAATCTGCAAAATCTAAACCACGATTTAAATGTTTTCTAGCAACAGATATAACCAATTTTAAATTGGAAGTGATTAACTTATCTCTTCCCTCTTTTTTGATTAAGTCATCATCATCTTCAAGCATTTTAGCATATTCAACCTCTTCATCTTTAGTTAAAATTTTTGAAGATCCAATTTGATTAAAATAAGATTTAATAATGTCTTGTATTTTTGTATCATTACTAATTCCACCAACCCTGTATTTAACAGGCCCAGAGCTTTGATTTTTTTCTTTTAGCTTAGCATTTTGTTTTTTACGTTTTGTAAAATCTTTTGCTAACTCATCTGCAGTTTCTTCATCATCTTCGTCATCATCATCTTGGATGCTACTTAAACTTTCCAAATCTTCTTCATCTAATTCTTCATCAGTGAATGTAACATTTCTATTAGCTAACTCTTGAAAAATGTTAGATAGTTCATCTTCTTCAATATCTGGAAACTTTTTATTTATTGCATCCTGGACTTCTTCTTGCGCTATTTCATTATCATTTTTTTCAAGATATTTAAATAGATAATCTTTAAATTCCTCAACTGTTTCAAACTTTTTTAAATTTAATGCCATAATTAACCTCTATTCTTGTTTATTAATTCTAATAACTGTTTTTGAAAACTTTCTTTATTTTCTGCAAGAATTTTTTTCATAGACAAGTCATTTGTGTTTCTCATTTTGTCATCGATATTACACATTTCAGTGTAAATGCTATAAATTTTTATTTGACAAAACATATCATCTATTGATTTTTGACTATAATTTTTAATAACATCTAAAAATAAAATATTTTTTATATCATAGAATGTTTCATAAATTTCTTTACTAACCTTTAACACTTCATCAGCGAATGTTTGAAAATCAATATCTTCATTATTGTTATTGTTCTTGTATTTTTCTATTAAAAGTAAAGCAATCATTTTGACTCTAGGATTGTCAAAGTATTGTATATTTTGATTTATCAACTCAAGATGATCATCATTTTTTAACAAAACTTTTATTAAAGATGCCTCTGCTAGTCTCTTACCAATTTTTGCTTCTTTTCATTTTTTCTTGATATAAATTATCTCTTCATCATTATTTTTGGCTGCTTCCCAATACTCTTTAAAAAGATAACCTTCTGAAACATCTGGAATTTCGGGTTGAAACATCGGTATTTCATTTTCGTAATTTATATTAAAACCATTATTTTCATATTCAATTTGCCTATTAAGATTTTTATCTATTGGATTAGCTAACTTTACTTGTTCGGATAATATATTTTTATCTATTTTTGTGATGACAGCTAACTTCACCAAACTAGCTTCTCTAAGAATTGAATTTGATTCATGATTAATCATATCTACAACATTTTTTATAAATTCTGTGGTTTTAGATGAATCATTTAAACTTAATTCTTTTGAGAAATATTCAATAACAAAATCAATTGGATGTTTTGCATTATCAATCATGTTATTTATTTCATTGATTTTACCACTAACAACCAGTTCATCAGGATCTTTTCCTGTTTCATTTAATATTATTGAAACATTGATTTTTCGATCCATTAAAAACTTTGCAGTTTTTATAGTTGCATTAACTCCAGCTTTATCTCCATCCAAAAATAACTTAAAGTTTTTTGTGTATTTTGATATTAACTTGATATGATAATCAGTAAAACTTGTACCCATTATAGCAATAGAGTTTTTAATACCTATTCTTTCCAAACTTATAACATCCATAAAACCTTCCAAAATTAAAACTTCATTTTTAATTCTTAATTGATTTTTAACATTAAAGAAGTTATAGGCTAGATGAGATTTTTTGAAAACTAAGTTCTCTGAACTGTTTTTGTATTTTGGAGTATCACCTTCATTAAAAGCTCTACCTGAAAATCCAATTACATTCCCATCTTCATCTGTGATGGGAAAAATAATTCTTCCTTCAAAAAAACATTTATAATTTACACCCTTAGAATAGATTAGACCTGAATTTAATATATCTTTTTGCTCAAAATTATTTTTTAAAAGATATTCATACAACTCAGCTTCTTTTGGACAATATCCAATTTGAAATTTTGTTATTTCTTTTTTTGTAATGTTTCTATTGGCTAAATATTCTTTTGCTCTTTTTGCAAAATTTGTTGCTATCATACCATTGAAAAACATAGTCGCCTTTTTATTTATTTCATATAACTTTTCTTGTTCGGTAGTATGCTTTGGTTTAGAACTAAAATCATTTAATCCATCAATTCTAAAATTAGCTTCTTTAGAAACAATGGATAATGCTTCAAAAAAATTAATATTTTTAAATTCTTGTACAAAACTTATTACATTTCCACCTGTTCCACAGACAAAACATTTAAAAATTTTTTTATCTGGTGAAATATTTAGCGAAGGGTCTGAATCATCATGGAATGGGCATACTGCTAAATAGTTTCTACCTTTTTTTTGGATATCAACATATTGTCCAATAATATCAACAATGTTTGCAGTTTGAATCAAATTATCAATTTGCTTTTGATCAATTGCCAAAATGACACCCCCTTTAGAGTTTTATTTTGTATTTTCTTTTAGATATTCTTCTAACTGATTTATAGGTACTCTATTTTGATTCATTGAATCTCTTTCTCTAACAGTAACACAACCGTCATTATCTGTATCAAAATCGATTGTTATACAATATGGAGTACCTATTGCATCCTGTCTTCTATATCTTTTACCAATGTTTCCTTTATCATCAAAAGTTCCAGAAATACCGGTTTTAGATATAAGATTTAAATAAATCTCATTCGCTTTTTCTACTTGTTGTTTTTGTAAAGGAAGAATAGCAAACTTATATGGTGCTAAATTATTAGGTAAACTTAGAACAACTCTCTCACCATTTTCTAATGCTTCTTCTTTATAACTTTGGCAAAGCACAGCCAATAAAAGTCTTTCAACACCAACACTTGGTTCAATTACATTAGCTAAATACCTTTCATTTGTAACTGGGTCTAAATATGTTAAATCTTCTCCACTTACTTTTTGATGTTGTGATAAATCATAATCACCTCTATGTGCAATCCCTCACAACTCACCTATACCAAAAGGATACTTAAATTCTATATCAACTGTTCTAGATGAATAATGTGATAATTCATCTTTATCGTGTTCCCTTAAAAGATAATTTTCTTTTTTTATTTTTATAGTGTTTTCTAAAAAATCTTGAACATTATCCAGTCAGTACTGAAATCAATTTTTTGAGTCATTTGGTGAAAAAAAGAACTCTAACTCCATTTGTTCAAATTCTCTTGTTCTAAAAATGAAATTTCCAGGCGTAATTTCATTTCTAAATGATTTACCAATTTGACCTATACCAAAAGGTAATTGTTTTCTTAAAGCTCTTTGTGTATTTTTGTATTGAACAAAAATTCCCTGAGCTGTTTCAGGTCTTAGATACACTGTAGATGTCATATCTTCAATTACACCTTGATTAGTTTTAAACATTAATGCAAACTTTCTAATTTCTGTAAAATTAGTTTTATCACATTTTGGACATTTAATTTTTTTCTCTTCGATAAAATTTTCTAATTGCTCGTTAGATCAACCACCAACATTCATTTCAGTAAACTTTTCTTCTATTAGTTTATCCGCTCTTCATCTTGAATTACAAGCTTTACAGTCGATTAGTGGATCATTAAAGTTTCCGATGTGCCCACTTGCTTCTCAAACCTTTGAATTCATAATGATTGATGAATCTAGGCCGATATTATAAGGATTTTTTTTGATGAAAAAGTCCCATCAAGCTTGTTTTATGTTATTTTTAAGTTCTGCCCCTAATGGCCCATAATCTCATGAATTTGCTAAGCCTCCATATATTTCTGAGCCTTGAAATACAAATCCCATTGTTTTTAGATGAGATATCAATTTTTCCATTTCTAATTTCATTTTTATTTAACTCTCCTAAAATAAAAACAACTAGTGGTATCAAAATACTACTAGTTGCATTCTATGAGATTTTGTTCTCTTTGAAGGTATTTGTCAACCTACTATAAGTGTTATTTATATTTATTAATATTTTCTTCGCTAAGATATGTTGAAGCATTTTGTTTAAGTATTTTTGAAGCACTAATATATATACCTAATTCATTTTCATAATAATCAAGCAAAAAATTGTGCAATACAACAAGATCGTGTATTTCATACTTTTTTTCAATTAAGTAATGAAATGTGTGTCTATTAAAATTTGTAAAAATATTAACAAATGTTTCAGGTTGTATTTTTTCGCCTGGCCATAAACATTTTTTGCAAATGAGTGTTTTATCACTAAATTCAAATCGTACTATTTCATAGTTACTTTTTTTACATCTAGAGCACTTTTCTAAATTAAATTTATAATTTGTGTTTTGAATAAAGAATAATAAAAAAATAACATAATTCTTAAAAACATCTATTGAATTACTTATATTTTCAAGAACTATTTTAAAAGCTTTGTAAATAATTGGCGACTTTTCTTCTGAAGATAAAAGTTGCTCAAAAATTGATGTTATAACAGAAATATAAATATAATTTGTATAATTTTTGGCAAGACCAAAATACTCTTTTTTCAAATTGCCAGTTTTTAATTTGCTTACTCTATTGGCACCTCTACTTTTAAATATTTCAAATTCACTTAGTGAATAAGTTTGTATAGAATACTTATTTTTGGAACTTTCCTTATTAACACCTGGAGCATAAAAAGATAAAATTCCAAATTCTTTTGAAAAAACTTTTATAACCTTATCATAATCGCGATAATCATAACTATTAATAACTATTCCTTCAATTTTTATAGCAGACATAAATTATCACCTAATATGTATCTTTGTCATAACCAAGTTGTTTTAGTAATGAAGCTGATTGTCTTCATTTTTCTTTTACCTTTACAAATAATTCTAAATAGAACTTTTTACCAAAAATCAATTCTAGTTTTTCTCTAGATTTAATACCTACATTTTTAATTTTAGATCCTTTATTTCCAATAACTATCCCTTTTTGACTATCTCTTTCACAAACAATTGATGCAATAACAGAAGTTATATGAGGTTTATCTTCAAATTTATCAATCAATATTGCAATACTATGAGGAATCTCTTGCTCGGTTTGTAATAAAAGTTCCTCTCGAATAATCTCTCTTATAAGAAATCTATCTGGTTGATCTGTATATTGGTCATCTGGATAAAATTTAAAACCAGTTTCAGGTAAATTTTCTTTGATTTTTTCAAGTAAAATATCAATATTTTTATTATCGGTTGCACTAATAGAAATTACTGCATCAAATTTGAAGTCTTGTTGATTTCATTCATTAATTTTTTGATCTAATTGTTCATTAGTCACAAGATCTGATTTAGTTAAGACCAAATAAACCGGCACATCTCGTTGTTTTAATGATTTTAAAATAAAACTATCATTTTCACCAATGTATTCGTTACTTGGTGCTAAAAATAAAATTACATCAACACCTTTTGTTGATTGCAAAGCTACCCTATTCATATATCTATCTAATTCGTTTTGCGCTGTGTGCACTCCTGGAGTATCTACAAAAACATACTGACAATCTGATTCTGTTAAAATACCATTTATTCTATTTCTTGTTGTTTGAGCTTTGTGAGTTACTATTGCTAACTTTTTACCCAAAATAGTATTCATCAAAGTTGATTTTCCAACATTAGGTCTACCAACAATTCCAATAAATCCCGATTTAATATTATCCATATTTAATTTCTCGCATTCTAAAAATTTTAAATTGAGTTTTCATCAACTTTTTTATCTTCTTTTCTTTTATCTAAAAATTTTTCAAAGTCATCTTTATTATCAAACATGTTTAAAACAACTGCTTTAATTTCTTCTGCATCCTTTATTGTTCAAGTATATCTTATAGCTGATTTAAAACTTAAAATTCAAGGTATTATTAACAACCAATACAAATACATAAATCAATTTCCTGGAATATGAGCACTTCTATTCATTATAACTAAGCCATAAATCAAAATACCCATAAGCACTGTTTGATTTAATCAATAAAAAATCAAACTATATTTATTATAAGGAACAATATATGAACCTAGAAAAACAATATATCCAAACCCTAAAATGATGTACTTCATAATACTATAATTTGTTGATGCAAAAACATCCATCAATTCAAAAGTCGATGATATAAAAATAGCTAACCATCCAGCAAAAATCATTCATTTTCTTGCTTTAACTTCTCCTGGTGTAACTCAAGTTTTAAATACAAAAGCATTTTCTTTATCTTCAGTTTTTCTATATCTATCAATTCTCATTCATTCTCTATTTCACATGTTTAAATCTTTAAAAATAGATATCAATGGAAAATAAGATCATAGTAAAAATACTATTGCTAAAATCCACAATCATTGTGTTTTAAGCATATCTAAAGCTGAATTTAAATCAGTAAATTTATGTAATAAACCAATTCAATCTAAAATAAACAAAAAACTTCCATAAAGTAATGATTCTGATATAAATAAAAAATTATAAATAACTGTAAATATTACTGTTCCTTTACCCATAGTTTGATTTAAAAGAACTATAATTACTGTCGATAATAAAAATATATGGTAGAGCATTAAATACATTGAAATATTTAATATATTAATTTGATCATAATACAAATAAGAATCTTCTGAATCTACAATAGTAGAACTACCTAAGCTTTTTTGCACAAATAT
Source organism: Spiroplasma helicoides (assembly GCF_001715535.1). Taxonomy (NCBI): domain Bacteria; kingdom Bacillati; phylum Mycoplasmatota; class Mollicutes; order Entomoplasmatales; family Spiroplasmataceae; genus Spiroplasma; species Spiroplasma helicoides. Next base: position 765,528 of record NZ_CP017015.1, read on the forward strand.
TCTAGCATACAAGAAAAATCCAATTCAAATTATTTGAAATGGTAATATATATGTTGCTGCACATAAGCATCTAACTCTAGCTAAAAAATCACCTTCAGAAACCATATTAACATGCTTTGATTTTAAAAATATTTTTGTATAAAAATCACCCAAAAAACCGTGAATTAATCTATCTCCTAGAGGTCCACGTTTAACTTTTTGATTGTCTAATTTTCTAGCCATTGCCATATAAAAACCTCTTTTAAAATGCTATGTTTATTAAAATAAACATAAACCCAACAACAACAGGTGCAATTGAAGCAAAATATATAATCTTATAGTCTTTTCAAACCTTTTCTTTTTTTGCCAAATTGATCTGCCTAACTTCATCGTTTATTGCTCTTTTAACTTTTATTCACTCATAATATTTATTTAATCCAAATATTACAAAATTCATTAAAAACATTACTCAAATTGAAACATGACCTGAAACTTTAGTCAATCCTTTTTGGTTGAATAAAAAGTATAAAATATCTTCTCTTGAACCCCCAACAATTACTAATATTGTTAGTATTCATATTCAAAATACCATTCATGCCCTTTTAGAAATAACGCTATGAATATATATTTTTGCATACAATTCATTGAAATACCAAACCATATCTCTATGATTGTACTCCATAGCCCCTCTAAAAATTGTTCTTGCATAATGAATATCTCTGTATAATCTTTTTTTATCAATACCTGTTACCCTTGGAATTCTTAAATCATATTTCAATTTTTCAAACAACTTTTCTCCATCTATTTTTGTATGGAGTCTTTGATTTAAAACTTTTCTATTCAAAGATAAGAAATATAGAGGTGAAAATATTATCATTAAAAAACCAGCTGCAGATAGTATATCTGTAACTAATGTGTCTAATTGAAAAATATTATTCATAATTTTACCTCCAATATTTCAATTATATATAAAAAAAATTAATAAACAAAATAACCTTTATTTATTAATTTAAAATTTAAAAAGATGTAGATTCAAAAAAATATTCAGCGTTTGATATCAAAGTTTTCAAATAAGATTTAAAATTACTATTATTAGCTCATTGTTTAACAGGCATTATTTTGGCTTCAGAAACAACTGTATTAAGCAATTTAGAAATAGCCTGTATTTCTTCATCTTTTTCAGTAAGGTGAAGTGGTGGTATGTCTTTTAGAATTAAAATTCCATTTATTATCAAAATAGTATAAATACTTTCTATACTACCTAAAAAACCATTAGCAAGAATTCTTACATTCCAAATTGCTAGATCCTCAATAATTGTTTCAAAAACTGCATTATGATTTCAAATTCTAATTATCATTGCTTTTGTTATGTAAATAAAATCTCTATCAATAGCTGTTGATTCATACAATTTTTTCTTATCATCTAAATTTGTGCTCAAAATATCATATATTTTTAAAAAATCATCAAGTAATAGGTCATATATTTCATCATTATTTGACTTTGGATAATTTGCATAATAAGAAATTCTTTCTTTTAAAAACATTCATGCTTTTGCCACATCAACTATTTCTTTCTCATAGTAATTAAAAACATCTTCATTATTAAACTCATCTTCTGATAAACTATCAAATAATTCTTGGTAAGAAGTTTTTATACCTATTTTTGACCCATACTCTTGAATCATTTTGGCGCCTATATTATTTCAAACTTCATCTTTTCTATACAAATCACTCTTAAACATAATCTTACCTCTTTTTTCCTTATTTATCTTTTAAATTATCGTTATTAAAAGCATATGGCAATAATTCGCTTACACTATATGATCCCAAAAAACCATTTTTATTAAAAAAACTTATAGTTTGACTTTTTTTTAGTAACTCATATAGAGTTTGTCTGCAAGTTCCACAAGGAGATCCAAACTTACTAGAATCTGTGTATAATGTTACAAAATCAACATCTTCTTTACCAAACCCTTTAGTTATCATTTGTGATAGTGCAGTTCTTTCAGCACAGATTGTGGGATTATAGGCAGCATTTTCAACATTAACACCTTTTATTTTTTTTCCATTTTTAAGATAAATTATGCAAGCTACTTTGAAATTAGAATATGGTGAGTAGGAGTTTTCTTTCAAAACTAAAAGTTCTTTTAAAATATCTTCATTTTTCATATTTTTACCTTTAATTAAATAATTCCTTAACCTTTTCGATAAATGGTTGTAAATAAATTAAAAAACCAATTCCGACAGAAAACACTGCATTTATTATACTTGCAGCAGCACATATGTCTTTGATTTTTTTAGCCTGAATATTATATTCAAAACTTAATAAATCAACAAAATTTTCAATTGAAGTATTTACAAATTCAAAACCTAAAAGTACTCCAATAGTTAAAATAACCACTGCTCATTGAACTTCTGTCAATCTAAGTCAAATACCAAAACCAATACAAAAAATAATTACAAATATATAAACTATCAAGGTCGATTCTTCTTTAAATGCTGTAAAAATACCTCTTGCAGCATTACCAAACTTGTTTTTTACTCTTGTACCAACTTTAGTTTTTTTCTTAATTTTACTTGCCATATTCTTACTCCTATTGTAATTATACTATTTTATATGATACATTTATGTCTTTTAGTATTTTATCAGTTAATTTAAACATTTCTTTTTCATCTTCTTCGTTAGTTTCATGGTCATAGCCTAAAATATGTAAAATTCCATGTACAAATAGTCATGCCATTTCATCTTCAATTTTGTGATCGTAGTTTTTAGCCTTATTAAGAGCCTCTTCATATGTTATGAAAATATCTCCAATCTCTCTAAATTCCAATTGTTGATATATCCCTAATGGGTCATCAATCGGGAATGAGATTACATCTCCAACATATTCTTTATTTCGGTACTTTTTATTTAATTCAAGTGATTTTTCTGGAAGTATAAAAAAAACTGATAACAATAAGTTTTGTTCAATATTCAAATGTTTTTTTGTAGATGCTAAAAGTTTTGCGTAAATCATTTCATAATTTTTAAGTAATTTATTATTGTCTTCATAAATAAAGCTAATTTCGTCCATAAATAAACCTCATTTATATTATAGTATTAATAAAGAGAAGATATTAAATAATTTAACAAATTTATCTTATTTCCGTATAAAATAACTCTATTTTTGTTAGGATCTAAATTAATCAAATCAACATTTTTCAATGCTATGATTCCTTTATCGAAATATAAGTATTTGTTCGATAAAAGTTCATAACCATTTATATAATCAATTTTAAAATATTCTACTTCTGCTAAATTAATTTTTTTATCACAAAATAAATATCCATTTATTTTTATTTCTCCTTCTTCATCTACTTTTTGTTGAATTATTAATTGAGCTGAATAAATAGTTCTTTTGTTTGCAATTAACATAAAAACAAAGGTAAAAATAATTAAAAATATTCCTAGAAAAAAACTTCTTGTTGTTGATTTTTTCATCTATATCTCCATTCTATTTGAAAATAACTTTTGATATTCATTATCGTGATCGGTCATAATTATCAAACTATCTTTTTTTAAGCTTAAAAATGCTCGCATTAAGTAGTATGCAGTTTTTTTATCAACATTACTTAATGGTTCATCAACTAAATAAACATCTTTACTTGTAAAAAATAAACTTATAAAGCTTATTATTTGTCTCTGACCTTTACTTAAATTAGCCCCATTGTCAATTATTTTTTTATTTATATCAATATTATTGTTTTCCATTAGTTCAAATAATTTGTACTCTTTAAATATATTTAAGTCTATTTTATTTTTAAATTGTTGAATATTAGTTCACACAGATGCGTTAAATAAATAGTCATATTGTCCTAAATATGTTACTCTATTCTTTAAACACTGTTTATTTATATTTTTAAAGTCAACTTGATTTATAAGGAAATTTCCTTCATAGTTTTCAATGTTTCCAGATAATAGTTTTAGTAAACTTGTTTTACCAGACCCACTTTTACCAAAAATGAAAGTATTTGCGCTAAATGTGTGAGTTACATTATCAATAAGTTTATTCTCATTTTGAAATTTATATATATTTTGTAGCTCAATTTTTTCTATTTTATCTATTTCTAACAAACTTTTATTTTCTTCAACTTCATTTTTTTCAAATAAAAATTTTAGTTCTTTGATACAAATTTTATTTTCTTCTTTACTAATAATTAAGTTAAATATTGAATTGGTGAATATATAAATATAATTAGAGATTGATACATAAAATAGTAATTGAGAAAAGTTTGTTAAATTATTAGCAATTAGGTCTGCACTAACATAAAAGATTAATAAATAAAAAAACCTTGCTATTGTTTTTGTAGCTAACTCATTAAAATTTTTAATATAATTTAAATCTTTTTCATTTTTAATATTTTTTTTATACTTTTTTAAAAATTGTAACTCGAAATGATTGTTTAAGTTTTTTGCTTTTATCTCAAAATTTCCATCTATTATTTCTCTAAATGTAGTTAAAAACTTAATTTCATCTGTACTATGTTTGATATTTTTATCTTTAACTCAATTATAAAAAAGATAAGAAATAAAAACAGATATTAAGTTTTCGATTAAAATAAATATTAATATAGATTTAGAAATACTTGCCACTATTATAAGAGACATTAAAAATAAAATAAATTGTGTTGGTATAAATAAAAAGTAATTAACTAGTCTATCAGAAATCAAATTTATATATTGCAATTTTTTTATTCATTCTTCTTTTCCTAATGAATCATATTTTTCTATATTCATTAAAATTATTTTATTTATATATATCTTTATTATTTTTTTGTTAATAAGTTTTTTTATATTAAACAAAATTATATTATTAAATAAACCTACTACATTTTGTATCATAAACAATAACAAAAAAGATAAAAATAATATATTTAAATTATATTTATCATCTATCATAACATTATTCGAATAAACTTTTAAAAAGCTGTTAGAAATAATTATCAATGAATTTAAAAGGATAGATAGCACAAAAAACAAAACAATATAATTTATATAGTCACTAAATAATTTTATCCAATTAAAAAAAGACTTATTTTTAAAAATAATGGTTTCTGTTTTTCGAGCTATTCCAAAATAGCCTGTGTATTTTTTTGCAATATCAGAAAAAGAAACTCAAGTTAAGTCATTATTATTTGGATCAGCAACTAAAAATAAGTTTTTTTTGCGTTTATAAATAATTATAAAGTGTTCTCCAGATGATTCTTCATTGATGTTAAGAACTACAGGATCCGAAACATTAAGTTCAATAAATTCATTAAAATTGGCATGATAAGTTTTAAACTCTATTTTATATTTATTCAAAAGCTCTTCAATGTTATAAAAACTAAGCTCGCTATCTGAGATTTGATTTTCGTATTTAATTTCTTCAATAGTAAAGTGTTTTTTTTGTAAACTATTTATAAGCATAGTCGAAACTGCAACTCCGCAATCATAAATACTTTTTTGCCTTGTAAAGTTATACTCCATATTATCTCCTCAAATAATTAGTCGTAAAAAAAATTGACTTTAAGTCAATTTTTTAGAATTATTTATATAATTTATAACTAAATTTTCATAAGTAGTGCCAGCTTCTAATGATTTAAGCATATCTTCAGCTAATTTTTGTAACTGCTCAATTTGTTTAACCATCTCATTAGAAAACTCTCAGTGACTATAGTTTTGATTTATATAATCTAGTAATTCCCCTTTTTGTAAGCTAGCTAAAAATATTTTTATTGCATCACTTCTCTCAACTTTTCCTAAACTAAGATATTTATCCAGAATATAGTTTTGTATAGCTATTCCACTTATTTGATTAAAGCGAGATTGTATTATTATTTTTGCAGAAATTATAAACAAAATCAAATTTGCTAACGTTGATTTTTTACTAACTTTTTTAAGTTTTTTAAAAAATAAAGACTCTTCTTCAATATCATTTTCATAAATTAATGTTAAATTTCCATCATTTGTTTTATAAAGTCTTGTTATATTACTTTTAGAGTCAAGTACAAATGGAACTAATGAAATGCTAAAGTTGTTTTCTAATCAAATGTTAATGCTAGATTTATTAGGATGTGTTTCAACTTTATAATTACTAAAGTAGTTTTTTACAAGTCCTTCAAATCAATTATAAATAAACAAATTATGATTGCTATCATTAGGTTTTGAAACCTTTTTAAGTAATATTCAAACATCAATGTTGGTTGTAAAATCACTATCTAAACCATGAGCAAATGAACCTCTAACTATGTATGGTTTACGTTTATTTCATTGCAAAAATAAAAAGTTATTGTCATCAATAAATTGATCTAATACTTTTATAGAATCTACATATCTTTTTTTTCTTAAACTTTCATTTTTATCTAAAACAGCTTTTAAAGCTTTTAAATTCTCCATCCTAACTTTCTCCTAATTTAGTAAATCACTTATTTAAAATTTTATTGCAAATCTAATAAAACTTATATCATCAAACTTCAATTTTGCTTTTTTTGGTCTACCTTTTATAAAAAATTCAAACACAAATTCATCACTTTCTTTATCGTAACTTTTCAATGTGGCATTAAATTCATAAATATTCTCTATACCTAAATTACTTTTAATATAAAAGTATGAACCAATATTATTCAACAATGTTTCTTTGTCTTTTACCTGTCGTTCAGCACCTGCACTTGACACTTCTAAAACATAAGCATTTTTTAACAATGTATCTTCATCAAGCATAGCAGATATTGCTTCATTACTTTTTACTAAAGCATCAAATTCAACATTTTTAATACTTTCATCTTTATTAACAACCAAAATCTGTAATACATCAGTTTCATACTCAAAAACTCAGTTTAATTCATAAAGTTTCAGATTATTACTTTCTAATATTTGATTAATTTTTCCTAAGTAGTTTTGTTCAACAATTTGTTTAGACATTTTTTACCCCTTAACTTTATTATTTTATATCAAAAAGTGACATATTTTGAAATTCTCTGCATCTTATTTAAACTAAAAAAAAATTTTTAAAAAAATAAAGTATTTTTTTAAAAATCAAATGAAAGTTGTTCATCATCTTTTAGATTGTCTGTAACTTTTAGTTTATTTAAAATTGCCATCTGAGTTTGTGTTATTTGAGTTCTGTTTTTTAGATCCTTAATGCTTGTTATTTGTTTTTCTTTTCTTGCGTTAACAATAGATTTTGCAACAGCCTCACCCAATGAATCAATCACATTAAATGGTGGGTAAATAATTTTTTTACCTTTGCTATCTTTGACAATAACAAATTTAGTTGCATCAGAGATATTAAAATCAAGATTATTAATAGAAATCCCTCTTTCAAACATTTCTATTAATACTTCAAATGTTGATATTAGACCGACTTCTTTGGCTGACAACTTCTCTTTATCTGCTATTCTTTGTTTAAATGATTCTAATTTTGCTCTTACAGCATTTAATCCACCAATAGTAACTTCTAAATCAAAGAAGTCTGATCTTGTTGAAAATCAAGTTGCATAATATTCCTCTGGATAATATATTTTAAATCACGCTACACGATAAGCCATTAATACATAAGCAGTGGCATGGGCTTTTGGAAACATATATTTTATTTTCAAACAACTATTAATATATCATTCTGGGACATTATGTTGTTTCATAATATCGATTCATTCTTTTTTTAAACCATTACCCTTTCTCACACTTTCCATAATTGTGAAACTTGTTGAAGGGTCAATATTTTTTGACATCAAGTAAACCATAATATCATCTCTACAACCAATTACAGATGAAATATTGGCGACCCCATCTTTAATCAACACCTGTGCATTACCAACATAAACATCAGTACCGTGACTCAATCCAGATATTTGAACTAAGTCGGCAAAATTTTTTGGTTGTGTTTCTTTTAACATAGATCTAACAAACTGTGTACCAAATTCTGGTAACCCAATCGCACCTGTTGACTCACCATACAATTGAGTTGGTTTTAAACCTAATGCATCTAGATTTGAAAAGAGCGAATATACTTTTTCGTCATTTGTTGGAATAGATATTGGATCAACACCTGTCAAATCTTGTAACATTCTCAATGCTGTTGGATCAACATGACCTAATATATCCATTTTTAATAAATTGTCATGAATGGAATGGAAATCAAAATGAGTTGTTAGTCAACCACTAGTTTCATCATCTGCAGGATAGTTCACTGGTGTGAAATCTTCAACATCATACTCTTTAGGTAATATGATAATCCCTCCTGGGTGTTGACCTGTAGTTCTTTTAACTCCTGTAGATAATTCTGCTAATCTATCAATTTCTACTTTTGGTACATTATTTTTATTTTGTTTTTCAAAGTAACCCATTGTATAACCATATGCGGTTTTATCAGCTACTGTTGAAATAGTTCCCGCTCTAAATACATTATTTTCACCAAAAATTTCTTTTGTGAAATTGTGAGCCACAGCTTGATACTCGCCAGAAAAGTTTAAATCTATATCAGGAACTTTATCTCCGTCGAAACCTAAAAAAGTTTCAAAAGGTATATCGTGACCTTCTCCAACTAACTCACTATTACATTTTGGACAAAGTTTTTTTGGTAAATCATAACCACATTTATATTCTGGTGGTGTATCAAAATCAGAGAACTTACATTCTTTACAAATGTAATGAGCCTTAAGTGGATTTACTTCTGTTATTTTTGAAGTTGTTGCCACAAATGAAGAACCAACAGATCCACGACTACCAACCAAATAACCGTCATTGTGTGATTTTTTAACTAGTAAATGACTTATTCAATAAACAACTGCAAAACCATGTTTTATGATTGATTGTAATTCTTTTTCTAATCTGTTTTTAACTATTTCAGGTAAATCTTCTCCATATATTTCTCTTGCATTTTTATAACATTCCTCTGTCAATAACTTATCAACATTTTCAATGTTAGGAGGATATGATCCGCTCTTGATAGGTTTAATATCATTATCAATTTGATTTGCTATTTTTAAAGAATTATTAATAACTACATCATGAATTAATTCACTGTCTTCAAGTCATTTGAATTCTTCTAGCATTTCGTTTGTAGTTCTAAGATGTTGATCTGGATAATCTTTTATTCTCTGTCTAAAGTCGTATAAAGGGTGATATTGACCGCCAAGTCCTTTTGTGCTAATATATATCTCTCTAACAATTTTTAATTCAGGTTCAACATAATGAGCATCACTTGTAGCTACAACTAAAACATTCATTTCTTTTGCAATTTCAATTATTTTTTTAATATACATTTTTATATCTTCTAAAGTTGAATCACCAGTTTGAATAAGATGTTTATATGCACTTAAGGGTTGTATTTCAACATAATCTAAATTGGCTATTTCTTTTTTTAGCATTTCAAAAGTTCCGGTTCTTATTAAGTCGAAAATTAAACCCCCTGAGCAACCAGAACCAATCAAAAGATTTTTTTTATTTCTAAATTCTAATAACTCAGACTTAAATATTTTAGGACTACCAAAAAAACTTTTTGTATGTGTGTGTGAAATAATTTTGTATAAATCTTTTAACCCTTCTTGATTTTTAACAATAACGTTGATATGTTGACCACGCACTCTCTTAGGATTCTCATTTATGTATTTATCAACATTAAATTTATTTCAATCTTCCACATAATCTATTAAATGTGTTTTTTTAGCCTCTGTTCATAAATGCTCAAAAACATTTGTTAAAACCTCTGCATCATAATCTCCACGGTGAGCTATTTTTTCATCATATGTTATACCAAATTCCTTAGCAACAGTTCCTAATCTATGATTTTTTAATTTAGGTTTTACTTCTCTTGAAATTGTCAATGTATCAATTACTGTATTTGTTAATTCTCCATATCCTAACTTTTTGGCATAGACATTTAAAAAATTAAAGTCAAAGTTTGCGTTATGAGCAACCAGAATACCATCTTTTATTATTTCCATAATATTTTTGAATTCAATTTCAATTGACTGTTTATCTTCTAACATACCATTTGTAATATGAGTTAAGTCTGTTGTGAATTGTGATATTGGTTTTTTTGGTTTTATAAGTATATCGTATTTTTTTGAACTACCCTTTGCATAATCATACACATTTGCTCCAAACTCAATTATTTCATCAAACTCTGGAGAAAGTCCTGTTGTTTCCAAGTCAAAAACCACGAATTTAGATTCGCGCATTTTTTGATTATGTGGATTTTTTACCATTCAATAATCATCTTCAATCATTGAAAGTTCACATCCATAAATTAGCTTAAATTTTTCTTCATCGTTTAGTGATTTATTAATTTTATTTACTGAATAAAATGCTTCAGGAAATGCTTGTACATTTAAATGATCTGTTATTGCAATTGCTTTCCATCCTCACTTATGGGCAGTTTCAATATAATCATTGACATGGCTTACTCCGTCCATAACACTCATTTTAGTGTGTGTGTGTAACTCCACTCTTTTTAAATCAGCTGTATCTTTTCTTGCAACTGATTTTGACTGAATTTTTTTATATTTATCAATATAAAAAATATAACAATTATCAAAAGTAGAATATGTGTAATTACCATTGAAAGAAACTCAATCACCTTTTCTGATTATTTTATTTTCATAACCTTCAAACTTTTCTTTATTTTCTTCGGTTACTTCATCAAAAAAAGTTGGTGCATCGTTTTTACCAAAATATGTACATTGCACTGATGATGAACCATCATTTATTGCTATTGAGTAAATGTTTCTACCAGCTTTTGAGACTCTAATATTTTTTGAAATTACTTTTCCATGAATTGTAACGTTTTTTGCATTTTCTTCTAAATCTATAATTTTTTCGTAACTTGGATTATCTAGAATATCTTTATTGGACTTATATTTTGGTTTTTCAAAAATTGGTTTAGTTTCTTGGACTGGAACAAATTTTATTTTACTTGCCTCTTCAAACATTTTATTAACATCTTTTAAGACATCTTCATTAATATCATCTGTAACTTCAATTTCTAAATCAATGCTTTTAAATCCGTACTTTATTAATTTGTTTTTATAATAATTTTTATGCTTTTCTAATAAATCTTTTTGCATATCATTTCCAGTTATAAATTTTACAAGATTATAATCTGAGAAATACTTTACAGTTGATGGTGAAAGGGTTTTGATAACACCATTTTTTACCTCAGCTTTTAAATCTTTAATGTACTCTATGTATTTTCAAATTAATTCTTCATCATATTTTCGCTCTTCTACTTCGAAGTTTATTTTTGTTGGTATGTAACTATTATTAATTAGTTCATTTTCTAACTTATGCAATATATTAATTGGTAAAAAATTTTTTAGTTTGATGAATACTCTTAAATAATTTTCGTTTATTGAAAAAAAAGCATCAAAAATATAAGCATCTTCAAAATACTTCTCTTCTTCTTCACTAAAATAAATATTCATTTTTTCTAAAAAGGTCTTTAAATTATCTTGCATTGCACACCTCTCTTAGCCCCGTATAAAATCTAGAATTGTTACTGTTGCAAAAATTGTTAAAAATAATATTGCACCAATTGAGTAAACAATAATTTTGTATTTTTGAGATAATTCTTTTCTTATAATCATTTCAATTATTATTTCAATGACCTTATATCCATCAAGTGGCGGAATAAATATTAAGTTAATAATAAATAAGTTTGCACTAATCATTGCAACGTATAAGAAAAACTTATGTGCATCACCTAACATATTTGCTGTTTGAGTTGCAACTCCAACTGGTCCTGATAAATTACTAAAACTACCTGTAAATATCATTCCAATAGACTTTAAAATTGATATAGATTGAGTGAAAGTTTCTTTTCAACCAGCTAAATAAGCGATTGAAGAATTTGCATAATATCTTATTGGTGGTGCTATACCCACTGATAATGAATCTTTATTATATTCATCACTTGTAGAAAATCTAGTAACTATTGGAGAGTTGTAACCATCAAGTGCTCTTCCAGAAAATTTATCAACGTGTTTAAAACTAAATTGAATTTGTAAACCTTCTTTTTCTTTTCCTAAAGTTAAATTGTTAATAAAGTTATAAACAGTTTTTTCATAAGTTGCTGCTTGTTGATTGTCTGAATCATTAATTTTTTCATTATTTAATTCTGGATTAGTATTATCAATATTATTAAATAATACAACTTGCTCACTTTTTGTTTGACCATCTGTTGAAGTCTCAGAATTAGCAACCAATTTTCAACCTCAAATAACATAACTTTGATCGATTGAGAAATTTTCTTTTGTCAGAGAACTATCTTTTTCTTTTTCAACTTCTAATGCTTTTTCATTGATTAATTTATATGCAATTTGATTTTGACCATATTTTGCTCCATAAAAACTCATATCATCAAGTTTAGATTGAGTTGCTGCAAAAATAATAGTAAATAAAAAAATTGCTACAAACAAGTTCATTAATGGTCCAAATAAGATAAATAATAATTTTTTTCATCTTGCAATGTAATCCATATACCTTTCTGGCGGAACATCAACATCTTCTCTATCTGAAGGTGGATCAACTTTTTCTGATGCAATAGAACAAAATCCCCCTAGCGGAAAGATTCTTATAGAAACTCAAGTTTCTTTACCTTTGAATGTAAAAAGTCTAGGCCCAAAACCAATTGCAAATTCATAGACATAGGCACCTGATAATTTAGCAATAATAAAATGTCCAAATTCATGAACTGTTACAAGAATTAGTAAGACTAAAATTCCTACAAAAAAACCTAATAAAAATAAACCAGCATCCATAAATTAATCTCCCTTTATAATATTAGTCGTTAGATTTCTAACTTCTTTGTCAAAATTATCAATATCATTATAATCATTATAGTTTATTTTTGGTACGCTAGAAAATATTTTATTAACTATTTCAGTTATTTGATAAAAACTTATTTTATTTTCAATAAAAGCCTGAACACAAACTTCATTAGCAGCATTTATAGCTATTGCCAATGAATTTGGAGCGTTTATACATTTCTTGGCAAACTGTATTGGTAAAAAACGATTTTCATCAATTACTTGTAACTCTAAACTTAAAAGATTTTCAAAACTCATAAACTTTTGATTTTTAAATTCTTTTCTAATTGGATAATGCAAAAAATAATTTATTACTTGTTTCATATCAGGAACTGATAGTTGAGCTTTAATTGAACCATCACTAAATTCTACCATTGAGTGAATGATTGATTGTGGGTGGACTAAAGTCACTATATCTTTGGTTTTAAATAAATGATAAACTTCTAATATTTCAAAAGCTTTGTTAAACATTGTTGCACTATCAATAGTTATTTTTGGTCCCATAATTCAATTGGGGTGTTTTAAAGCATCTTCTAATTTGACTTTTTTTGTTTCTTCAAGACTTAAATCTCTAAATGGCCCACCAGATGCAGTTAAATATATTTTTTTGATGTCGTTACTTTCTAAGCATTGAAATATTGCACAGTGTTCAGAATCCAATGGATAAATTTTTGCTTTTGTATGTTTATCAATTAAATCATTTATTAAGTTACCTGCAACAACAAGTGATTCTTTATTTGCATTTAAAAGAGTTTTTTCTTTTTTAATAGTTTCTAAAGTTATTTTTAAACCAAAAAAACCAGATAAAGCATTTATTACAATATTTGCATCATCTGTTATTAAAGTTTCTATGTTTTTATCAATAAAAGTAATGTTGCTAAATTTTTTTTGTATCTTTATATCAATAACGTTTAAATAAACCAGTGATATTTTGTCAAAAGTTTCAAGGATATGTTCTAAATTTTTTGTATTATTCCCAATACTTATGGCAACTAATTCGAATTTATCTTTATTTTGTTCTAGTATTTCTAAAGTTTGTGTTCCAATATTTCCTGATGCACCAAATAAAACAACTTTTTGCATATTTTCAGCTCGCTTTATTTAACTGGAATAATTAATATAATCGGAAATAAAACAAACAATGAAACAATAATTGAATCTAATCGGTCTAAAACTCCACCATGACCAGGGATTAAATTAGAATAATCTTTTATGTTGACACTTCTTTTAATTCATGAAAACAATAAATCACCAAACATTCCAATCAATGGGAAAATGATTGCTAATAAAAGATATAAAACTATTCTTAGTCACTCAGAAGCAACTCAATCAATCCCGACATTTAAGGGTTTAAAATTATTTAAAGGATCTACAAAGTAGAATATAAAAACATAAACTAAACCAATTAAAAATGCTGCACTTAAACCAATTCCAGCCCCTTCTCATGACTTTGAAGGACTTATTTTTGGAGCTAGTTTTGTTTTACCAAATAACATTCCCCCAATGTAAGCAAATGAATCTCCAAAAATTATCATTAGTCATATTCAAACAATTGTGTTAAATGAAAATATTGGTTTGTTGCCACTTTTTAAAAGATCCATACTTGTAATACTAAATGTTTTAAATGCAACTACAATTATAATCATTACAATATAGTTCATCATTATGTTGGTCATTGTTATTCCTTTTTTAAAATAACCTAAAATTGCATAAATAAAGAAAGTAAGTAAAAATAAAACTAAAATATGTCAACTATTTAACCATTCATTTAAATTTAAATTTTTATAAAAAGAAAAATTATACAGTGTAGTAGATATTGGGTAAAGATATAAAACAAGTGATATTAAAATCAAAGGTATTTGTTGATAAATTTTATTAAAACCAGTAGCTTTGTTCATTTCGAAGATTGCTGCTCCACAAATAACTAAACTGATTAGAATAGAAAAATAAGAGGCTATGTCAATATTTTTTAAGTAGTTCATGTATGAATAAATTCCACCAGCTGCTAAATAAAAAACTAATATCACAAGCATTACAATTGAAGAAACTAGCCTTTTGTTGAAGGTTGCTTTTCCTTCTTTTGTTTTAAAATGATTGACAGCTTTTCTATTTGCCAACTCTTGATCATTATCTTTGTTTTGCGAGTCGTTTTTGTTGATGTTATTTTCTTTCATTTTTTAGTCCTCTATTCTTCCAAATCTTCTATCTCGATTTTTATAAGATTCAATTGCTTCTAAAAAATCTTTTTGTTGAAAATCTGGTCAATATGTTTTTGTAAAGTATAATTCAGCATAAGCTGATTGTAATAATAAAAAATTACTTAGTCTTTGCTCGCCACCAGTTCTAATTAATAAATCGACTGGAGGTACTGTTTTTGTGTACAAATTTTTATAAATTAAATCAAAATTTATATCATTGACTTTTAACTTATTTTCTTCTAAATCTTTAAATAGTTTTTGAAATACTTTTTCCAATTCTTCATAACTTCCATAATCAAAAGCAATATTTAATTGTATTCCATCATTGTCAAAAGTAAATTTTTCAAGATTTTCAAGAGCGTCTTTAACTTTTTCAGGTACAGTTGATCTTCTCCCTATTCAAATAAATTTTATATTATTATCTTTATATTTTTTCTTATTTTTTTCATTAAAAATTGTGGCACAGTAATCCATCAAAAAACCAACTTCTAATTTAGGTCTGTTTCAGTTTTCTGTAGAAAAACAAAAGAGAGTTATATACTTAATACCTTGTTCTTTTGCAAAAATAACAGTATCAAATATTTTTTCAAAACCTTTTTTATGGCCAAAAGTTCTTGGTTTTGACTTTTGTTTAGCCCATCTACCATTACCATCAAGAATAATTGCTACATGATTTAAAGGTTTCAAAAAACTCACTCTCTCTTTATTTATTTTTAACGATTTGTAAATCTCTAAAGTCATTAGTTAAATATTCATATCCATCCTTTGTAACAAGAATATCATCTTCAATTCTAACTCCTCCAACTCCAGGAATATAAATTCCTGGTTCAACAGTTACACACATACCTGGAGTTAATGCTATATTACCTGAAGGCGCATTGTTTGGTGCTTCATGAATTTCAATTCCAATTCCATGACCTGTTCCATGGGTAAAGTATTTCCCATAACCTTTACTTTCAATGTAATCAAAGCAAATTTTGTGAATTTCATGTCCAAATACTCCTGGTTTTATAGCTTCAATTCCCATTTGTTGAGAAGTATGAACAATATCATAAATTTCTTTTAATTTTTGATTATTATCATTTCCCAAAACAAATGTTCTAGTTTGATCTGAACAATATCCACCATAATAACATCCCATATCTAAAGTTACAAAGTCTCCTTCTTTCATAACTCTTTCACTAGGAACAGCGTGAGGTTTGCTTCCATTTTCTCCACTAGCAACAATTGTGTCAAAACTTAATTTTTCAGCTCCATGTTTTAAGAAGTTATCTGAAACAAATCTTGCAAGTTCTAACTCAGTCATTCCTGGTTTTACAAAATCTAATACATCTAAAAATACTTTGTGAGTAATTTCACAAGCTTTTTTGATTTGTTCAACTTCTCATTCATCTTTGATCATTCTTAAATCTGTAAAATCGTAAGGATGTAAATCAGCGTTTAGTTTATTTTCAAATGTTTTTGCTTCTTTGACAAAAACTCAATCTGATTCAAAAACTATATTTTTAATATTATGAGCTTTAATTTTTTCATTTAATAATTCAAATACACTACCAAATTCAATCAATTCATCAACATTATTTAATAATTCACTTTCTCTAGCAGCAGTAATATATCTACCATCTAAAAATAAATAAGTTTTTTGCTTTGTATATAATAAATACCCTAAACTAGATGGGAATCTTGAAAATCAGTATCTATTTTGAGGTGAATAAAATAAAATTGCATCACTTTTTGTTTCTTCTAAAATTTTGTTTAATAATTCTTTTTTCATAACTTTCTCCTATTAATAAAAAATAAGAATAGAAAAGCACTTATAAACTATTCTTTCTTATTTTTTTTGTTTATGTACTTGATGAGCATTACACTTGAAACAGTGTTTTTTTACCTCGATTTTTTCTTTTCTTTTATCGTTCTTTGCAATGTAATTTTCTTCTTTACAAATTGAACAACGTAGAATAACTCCTTCACGCATTATATATTCCTCCTTAATGGTTTTTACTTGAATAATACAATTTATTAATAAGCAAAATAATAATATCAAAAATATTAGTATTTAGGTTAATTTTTTTTACATTTTTTTACAATATCTAAGTTTTAAGTATTATTATTTATAAGAATATTAAAAAAAAACAATTATTTACAATTAAATTAATTTTAATTATAAAAAATGTGTAAAATTATATTAGGAATTTTAGGAGTGATTAAATGAAGAAGTTATTAAACGTATTAGCGGCGTCAGCACTAATAAGTACTTCTACAGTGGCTGTTGTATCTTGCTCAAATAGGAATTTTACTGAGTTTCAAGGTTGAATAGCTAACAAAGAGAGTTTTGTTCTATATATTGGGGCAAAAGATTGTGATTATTGTAATAAATTTGAAGATTCTTTAACAATGGTTAAAGAATATAATGGTTATGACTTTATTCAAAGTAAGTTTGATTCATTATTAAATGAATATACAACTATTTTAGATACTAAAGAAGTTGAACAAGAACCATTAACTGATTATGGACAAAAATTGTCTCATTCAAAAATTGATTTTAGACAATTTGTAATAGATTCAAAAGCAGATAACTTTAACGAAAAATGAAGCGAAAATCTATTAAAATGAGTAATTAGTCAAGCTACAGAAATGTACATGAATGATGAGTTTTCAAATCAAACAAATTTTGATTCATGAAAACAAGGTTATAGAAATATAGCTAAAGAAAAAACAAAAAGCTACTTTAATAGTAGTAGTGTTAAGGGTACTCCACTATTTCTTGTAATAAGAAATGGTAAATTAGTATCTTGAATTAATGGTTTTGAACAATCAACACCAGTTGATTATGAAGCATCATTAAATACATGATTCCAAAACATTAGATCAGATTTTTTAAACCCATTAATTGTTAAAACTAATAGTAAAAAAATTACAACTGCTGCGACAGATACTGATGAATCAAGTGGTTCAAACTCTGGTGGTGGAAGTGATGGAAGTTCAAGTGGATCTGGAGGTTCATCATCTGGAGGAAGTTCAGGAGAATCTTCTGGTGGAAGTTCAAGTGGATCTGGAGGTTCAGGAGAATCTTCATCAAGTTCTAGTAGATTACCTTCATTTGATTACAGTTCAATCAATATGAATAAATACATCAAATAAAAAAATCAGTTTAATTAAACTGATTTTTTTATTGTTCAAGTTATTTAAATAAAAATAAAAAAAACATGCTTAGCATGTCATTTTATCAAGTCCTAAAATGGTCCCCAGGGCCGGACTTGAACCGGCACGGCCTTTAAGAGCCGCTGGATTTTAAGTCCAGTGCGTCTACCACTTCCGCCACCTGGGGTTATTAATGGTGTCCCGTATAAGACTCGAACTTATGACCCACTGGTTAAAAGCCAGTTGCTCTACCGACTGAGCTAACGAGACGCTAATATAAAAAATAATGGCTGGGCTAGCAGGATTCGAACCGGCGCATGATGGAGTCAAAGTCCATTGCCTTACCGCTTGGCTATAGCCCAATTAAGATGGTGGGGAGAGACGGATTCGAACCGCCGAACCGTTAGGAGATGGTTTACAGCCACCCGCGTTTAGCCACTTCGCTATCTCCCCATTATAGTGGTGCTGACTAAAGGACTCGAACCTTCGACCTATTGATTACTAGTCAATTGCTCTACCAACTGAGCTAAGTCAGCAAGGGTGTCCTTCAAATTTAAGAACCTTTTCAATTATACAAAAAAAATTAAAGAAAAGTCAATAAATTTTAAAATTTTTAAATAAAAAAAACTAATAATTAATATTAGCTTTTCATTATGAGTTTCCGGCCTCATATAACCTTTTAAAATGGCCATCTTGGTTAATTAATTCATTGAAAGTTCCTGACTGAACAATTCCTTGTCCCGGAGAAATAACAAAAATTTTGTCAACATTTTTTATAGTTGTAAGTCGATGAGCAATTACAACTGTTGTTTTACCAATCATCAGCTCATTTAACTGTGATTGTATTTCTTTTTCAACAATATTATCAAGAGCACTTGTAGCTTCATCTAAAACCAGTAATTCTGGATTTTTTAACAATATTCTTGCAATTACTAATCTTTGCTTTTGTCCCCCAGAAAGTAACAATCCCCTTTCACCAAGAACTGTTTCATACCCCTCTGGTCATGAACTTATTATTTTATGAACTTGTGCTTTTTTACAAGCTTCATGAATTTCTTCATTTGTTGCATCAAAATAACCATATCTAACATTATCATATACATTACCATAGATGATTTGCGGTTCTTGTTCAACATAGCCAACATGAGATAAGTAACTTTTTAAGTTTAATGCTTTTAAATCTTTGTCATTAACAAGAACTGCACCATCAGTTGGATCATAAAATCTTAAAAGTAATTTTGAAATTGTTGATTTACCACTACCAGTTTCACCAACAAAAGCATAACTTTTACCTTTTTCAAATACTATGTTCAAATCACTTATTATTGTTACATTAGTTTTTTCTGGATAGCTAAATTTTATATTTCTAAATTCAATTTTTCTAATTTCTTCATCAAATAAAACCCCGTCTTCTTCATTATCATATAAAATTGGGTCTCTTTTAATTACTTCATATATTTGTTGTGTTGATGCACTTGCTCTAGATATTCCAGGTATTAAAGCAGCCATTTGTCACAATGGTCTTGTTAAAGTCACTGTTGCTGTTGTAATTGGAATTAAAATAGATAAAAATTTTGTAACATCTTGATTGTAAAAAATCACAGATGCTGCAATTACAAGCAAATTAGTAAGAATATCTGAAGCAATCAATGTTGCAAATAAATTACCATCAATTTTAGCAACTGGTTTAAAAATTGACATATAAGGTCTATGAATTTCTCTAATGCGTTTTTCTTCATAAACTCTAGTCGCACTTGATTTAATTAACTTAATAACCCCAATTCTATCAACCACATCACCATTAATGCTTGAAATTGTTTCTCTTACTTTTTTATTTTTTTTACGATAAGTTATTGAATAACAAGCAACAAATATTCCCAATACAATTACTGAAATAGTTGCCACTAGTCCAACTTTTCAGTCAACAAGCATTATGCTAACTGAACCAAAAACTAATACAAATGGAACTTGAATTGATCAAACTATCAAACCATTTATTTCATTACCAATAACATTAGTATCTCCAACAACCTTAGTCATTATCTCACCAGTTTTTTTATCACTATAGTAACTAATGTCTTGATCTAAAAGTCTTTTAATAACTAGTAATCTCAACTCAACTTCTACTCTTACTGCTAACCTCACAGATAAAGCGCTTCGATAATATGTAAATATATACATAACAATCAAGTTAGCTCCACATATAATCATTCAAACTCAATATTTAATGTCTCAGTAATTTTGTCCTGACCCAGCAACATCATATAAAGTTTGTTGAATCGCAATATTGATCAAATATGCATTAATACTTATTAAAACCGAGTTTATTAGTATAACACTGATTAAAGAGTAGAATAAAAGCTTATACTTCTTCCCATAATTCATAATTATTCATAGAAATTTTAGTTTTCCTTTTTCATGGATTAATTTCAACAAATTTGCATTAGCGTCAAAAGAGTCTTTTTTTATTTCATCTGATGGCTGTTCTTCATTAATAACACGCAAATTTTTATCAAAGTTTTTTATCATAAATATTTCCTCACTTACTTAATTAAGTATATAACAATAAAAATAAAAAAAGCACTCTGGGCGGAGTACTTTGATCTAGAACAAGTGATTAATTATGTATTATTAAAATATAAATTTATGTTCATTTGATAGGGCTAAATAAACATTATGGGCTAATGATTTAACCTGTCCTAGACAATTTATATTATAGAACAAAAGTTTTTTATTTTCAACCTTTTTTTAAATTTAAAGTTTATGAATATACATAGTTTTTATGTAAATAGCAAGTTAAATATTTTCTATTTTATAAAAAATTTTTTATAAATTTCCAATTATAAAGCCAATTTATCAATATTTTTATCAAAATAGAGAATAACTTCATTATGGTCTTCAATTGCCCTTATTTTGGCCCCACTGGCACTTATATGACCCCCACCATTAAAGCTTTCTGCCACTATTCTTACATTTACTTGATTACTTCTAAACTCAACTCTTACATGATCTTCTTTTTGAACAAAAAATACCCAAGCTTTTATATCTTTAATATCTCCCAACATATTTACCCAAAGAGCAACTTTATCAGGATTTTTAACATTATATTTATCTAAGATGTTTTTTTCTAATACGATATATGCTACTTTTTTTGCTGATACTAAAAAATTAGATAATATATACCCTTTTAACTTCATTTCATCATCAGTTAATGAGTAAATATTTTTGTATACTTGATGAATATTTATACCTTTTTCTAATAAAACTTTAGCCATTGCAAAAGTATTTTGACTTACATTACGATACATAAAACGATCTGTGTCAGTAACTAATCCATGATATAGATAAAATGCTGTTTTTTGAGAAAAATGCAAATTTGATTCATCATAAATTTTTGTTAATAACTCACAAGTTGCTGGAAAGCTTGGTTCTACTATTTCAAAATCTGCATATTTATCAACATTAACGTGATGATCAATTTTAAAGATAGTTTTTGCTTTTTTTAGTCAATCGAAATTAGGAATATCAATTCTTGCAAAAGTTGCAGTATCAGTGATTATAACAAGAGCATCTTCAAAATCTTTTTCAGATAAATCATCAACTATTCCTATACATTTATATTCGTCAGGTAATGATGTTCCTAATTTGATTGTCTTGTTTTCGAAATTATCATGTATAAATTGATACAAAGACATTTGCGAACCAATAGCATCAAAATCTGGTGAGATATGTCTCAAAAGAACTATTTTGCTTGTATTTTTAATAAGTTCGAATAATTTATTGGTCATATTTTCTCCTAATAATCAAGATTATTAATCTGAATTCTTGTGTTCTTTTTAATATATTTTAGTGAATTTCTAAAGTCTTTTTTAAATGCTTTTTTTTGTTCTATATCTTGAATTTGAGATAACTCACTTCCAAAGTTATTTAAAAGTTCATCTCTGTGTAGTAACTGTTTAGTTTTGATTGATTTAACAAGTTCTTTTCTTTTTAATTTAAATTCATAAATAGTTTCTTTAAATAACTTATTATGTTTTTTATAAGTTTCTTTATATGAAACATTATTTTCATCACTTACTTTCAATTCAAAATATTGACAATATGCTTTGTATCAAGCTAAAATATAGCTTATTTTTTGCTCATTTTTAATTTCTTTAGCTTTTTTATCAATAAATTTATTTGTATAACCATAAAAAGCATACGATTCATTGAATTCTAGTGAATCCTTTTTATTTACAAGTTTTTCATTAGCTTTATAAATTGCAAATCAATATTGTTTAATTTGTATAATTAAATAATCAACTCATTTTGGATTAATTCCATAGTTAATTTTGTTTCTTAAAATTGTTGATATAGTTTCAACCAATAATGTAACACAGATTATACCTAATAATAATGCACCAAATTCTGGGAAATATTGTTGTTGAAAGTAACTATTAAGTAAGTATCCCATATTGCTTGCACCAACCGCTCCAAGTACCGATACTTCTTTAAAATTAATATCAAAACGATAAATTATATATGATACAACACTACTTGAAGTTTGAGGTAAAATTCCATATCTAATTCTTTGCCAAGAATTCAAACCCGTTGCTTGTAGTTGTGCTACTAATTTCATATTAACTTCATCAAATACTTCACGATTGTATTTTGAAAGCATCCCAACTGTCCCCATCATTAAAGCTAAAGCACCAGTAAATGGACCCATTCCAACTAATGAAATAAAGATAATTGCATATATGTATGAAGGAATTGCTCTAAGAGCTGAAGTTATTCCAACAAAAAATTTAGCAACAAAAAAATTTGTTATGTTTTGTGAACTAACAATTCCTAAAATATAAGCTATAATAGCTCCAAGAGTTGTACCAACTACTGAAATTGCAATTCCTTCAAATAGTAAGTAAATAACTGAATAAGGAGCTGAACCAGCCTTAGAAAATAGACTTGCCCAATTTATTTTGAACATTTCTATCAAGTGCTTATTTGTTTGGGTAATTGTAGCTTCATTTTCTAATTTAAATTCAATTAATGAAAGTGAATAACAAAATAAAACTAAAATTATTAAATACATAACAACTCTTTTTATAAATCCTAATGGGTTTGCTTTTAACACTTTCTCAACTGTCAAACTTTCATTGAATTTTTTATGACTATTATCTGCTTGATCTTTTAAATCAGCTTGCATTTGTGATTTTAAATTTAAAACATTAAAAGTAAATTCTGTTATATATATTTTATCAAGTCTGATGTCACAAGATATTTTTTCATCAAATATAAATCAAGATTTTGAGTTAACGTTTTCTAATTTATATTTTTGAAAACTTGCCTTATCTGCCTTAATTTTTTCTTTATGTTCTACTTTAAAATTTTTCACTAAACTTTTTTTCTCTTTTAAAAGAGTGTGAATTTCCTCTGCATTATTAACTTTATCTTTTTTTAATTGATTGTACTTTACATATCAATCTTTTAATAAAACATTTTTTATATAAAATACTAAATTATTTTCTTCTTTAATTTTTTTAATTTTATTTCTAATTTTTTTCTGTTCTTTTTGATCTAATAAATAATCTTTGTCAAAAACTATATAAGTTTTAACAACATATATTAAAATTTCTAACATAATGATAATGCAGATCAATATAAATAATAAAAATCCTACTCTGCCATACTTTCCATAGTTAACACTATTATCAATTAATTGACCAATTCCAATTCCTGTAACTCCAGCAATAACTGAAATATATCTAATGTTTGTCTCTAGTGCATAAAAAGCAGCTGATATTATATGTGATGATATCTGTGGTAAAACAGCTGCTCTAAAAGATTTTATTTTCCCAGCACCTGTTGCTTGCATTGAAATAAAAATTTTTGTATTAATGTGTTCTATTCTTTCAAAGAGGAATTTTGAAGTAATTGAAAAACTAAATATTGTAATTGCAATTGTAATGGTTAAAGTTGTTTGTCCAAAGTAACCCACCAATATTAATGCATAAGTAAATGATGGAATTGTTCTAAAAATTGCAATTATAAATTTAGCAAAATTATTTAAAAACTTATTGGCAACCATATTTGAGGCAGCCATTATTGAAATGGGAATTGAAATAATTACTCCTAGTATGGAACCTGCAAATGCCATTGAAATTGTTGTTCAAACTGACTTAACAACATTTTTCATAAATGAGTTTCCAAAAGAATCGGTATTATTAAAATCTTTAAAGTCTCAAGAGACCATTTCTTTTATTCTGTCACCAAAATCTTTCATACTTTTGAAAAAAGTCATTCATTTTGCGTCTAAAAAATAAAAACCAAATACTAACAGCAATATAACAAAACATCAAAATGAGTAATAAAAAACTTTTTTAGGTGCTTTTGTATATTTATTGTTTATTTTAAAAACATTTCTTGAAATTAATGAATTAAATTTTCTGTTTAACATAACTAATAATTCTTTCCATAAATTTTTTCAAGAACATCATTGGTTAGTTTTTCAGATGGACCATCAAAAACAATTTCTCCATCTTTAATACCAATTATTCTTGAAGCATACTTCATTGCCAACTCAACATGGTGAATATTTATTATTACTGTCATTTTTTCAGATTTATTAATTGATGCAAAATCACTCATTACTTGTTTTGCAAGGATTGGATCCAAAGCTGAAACTGGTTCATCTGCAATTATTAAAACAGGTTCTTGTGATATGGTTCTTGCCAAAGCAATTCTTTGCTATTGACCACCACTTAAGTTTTCAACTCTAACATATGCATAATCTAATAAATTAAGTTTTTCAAGTGAAGAAAGAGCAATTGTTTTGTCATGCTTTGAAAATAGTCCTGTTAAAGATCTTCAGAAATTTAGTTTAGCAATTCTTGAGTTCAAAACATTTTTAAGTACACTTAGTTTATCAATGTTGTTGTATTCTTGTGACATTAATCCAATCTTTTGTCTTAATCTTCTTAACTTTTTACCTTTAACTTGATTTACAATAAACTCTTCTTTTTCATTTTTTTTATTAAAAAAATCGATTTTTATTTCACCACTTGTGATTGAGTTAATTTTATTAATAGTTTTTAAAAGTGTTGTTTTACCAGCACCAGATAAACCAATAATCGCTACAAACTCACCCTCTTTAATTTCAAAATTAATATTTTTTAAAGCATGTTTTCCATTTGGTCAAACTTTATTTACGTTTTTAAAACTTATCATTTTAGTTAAAAAAATATAGAAAGCAAAACTTTCTACATTTTCTTCGCTCCTTATCTATACTATTATCAATTTTCTATCATTTTTAATACTTCTTGTGAGCCTTTAGTTGATTTTTCAATAGCCTCATCATTTGCTTTTTCTCAAGCATTTGCAGCTTCTTTTGAATCTGGTCCAACATATGAAGTATGATTGTAAATTTTAAATATATCTTGTTCAGTTGTTACTAATGATTTGAATGCATCTCTCAATTCATTTATAAGATCAGCATCAGCTAATTTTTTTCTTGAGTACATAATTCCATCATTAATAATTGAATCAGATGCACCTAAAACTACTGTATTTTTGTATGCTTGCATTGATTCTGTTTCATCTTTAATTTCTGATCTAATATCACTAAATCCAACAGCCACATCAAATTGTCCTGTTGAAACACTTGATGCTCCACCTGGATAATCTTTTTGTGTATTTTTACCAGTTCATAAATCTTTAATTTGAGCGTCATCTAAACCAACTACATTTTTTAATCACATAATTGGATATAGAGTTCCAGCACTTGAAGTATTACTTGCTGAAAATGTAAATTTAATACCATAACTTTTATTTGTGAATAAATCTTTCAATGCATCTTTGTAAGAAGCTTCGTCTGCTTTTGTAGCAGAACTTGGGTTAATAATATCTAATATTTTATTATCTTTAGCTTTATCTTTAATTTTTGCTACATTTCCATAAATATATGATCTATAATATGTTGCTTTGTGTTCTGAATCTTGCAATTTTTTATTTGCTTCATCTTTTGATGCAAATCCTTGACCTACTAATTTGTTGTAATTAATAGCTAAGTTTTTTGATTTTGTGTCATCCATTGAAGCAAGTGCTTTAGAATTATCAAAATTTTTATCAGTTTGAAAATCACTTAATGTAGTGTCTGCAACTGCTCCATTTCTTGATGCACTTAATAATAAACCTGCTTTATCATGAACACCAGTTTCAGAGTTGGCATCACCTCAATAAGCTGCATATGAGTTAATTGGTAAGAATGCTAAATCAACTTTACCATCTCTTAATGATTGAGATGCTACTTCATAATTTGTAGAAGTATTTATGTTAATTTTTTTGTTAAATTCTTTACCATCTTTTTTGGCTAGCTCTTTTAGTTTAGCCTCTAATTTTGATTCTAGTGGTTTAACAGTATTTATAACTTCAGTTGAATTATTTGAAGGTATAAATAATATTTCCAAAGTATCTTCTGAGCTTCCACAAGCAACTGAAGTTGCGGCAGAAGTTGATATAAGTGAAACAACACCTAATATAGATAATAATTTCTTCATTTTTCCTCCTGAGTGAATAGTTTATTTACAAAAAAAAGAGGCAAAATACCAATTAAGATAAAAAATTCTTAATAGTATATTTACCTCCTTCTATGCATTATAAGCATATGGATAAACTACCCTCAATTTGATTATATATAAAAATTATGATTTTTTAAAAAAATAAAAAATTTATCAATTTTCTATCATTTCTCTAACCTTTTGAGCCTCAACATTACTTTTAGTAATTGTTTCATCTTGTGCTTTTTCTCACGCATCAGAATTATCAATAGAGTCTGGTCCTACATACCCAGTATGTTCATATACACTAAATATTTCTTTTTCAGAAACAACCAACTCTTTAAATGACTCTCTTAAATCATTTAATTGTTTTTCATCATTTAGTCTTTTTTTAGAGTACATTATTCCATCATTTAATATAGCACTACTTGTACCAATGATTTGTGTGTTTTTGTATGCATCTACAACAGCTTCTTCAGTACCCAATTGACTTCTTGCATCACTATAATTTACAGAAGCATCATATGATCCAGTTGAGACTTTTGAAGCACCATCTTGATAATTTTCTTGCTTATTGCTTGAAATTCACATATTGTGAATTTCTTCATTTGTTAAACCAACAACTTTACTTAATCACATTATTGGATATAAAACACTACCACTTGATGTTGTGCTTTTACCAAAAGTAAATTTAAAACTATTATTTATAAATAAGTCTTTCAAAGTTTTTACGTAATTATCACTTGTTAATGACTCTAAATCAAAGTTTAAGTTTTGCAATTTAGCTGAATTTGCAATTATATAAGTTCTATAATAGGTTGCTGGATTATTTGAATCTTGTAATTTAGAATCTGCATCCTTTTTTGAACTAATACTTTTTGTCAACTTGTTGTAATTTTTAGATAGTGCAAGCGATATTGAGCCATCCATAAGGTCTTGTGCTTTATTTGTGTCAAACTTTTTATCTGAGCCCATAAATTCTTCTAAAGTGGTGTCTGGTGTAGCACCATTTCTTGATGAAGACAATAAAATACCCTCATCACTATACAATCCTGTTTTACTATCTTGCTCACCTCTATAAGAATAGTATGTATTTACAGGTAAAAAAGCCAGATCAGCTTTACCTGTTTTAAGTGCTTGTGCTGCAATTTCGTAACTTGTAGAAGTATTAATAACTACGTTTTTATTAAAAGTTCTTCCATCTTTTTCAGCTTTTGTTTTTAATTTTTCTTTTAATTTTTGTTCCAATGGTTTAACTGTATTTAATATCTCACTTGAGTTAACTGAAGGAACAAATAATATTTCAAAATCATCTTGACCTTGAGAACATGCAATAGCATTTATTGCAGAAGTTGAAATAACTGAAATTGATGCAAGTAATGATAAAACTTTTTTCATATCTTTCTCCTATTATCTTTAAATCTATTCTTTATTATTTTACCTTTATATTAAAAAACCTGTAATATTTTTTTGTTACAGGTTTTAATTGCTATTTAATATTAATTTCAAAATAACTGGTGTATCATCTTTTTTATCACTTATAACTATTTGATCATTTGCTTCATTCAAGAATTCATCGTTATTTGATATATTTGTAAATAAAGTCATTACAACTTCATCTTTTTTTACAAAGTCACCATTTGTTTTGTTTAAATAAATACCAGCCGAAAAATCTATTGTATCTTCTGCTCTTTCTCTACCAGCACCAAGTTTCATTGATAAATAACCCAGTCCTTCAGCAGATTTAAATGAGACATATCCTTCTTTCTTTGCAACAACCTCAATTTTATGAAGGGTTAAAAAGTTTTTACTATAATTTTCAATTAAACTAAAATCCCCTGATTGAGCTTCTACAAAATCCTTTAAAAAATGAGCAGCTTCTCCTGATTTTAAAACTTCATAAACTTTTTGTTTAGCTTCATCAAGAGAACTGAACTTTTTAGTATTCACAAGTGTAATTGCAGCTGCTGTAACACAAAGTTCGTTTAAATCATCTGGTCCTTTGCCGTGTAAAGTTTCTCAAGCTTCTTTTACTTCAATGGCATTACCAATCGCTCTACCAAGTGGTCTATCCATATTTGTTAACATAACACTTACATTTCTATTGTGAGATTTCCCAATCGATATCATTGTGTTTGCCAGAACCTCAGCAGATTGAAGATCTTTCATAAAAGCACCACTTCCAACCTTAACATCCAAAATAATTGATTGTGCTGGTATGATTAATTTTTTTGACATAATACTTGAAGCGATAAGAGGAACAGAATCAACTGTTCCTGTTACATCTCTTAAAGCATATAGTTTTTTATCTGCTGGAACAACATTTTTTGACTGACTCATAATTGACATACCAACAGTATTTAAAATTTCTTTAAATCTTTGTTCTTCTATTTCTCCGGTTCAACCTTTACAACTCTCTAATTTATCGATTGTTCCACCGGTTTGTCCTAAACCTCTTCCTGATAACTTAGATACTTTTACACCAAAATGTGCAACTAAAGGAGCGAATATAAGACTAGTTTTATCACCAACTCCGCCAGTCGAATGTTTATCAGCGAATGGACCTTCAACTCCGTCTAAATCATATGTTATTCCTGAATTAATCAAGTTTTCTGTAAAAACAGCCAACTCTTCATCATTCATTCCATTAAATCAAACAGCCATTAGAAAAGATGACATTTGATAGTCTTTGATTTGACCGTTTAAAAATGATTCTACAAGTCAAGTTATTTCTTTACTTGTAAGATTAATCTTATTTTTCTTTTTGTTTATGATTGAAGTAAAGTTCATTTTAATTTCCTTTGCGCTATCTAGTAGTAATAGATTTTTCTTTTTTTATCAACTTTTTTAGGTGGATTTTTATCTGAATGTACATCAAAGTCTAAATATTTATCCATATTTTTTTGAACCTCTTTTTTAACATTTTGAGTTAATAATTCAGTTTTTATAGATATAAATTTATCTGGCATCATTGGTTTACCAAAAATTACTTTAATATCCAATCTTTTTTTTCTTTTATAGTAAAGTTTGTATGTATCAATAATTGTTACAGGCACAATTGGCACATAAGCCATTTGTGCTAATTTCATACTTGCTCCATGAAATTCATTCATCTCTGCTTTTTGACTTCTTGTACCTTCAGGGAAAACTACAACACTTCTTTTGTATTCGTTAATTAATTCTTTAGCTTCTTTCATAGCCCTTAAAGCACTTCTCGGACTATTTCTATCTAAAGGAACATTATCTATTAAATTCATAAAATGTTTATAAATTTTTGATGTTCAAAGTTCTTGTTTTGGAATAAATGATAATGGTTGTTGGTATTGGAAATCATTTATTGCAAGCAAAATTAGTGGATCAGCATTTGATTGATGATTTGGAGCTAAAACAACACCTCTATCAAGTCAATTTTCAATTCCAAAAACATGTAAAGCTACATTTGGAATTTTTAATAATTTAACGACTTTTTTCTTAATTCAGTTATAACGGTATTCTTCCGAATATGAGTTTGGGTCTGTTTTAATTCTTTTTGTCATTTTTTTAGCTTTTGAAACTAATCTTCATAAGAATCATAATTTTAAAAAAAGTCTTCATTTACTTAATTGATATTTTAATTTACGTTGTGACTTTTGTTCATTTTCTCCATTTGAAACTTCTAATTCATTTTTTGTTTGCTTCAAATCAATGTTATTTTCATTAGAAGCGTTCTTCAAACTTGTTGGCATTTATTTTATTTCCTTTCATATGTTATTACTTCAAATTCATCAAATTTTTTTATATCTAAGACTTTAAAGCTATTATCTGGTATTTTTGTAGCAAATATATCACCATCGTAATTTTCATAAATATAACTAACAACTAATTTATCAGCAAAATTGATTGCTATGTCAAATATTTGCTTTCCTCCAATAATTATAAGTTCTTCTGAACTATTTTTAAAGTCTTTTAGCACTATTTCTAAATTATTATTGATTTCTAAATTTTTATGTTCAAAATCTAAGCCTTTTCTGGTTATTACTATATTTTTTCTATTTGGTAATGGTTTTAATTTGAGTGATTCTCAGGTTAGTCTGCCCATCAATACAGTTTTTCCTCTTGTATAATCAATAAAATGTTGCATTTCTTGTTTAATGTTTCAAGGTAATTTACCCTCTTTACCAATTACTTCATTTTGTGATTGTGCTCAAACTAAAGTTATCATTAAACAGCCACCTTGCCTTTTATTGTGGGGTGACTATCATAATTTACTAATTCAATATCCTCAAAATTAATATCAAAAATACTCTTATTTTTAAAGTTGATTTTTAGACTAGCTAATTTTTTAGGTTCTCGTTCAAGTTGAATTTTAATTTGTTCAAGATGATTTGAATAAATATGAGCATCTCCGATTGTGTGAATAAAATATCTAGGAGTTAAGTTGCATTCTAAAGCCACCAAAGTTAATAAAAGTGAGTAGCTAGCAATATTAAATGGTACTCCCAAAAATATATCTCCACTTCTTTGGTAAAGTTGCAAATCTATGAATCCCTCTTTTGAAACATAAAATTGAAATAAAGCATGACAAGGTGGCAATGCCATTTTATCAACCTCAGCAGGATTTCAAGCACTTATTATTAATCTTCTTGAATATGGATTTGTTTTAATTTGACCAATTAGTGACTTAAGTTGATCTTTTCCATTGAAGTCTCTTCATTGCTTTCCATAAACAGGTCCTAGTTCGCCGTACTTTTTAGCAAAGTCATCATCATTTTTTATTTTTAGGACAAATTCTTCAATAGTTTCATTTTTAAAATCTGTAGAGTTTTTAAAAATTTCATATGGTCATTCATTTCAAATTCTTACATTATTGTCAACAAGATATTTAATATTTGTGTCTCCTTTTATAAATCAAAGCATTTCATGAACAACTGCCTTAAAATAAACTTTTTTTGTTGTTAAAAGTGGAAAACCTTCTCTTAAGTCATATCTTGTTTGAATTCCAAATTTTGATATTGTTCCTGTATTAGTTCTATCTTCTCTTTTTTCACCATCTCTTAAAACTTCTTTTACCAAATTCAAATATTGCTTCATAAACAACCTCTTTCTAAAAGCTTAGTGCAACTGCAACCGCATAATCTTTTTCATGTGATATTGATATTATTATATTTTGAAGATTATCATTCAAAATAATTGGTTTTTTATTTTTATAACCTATTGAAATATTTTTTGGACTTATATTTTCATCTATTACTTTAAAAATTGCCTCTTTAACAGCCCATCTACCAGCAACAAATCTTATTTTTTCAGACTCATCAACAATGTTGTTAAAAAACTCAAATTCATCTTTATGCAAAATTCTTGCAATAAAATCTTTGTCAAGTTTTATTCTGTTAACTTGAACTATATCTATTCCAATATTTTTCATTTACTATTTGTCCTCCAATTTTGCAAAATCAAAGTAATATTGTAACCAAAATCCTCTAAAGTCTTCATATTTTGCATCTTGTTTTTGACCAAGTAGAAGTTTTGAATTTTCGTTTAAATTATCTCAATCATTGGCAAGTCTTGAAGTTAAGAAATTATAAATTCCTGGTGAAAATGATAACTCAAGTGAATCTGCAACAAAATTTGAAGATCAAATTGAAGGAACAAATCCTGGAACTGATGAGTTATCTGAAGTTATTCAATTAACATAAAAGATATTTCTAAACAAACTATAAGTTCTAACAGGATCTCTTAAAATTGAAGCTAATTTTTTATCAGAAGCTTTAGCGTTTTTGCCTTCTAAATTAGCAACGTTTTTTAAGAATGGGTTTTTTGTAACATCATCCCCAGCTCAATTATAATAACTTGTAAAATTATCCAAATTCATCAATGTATCATTTTTATTAAACTCTATTTGTTTTTCTGTTCTAAATTGTTCAAAAGAATTTAAAATATCTTTTGTTGAAGGTAAATTACTATAAATATTTTGACTATCATCATCTGCATTATTTGTGGTTGTGTTACCACTATTTTGATCAGTTCCTTCAGTGGTTGTTGAGTCAGATGGTGAAATAACTTTTGAAAGCAATAGCATCATTTCTGTTGCAAATCTTAACAATACCCTAGTATCATTTGGCATAATTTCAATACACATTGGTATTGGTGCTTTTCAGGGATCTTTAGAAGCATACCCATCCAATACAAGTTCAGAGTAAGTTTCTAAAACTGTTTGAGGCACAGATTTTATACTGTCAGTACTAAATCCCTTTTCAAAAAACTGAGAACCAATAGTTGCCACTGGAGCTAGTAAGTATTTTTGAATACAAGCATTGGAGAATAAATATCCTGCAAACTTAACAACTGGTACATCAGTTGTCATTTTGTGACTTAATGCAAACCGAGAATATGAGTTTCCATATTTTGCCCAATTATTTTGTTGATCTTCATCTAATTGGCTGTAACTCATTGTTCCAAACTTTTGTGTTTCTGTTGCTATAAAAGGCATTGAAATTATTCATGAAAACATCATAGCAAAAATCATACCAACACCAAATCCATTGATTCCCCCAAGAATTTTGTCAGCATATCCCAAAACTTTGATTTTTCTAAATTTATTTTTTATACATGCAAAAACTATAAAACCAATTATATTAACTAAGATAAATATTGCAAAACTATATATTATGTATAAAGATAGACCAGCAGCAACTTTTAACAACAAGCTACCTAGGCTTTCTGAATTTAAATCAGGAACATTAAAATCACCGTTTGAAGAAGATCTATCAACAATCTCTTGTAACAATTTTCTAAAAACATTACCTACCTGCGTACTTACAGAATCAAATTTACTTTCTAAACCTGCTTTTCTTAAAAGTGACATAACAGGGTCAATTGTTGCGTTTGTTAACATAGTTGGTATAAACATTAACAAAATCACAGCAATCAACTCTATTCCGATTATGTATAAAGTCATAAAAAAACCACGTTTAATTCCAAAAATTAGTCCACCAACAATAATAGAGAGAGCAATAATGTCATAAAGCCATCAAGGTCCTATATTTACTATCATTAATTATGCCTCCCTAACTAAAAAAATTATATCAATAATTAAATAATATAGATAAATTATATTTTTTAAAAGTATAATTGGTTTATTAGGAGAAATATTGATAGATGAGTAACTTAAGTATTAAAAATGTCAACATAGAGACTATCAAAAAAATAATTAGAGAAAATCAGCAATATTTAGTATCCAGCACCAATCCAAGTGTAGCTTATTTTATAAAAACAAATAATGAAACAATTAATATTTATAAAAATAATACAGTTCTGATTCAAGGTTTAAACCCTGAAATTATAGCTAATAAGTATAATTTAATCAGTCCAAACTTGAGGGAAAAAAAAGAAGTTAGAGCAAACTCTAAGAAATTACAAATTATAGGTTGTGATGAAACTGGAGTTGGTGACTTTTTTGGACCTTTAGTTACATGTTGTGCTTTTGTTAATAACGACTTTATAATCAAATATCCTGAATTATACAAAAAATTAAGAGACTCAAAAAAGATAGATGATAAAAATATCTATAAAATATATGACTTAATTAAAGATAAAGTGATTTATGAAATATATATAATGGATTGTTTTGAATACAATGAACTATATAACATCTATAAAAATACACATGTTTTAAAAGCCATTGCGCACAATAGAACTTTAATAGCATTTTTAAAAAATAATATCAATTTAGAATATGACAAAATTGTAATGGACCAATTCGCTGGTGCAAACAACTACTTTAATTACTTAAAAAATCAAGAAAAAGTTATGAAAAGTAATATGGAATTTATAACCAAAGCAGAAGATAAGTTTGTCTCTGTTGCTTGTGCTAGTATAATTGCGCGTTATTTCTTTTTACGAAGTATTAAAAAATTAGAAGCAAAATATAATATAAACATTAAATTGGGTGCTAACAATGACGTTAAAAATCTTGTAAATTTGTACAAACAAAGTAAAGCAAATGATTTAGCTAACTTTTTAAAATTGCACTTCAATAGTGAAATCAAAAAATAAAAATCCTATTGAATACATATATGAATATTCAACAGGATTTTTAATTTAATGTAAAACAAATAAAATTTTTAGCGAGCGTACACATTCGCGTACATAGATATTTTACAACTTTAAATAAATAATTCTTTTATTTTAGCAATTTGTAAAGTTATTTTAAAATATAAAAATAATTTTATCTTTTACTGAACGAAAGCCATTGCCACAAAGCAAACTAAGAAAATAACATCAAATATTCATATTACCGGGCTGATTTCTTTGCTTTTTTTGTTTGCTAGACATCCTATTGTATATGCAAATAGTCCTAGACAAATTCCAATTGCAATATTATAAGTAATTATCATAAATAAAATTATAAAGAATGAAGATAAAGCAATTTCTGGTTTTTTTCATTCTATTTCAGTAATATTACCAATCATAATTATTCCTATAAATAATGTTGCAGCGCCAGTAATGCAATCTGGTATCATTCCAAAAATTGGAAATAAAGCAATACTTAATAATAAACCAAGTGAAGTTATCACTGATGCAAATCCAGTTCTTGCCCCTTGTGAAATACCTACACAACTTTCTGCATAAACAGCCATATGAGATATCCCTACTAATGAACCAGCTATTGAAGTTCCCCCATCAATTATCATTGCTGCTTTTGGAATTTCGGTTGGTTTTTCTCTATTTTTATTAATAATTACATTAACAGAAGTTAATGTTCCAGTAGCATCAAAAAATGTTAATATTGTAAATACAAATATCGAAACATACATAGTTGGACTAGTTCAAATAGCTTTATTACCAGCATTTGTATATGTTTCTTTTAAGTTATGTACAAATCCGTTTCAAAGAAGATTATAGTCTCATCCATCTGATTTTCATCTTGCGGTTGAAAATGCCTGATCAACAGCACTGTTACTTCCTTTTGGAACTACATTTGCAATTATAACAGCGATAATAAATCCCGCTAGCATCATAATTGCAACTGGTGCTATAAATTTTTTATAGTGCAAAACAATTGCCGCAAATACAACAACAGTTCCTAAGATGATTCCTATGTATGTTTGTTTAAAATCACTTAAAGCAGCTTTTGGAAGACCATCTCTAGATTCAGCAACTCAACCGATATTTTTAATACCAACATAAGCTATAAAAAAACCTATTCCTAAACCAATTGCTATATGCAATG
Source organism: Spiroplasma helicoides (assembly GCF_001715535.1). Lineage (NCBI taxonomy): Bacteria > Bacillati > Mycoplasmatota > Mollicutes > Entomoplasmatales > Spiroplasmataceae > Spiroplasma > Spiroplasma helicoides. The sequence goes on from NZ_CP017015.1 coordinate 801,419, forward strand.
ATTTTGGTAGAGCTTTTATAAGTATTTTTCTAACATTGGTAATACTAATTATACAAAACAAGATTGAAGAAATGGTTGTAGCCATTAATGCTCCTTCAAATCCAATTCCCTTAGATGCAACACTATATGTAAACATTGCATTTATCCCCATACTTGGAGCTAATGCTACAGGTACATTACTGCTTAATCCCATTAATAAAGTTGCTATAAACGATACAATTGCTGTTGATAAAAATACTCCTTGTGCATTCATTTTTACACTTTGATCAGCAACACTTGAAGCACCACTTAAGATACTTGGCTCAACTGATAAAATATAAATCATTGCAAGTAAAGTACTAATTCCACCAATAATTTCTTTTTTTAAAGTTGTATTAAATTTTGCGAATTTGAAAAATTTTGCTAAAGAGCTATTGTCTTCATCATATTTCTTTTTTGACTTTTCTGCGCTATTTATAATTATATTTTGTTCAACAAATTCTGATTTATTTTTTTTGTTACTTTTTACATCATCATTATTGTTTAACATTTAACCTCCATAAAATTTAGAATAGTAAAAATTAAATATTTTGAGTGTAATTAAACAATAACCTATGAAGTACTTCTTAAAGCAACTTGTAGCGTCTAGATAGGTCTAGCGTAGAGACTTTGGCCCATTATGCCAAATTATATAAGTTACATTTAATTACATTTTTATTATATATTATATTTTCTTGTAAATGGTAAATGCATTTTCAATGAATAAAAAAAGAATAGTTTTTACTATTCTTTTTCAATTGTAACTTTCACTGGTTTTTTAAATTCTAATTCTATATTAGCTGATTTTAATATCTTTAAAGAAACTTCATTTTCAATAGTTCCTTGGTACTTATTATCTGAGTAAATAATTTTTACTATTCCTGCTTGCACGATATTTTTAGAGCAATCATAACAAGGAAACTGAGAAGTATAAAGAATTGTTCCTCTTAAATTTGATGAAGAAGACAAAATTGCATTAAGTTCAGCATGAACTACATAAGGGTATTTTGTGTTTTGTCATTCTCCTTCTCTTGACCAAGAAAAATCATCATCACTTAAACCTCTTGGTAAACCATTATATCCAGTTGAAACAATTTGATTCAAATCATTAACAATAACAGCTCCAACTTGAGTATTGGGATCTTTACTTCTCATAGCATTTATTTCGATCATTGCTAAAAAATAAGTGTCTCAATCTATGTAATCACTACGTTTTTTCATAAAAACTTCCTCTTTTATAAATTATAAGAATGGTCTTAATCAAGAACCTAATGGTGTATCTTGTACATAGTATTTCCATCCATTATCATCAAAAATTATGCTATTTACATAATCGCTGCTAAAGATCCCTTTTCTAACATAATATAGTAATGCTGCCATACTAATATCATCTGGTGCTAAACCATAAGTAGGAACTATTCAAAAAACTATTGGAATAATGATAATTGACCCAATTATCAAACAAGGAAAAGCAATGTAAAAATCAACTTTTGAATAATTGTATGTGAAGAATAGTGTAATTGATGAAGAGATACCAATAGCAACAATTATAACTACCATCGCTCCCATATCATTAACTAAAAAATTATATAAAATTAAAATTATTATAGGGAAAAATAATCTATTTTTAGAAAATAAAGTTATTGGATCATTTTTTTTAGTTCATGTTGTTACAGCCAAACACCCAATAACACTAGCACTAAAAACCGAAACTCCACTAAAAATATATGAAGGCATCAAAACAGATGTAAATAACCCTGTTAACGGATATGTAATAAACATTGCTAGTGCAAATTTATATGAACCCACTATACCTTCTGTATATTTAGACAACTTTAGACAAGGTACACTTATTAATAAAAGTTGTAGACCTCCAGCTATAACTCCGTAATTTTGAACATTAAATCCATATGTAAATAGCCTTCAAAATTGTTTTCCTATGATTGTAAGAGCTTTATTTGATGCTCCAAAAAATAGCGAACTTACAGGTCCTGAAGAAAGCAATGGGTCTGACTGTGCTCAATAGATTCCAATACCAAAGCAAATAATAGGTAATAATAAGAACATAATCATTAAAATAATTGACACCAAACTATTAGAATTCATTCTAGAAGCTAGTTTTTTTAGCTTAATATTACTTGAACTGTTAGGATCTTGTAATGTTTTTAATAATTCTTCTTCTGATAGTTCTTCATCGTCATCATTTTGTTTTGTTTCTTCAACTTCTTTTAAGTTAATGATTTTAGCAAAATGTTGTTTTAATTTTTCTTTTGCATCAGCAATGCTAGTTATACAAATTACACCATCTTGTTTTCCTTCAAAAATTGCTATCTTAAGAACATTAATCTTTTCTCTTTTTGCACTTTTTAAAGAAATTGAAAGCTTTTCAATTTTTTTATTTTCTATTTCTAAGGATGCTTCTCCCACTGTAATGGAAATAACTTGATAAATTGAGTTTTTATTATATAAAAAAACATTAAAATCACTACTTAATTTTGGGTCAACTTTATACTTTTCAACCTTTACTAAGTAATGAATTAAAGATATTTTTAAATCATTGTTACTAATTGCCATTGCAAACACCTATTTTTCTAACTCTTTTATTTTATCATTAAATTCTTTTGGCAAATCACAAGAAAACTCCATTTTTTCCCCAGTTATAGGGTGATTAAACGAAACTTTGTGTGAATGTAGATATTGTCCAAATTCATTTTTTTGGTCTTCTCTAAAACCATATAAATTGTCCCCCACCACAGGATGCTTAATAAAATTCATATGAACCCTGATTTGATGTGTTCGTCCTGTATCTATAATACATCTAATTAGCGTGTTTTTTTCAAATCTTTTTAAAACTTCAAAATGAGTAACAGCCTTTTTAGAATTTATATCAGTTACAGTCATTTTTTTTCTATCGTTTCTATGTCTACCAATTGGCGCATCAATAGTACCTTTATTGGGTTCGATAATTCCTTGTACAAGTGCTAAATATTCTTTGTGTATTTTATTTTCTGAAAGCATATTTGTTAAATTTTTATGCGTTTTATCATTTTTTGCAACCAACATTAAACCGGTTGTTTTTTTATCTAATCTGTGCACAATTCCAGGTCTTAATACACCACCAATAGAAGAAAGGTCTTTAACTTTAAATAAAAGTCCATTTACCAATGTGTTATCAGGGTTTCCAGCAGCTGGGTGAACAACTAAATTATTAGGTTTATTTACAACTAGCATATCACTATCCTCATAAACAATTTCAAAATCGATGTCTTGAGGTTTATTTTCTAATTCTTCTGGTTCTTTTAAAGTTATGTCAATTATGTCATTTGTCAAAAGATTATAGTTAGAATTTATGTTATTTTGATTAACCAAAACTAGATTTTCACTAATCATTTTTTGAATAAAACTTCTTGAAAAATCATATTCTTCTTTAAAATAATCTGTTAAAAACTTGTCAATTCTTTCGCCGTTTTGTTCAATTATTATTTGTATTTTTTTCATTTTATGAGTCCTTAGCTTTATCGTTATCTTTTTGTGTTTTATCTAAAACTTTCAATTTAGATTGTGTCAGCAGTTTTTTTTGTTCAATTCAGTTTCTCTTCAATGTTTTTTTATTTTGTAAATAGTTTTTGTATAAACTAAATTGATTTTTAATTGACTTTTTTCTAACACTTTCTAAATAACTATTTTCTAAAATCGCCAAACTATCTCTGAATTCTAAAAACTCTTCATAAAAAACATCTTGTTTTTTGTATATGTATGCTTTAATTTCTCCTCAACTAAAAATTATAAAAGCAATTATCAATACTGCTATTGAAATATTTACATAAACATCAGCTAAGTTAAAAGTATAACTTTGAGACCCTAGAAAATTAAAATCTCATTCTAAAAAGTCAACTACACCACCTTTGGTTCCTGCACTTGGAAATCCATCAGGAATAACTGGCGCTCAAATTCTTCCAACAACATTAGCAATACTTCCTGATAACATAAAATTAATAGGTTGTAGCCAAAGTTTTTGATTTAAAAATAATCACAATGCCATTAAAAATACAGTTACTAATGTGGCTAACAAAATAGCCACAAAAGGTTTACCTGCATTCATACTTAACGCAGCCCCAGGATTTAAAAGATATCTAAATCTTAGTAATCCTGGCACTCCACTAACTGGATCTGAACTATATTCCATTTTAGAAACAACAATAGCTTTAGAAATTCAATCTAAAGCTATAAGGAATATTAAAATTGGTAGACATCAAAGTAGTTTGTATCTAAAAGCATAGTTGTGTTTTTTAAAAAAAATTTTAATGTTATCCATTTACTTCACCCTTTTATTTAATAACATCATAGCATCTTTGACAAATATCTTCTACTAATTCATCATAGATTGCTCAACAACGTTCACATTTTAAACCTTCTTTTAATTCAACTGTAACTTGTGCAACCTTGTTGCTTGAATCTTGTACTTTTGAATCAAATTCAATTGAATTAACTATTAAGATTTGTTGTAAATCTTGAATATCTTTTAAATATTCAAAACCTGGTTTTAAAGTAAGTGTTAATTTTGCCTCAAAACCTTTTTTAATTATTTTTTCATTTCTTGCTTTTTCTAAAGCTTCATTTATATCGTCTCTTAGCATTAAAACACTATTTCAAATTTCTAGGTTTTTTTCATCTCATAAGAAGTTTTGTTCTTTTACATCTAATAAATGTACTGAATCTAATTTATTATCAACTTCCAAATTAAAATAAGCTTCTTCGATTGTATGAGGCAATATAGGTCTTAGCATATCAAATAGTGCTCATAATTGCTCATACATTACTGTTTGGACTTGTCTTCTTCTCAAAGAATCTTTTCCATAAACATAAATTATATCTTTTATAAAGTCAAGATAAAATGCTGATAAATCATTTATTACATAGTTGTTTAAAACTTTTAAAGCTGCATTAAATTTGAAGCTATCGAAAAGTTCAACAAATTTTTGTTTTTTAACTGTTAAAGTATGTAAAGCAAATTTATCAACTGGTTCCAATTCCTTTTTATAATCTTTTTCAGTATTAAAATCAACTAAATTTGACAATATAAAACGAATTGTATTTCTAAGTTTTCTATAAGATTCAGTAATTTGTTTAATTATTTCTTTTCCTAATTTTTGATCATCAGTATAATCTGCAGAACAAACTCATAATCTTAAAATGTCTGCTCCTAAATCGTTTGACAATTCAATTGGGTCAACTGTATTACCAATTGATTTTGACATTTTTTTACCTTGTTCATCATTTGTCATCCCATGAGAAATTAATTGACGATATGGAGATTTTCCATCATAAACAACTGAGTTAATCATTGATGAGTTAAATCATCCTCTATATTGGTCAGTTCCTTCACAATAAACATCATAAGGTCTTTTTAATCCAAAGTTATCTTCTAAGGCTATATTTGTACTTCCTGAATCAAATCAAACATCTAAAATATCTTTTTCCTTAGTTCAACCTTTTCCTTTGTTTTCTGGTGCTAAAAATTCATCTGCATCTAATTCAAATCAAGCATTTGTTCCTTTTTCTTGAACAATTTTTACTGCATAATTTACAACATCTTTATCATAAATTGGATTTAAATCCTTATCATAAAAAGCAATAATTGGTACACCTCAAAGTCTTTGTCTACTTATGGTTCAATCATTTCTTTCAGCAATAATGTTTCTCAATCTTTCTTTCGCTCAAGGTGGAGAAGTTGTAACATTATCAACAATTACTTTATCAATTTCTTTTTTGACATTTTCTAAACTAACAAATCATTGACTTGTTGCACGATAAATAATTGGTTTTTTTGTTCTTCAATCATGTGGATATGAGTGCTTTACAAATTTTAATTTAAGCACTAAGCCTTTTTCTTCTAAAGTCATACCAACAATCTTGTTTGAATCATCATAAAAAACTCCCTCAAGTCTTTTATCATTTATTTTTGCATTAAATTTTCCTTGGTCATCAATTGGAACAAATGCTTCCATTCCGTTTTCAACAACAATGTTAAAGTCATCTACCCCAAATCCTCCAGCAGTATGAACTAATCCAGTACCTGCTGAATCACTAACATGATCTCCAAGAACTATTCAAGCTTTTTTGTCATCATATCAAGGATGTTGATATTCAACTTTATTCAATCTAGTCCCTTTAAACTCGTCAAGTATTTCTACATTTTCTCACTCAACTATTTCTGAAACTTCTTCTAATAAATTTTTAGCTAAGATATATTTAACATCTTTATTTGCTGGTTTTACTCAAACATAATCCATTTCAGCATTAACACAAGTTAATTGGTTTGATGGAAGTGTTCAAGGTGTAGTTGTTCATATTACTATTTGTGTATTTGTGAACTGTTCATCATTTTTTACAGGAAATCCAACATAAATTGATGGTCCTTTAATGTCTTTATATTCTATCTCAGCTTCAGCAAGAGCAGATTCACTTGATGGTGATCAATATATTGGTCTTAATCCTCTGTAGATTAAACCTTTTTCAATCATTTTTGCATATAACTTTAATTGACTAGCTTCAAAATCTTTTGTCAAAGTTATATATTTAACATCAAAATCTGTAAATATACCAAGTCTACTGAACTGTACTGCTTGTCTTTTAACTTGACCTAGCGCATATTCTTTACATAAACTTCTAAAATCTGCTGGTGGCATTGACTTTCTATCAACACCAGTTTTTGTAACCGCTGTTTCAATTGGTAAACCATGTGTATCTCACCCTAAGATAAATGGTGAGTTATAACCTCTTGAGTTTTTTCAACGCACAATAAAATCTTTTAAAACTTTATTTAAAGCATGACCTACGTGGATATCACCATTTGCGTATGGTGGACCATCATGTAAAACAAAGTTTTGTTTTTTGCTATTTAATTCTATTTTTTTGTTATATATTTTATTTTTTAATCATTTTTCTTGTATTAGTGGTTCTTTATTTTTCAAATCAGCCTTCATATCAAAGTTTGTTTGAAATATAAGTAACGTGTCTTTATAATTCTTTTCCATATATTCCTTTCAATAAAAAAACGCCCCTAAAAAAGGAGCGTTTGATCGCGGTACCATCCTTATTTACACAATATTTTTATTGTGCATCTTTCATGTTCTATAACGCGAACACCGTGGAGTTCTACTAAGAAATGAATTCTTTTCTTCTCCATTTAAAATAAGTGATAAATTTATAGTTAAACTGTTAGTTCACACCAAACACTAACTCTCTGGAAGTTTAAATTATAAATTGTTGTCTTATTCGAAAATTAAAAACATAAATTTATGTAATAATATGCTCTTTTATTTTATCAAACTAAAAATTCTAATCAATAGTTTTTTGTACATATGTTTAAAAAACTAGTCTATATCATATTTTTCAACTTTTTCAGCTATGTTTTTGGCCATGGCTTGAATTTTGTCGCTGTCCAATTCAAATAACTCTTTGTTTTCTTCTAAAAACTCTTTAACTATTTTTTCATAGTCATTTGGGTTATTATTTATTCTTGCTAATCCTTTTTGCATAATGTCTTTGATTCTAAAAGCAATTTCAACTGATCTTGCTATTATTCTTTCAGAATTTTTTCTTGCAATTAATGCCATTTCTTGAATACTAGCCATTCCATTTTCATAAAAATCTTCTTTTTCTTTGTATATTTCTAATTCTTGTTCTAGTTCAGCAATTCTTTTTAATAAATCTGAATTATCCATTAAATGTGACCTTTAAAGTTTCAACTCATTGATATTTCATTTGTTTTTTCAAATTTTTCTTTGAATTCTTTATGCTGAACAACTAGAATATTAAATAAAACATCAAAAATAATCAATTCACCAGGTAAAGAAGATACAGAAGGATATTTGATTTTGTCGTAATTTAGAGTTTGAGTCTCAATAGCGTAGATTAAGTGTTTATTTTCTTCGCCAATCATTTCAAGTGTTGTATCTAAATCAGTTGTTAAAATTAAAATTGAAATACCTCTTTTTAAAGCTCATTTAGCTGCCTCAATAACCTCTTTGGTTCAACCCGTTCTTGAAACAAATACACAAAAATCATTTTCGGTAAAAAAGATTGCTTTTTGGGCAAAAAGGTGAATATTTGAAACCGCATAAGCTTCTTTATTAACTTTTGATAAGTTTTGCACAAATAATGTTGCTGAAATTTCTTGTTGTTCTAAACCAAAAACAATTATTCTTTGAGATTGATAAATTTTATGCGAAATTTCTTCTGCATAAGCAGGATCAAGGTTACTTAATGTTTCATTTATTGTAAATAAAGCACTACCCTTTACATTATGGATAACTTGTTGAGGTGTATTATCTTCACCTAACTTGTAATATTCACTTTCCATTCTAGATTTTTCATACACAAACATTTGTGCGGATTTAAAACTTTTGAACCCAAGTTTTTGACATACCCTTGTCATTGTACTTGGACTAACATTACTAGCTTTTGATACCTCTTGAATTGAATGACTACAAAAATAATCTGGATTGGTATTTATTTCATTAACAATTGCAAACTCTGTACTATTCAATTTCGATTCATCTAATTTTAAAATTTTCACTTAACAATCCCCTCCTAACTAATTGGGTTTCGACTTACTTTCTTTACTGCTCTTATTATTTATTTTACCATAGTTAAAGCCACGTTTATTATACCCTATTTCTTTTAAGTGATTGTTTCTTAAATTTTTCAAATCTTCTAAACTTCCACAACGTTTAATTTCACTAATATATCTACTTGACAATTTTTGTATTAAGCTTGCACCATAACTATCTTTTTTGTGTTTGTTTAATTTAAAAATAATTGTTGTTGCTAATACTATAACTAAGAAAATAATAATCCCAAGCGTTACAAAGTATGGTAAGGTTAAATGATCTGTTAATTTTCAATCAACATTATATTTTCCTGCATTTAAAGTGTCTGTATATTTCAAATTTGTTGAGTTAACTCACCCTGCTTGCATAACATTCATCATATATCTAGCTGGAAAAAAATACATAATTCAATTTAAAATTTGATATTTTGAAAGAATGTAGTAAGGATAAGCACAACCTAAAAAATATCAACTAATAATATAAAACATATTTGCAAATATCATCGCTAAAGGAACATCATTTACATAAATATACATTATAAAACACATCAAAACAAAAGTTATATATAATAACAATGCTCCTGAAATATACATATACCAATTTACATTAGCAATTAATAATCTTTGGTGACCAAATAATATAGATACAATACCCATCAAACCAGCACAAGCAATTGAAACAATTGTTAAGTTAGCTGTAATATGTGCTAACAAAAGTGACACAGGGTTAACGGGTGTAAATTCTAATTTAGTACTAAAACCAGTAACTTTGTGAATACTTAAATTTCTATATAACATATGAATACTATTTCTAACAATAATAGCTCCTGTTGCTGAGGCTAAAATAAATGGATCGTCACTTCTAAAAAGTAATCACATTAAACAAATAAAATAAAATAAAAAGATTCCTAAAAAAACATTAATGGGTGATCGTAAGTATGTTTTAAATGATAAACGATAAAGAGAACTAAAAGAAACTAATCCGGTTCTTAATTTAATCCTTCATTTTTTTTCCATAATTTCTTCACCTCGCACTATCTGATTTTTTAATTTCTTTTAATTTATTGTTTAATTTTTTAATATTTAAATCAATTGAGTCTCTAACTTCAATCAAACTCTCTAATTCTTGCAATGATGTAGTTCTACTTATAGAATAAATAATTCCCAAGTGTTTGTTCTTATTTTTATATTTCTTTCATTTTCTATTTTCAAATTCAAATACTTTTTTAAATGAAGCAAACACAATTACTGCCGCTACAAACACAATTAAAATTGAAGCAACATATGGAATTCAAGGATGATCTCCATATCCAAAAGAAATATCACTACCAGCTGAAGATTTATATTTAAAGCTTGGAGCATTTATTCAACCAGCTTCCATAATAGACAACATATACCTTTGTGGAAAAAGATAAGTTATATAAAATAATCACTGTTGTGTAACAATAACATTAAATGGCAACCCTAAACCTAATAAATATACTGAACCAAAGTAATAAATATTTCCGATTGTATATACTCATTCTAGTTTTTTTGCTGCAAAAACAATTATAAATGCCATTAAATTTGAAATTAATAAAAGTAAAAAATAACCTACAAGGAATAAAAGTCAGTTAACGTTTTTGATTGTGTCTCTTTGTTCAGGATAAATCATTGCAATCAAAAAAGTTACTAGCGTCACAACAAAGTTTGCACATATGTTAAATGATACTATTGCAAAAAATATAAATTTTTTTGAAATATTTGTAGAAAACAATCTATTGAAAAAATCTCGATTTTTAAACTCGTGAATAGTTTTAGCAAAGTTAAATAAACAATTTCTAATACCACAAACTCCAATCGCACCAGCTAAAACGAATGGATCATAAGTTAATCCCCCGTCGGTTGTATCTCTAAAAGACAATCATACAACCAAGGTAATTAAAGTAATTATTCAACCAGAAAATAAGTTAAACTTATCTCTTAAATAATTGCGAAGTTGCATTCTAAATAGAACTTTATAAATATGCCACTTTCCCATAATTTTTTGCCTTTCTAATCATCGATAGTTTTTTCAATATCTTTTTCTATTTGTTTTTCCATTTCTATTTCTAATTGATGTGCTAATTCTTTTTCTAATTTTATTCCTTTTGGATCATTTTCTTTTGTCAAGTTATCAACTTTCGATTTTTGTTGTCTTTTTAAAATTCTTTGTTCAAGTTTCATAATACGTAATTCTTCTTGTATATACTTTTTCTTCAAAAATCTTAGTTTTGTAATTTCTTCTTCAGATAAATCAACTGTTAATTCATTTCCTGAAATAATAATTTTGTTCGATTTAAATATAGGTAAAAAATCTTTTTTCAAATATATTTTAAAATCATTTATTTTTTGAAGATATTTTTGAATATCTTTTTTATAATTATGTGTGTTTTTTACTTTTTTATATATTTTATTTAAATGCTTTATTTTAATGAGCAAAGTTTTAGTGGCTTCTCTAACATCATCAATACTTGATTTGTTCAATGCATTAGACGCTAAATATAATAATTTTGAATAAAGTTCTTGTAAGAAAAAACTGCTATTTCTAATTGAAATAAGAGTTTCATCTATCTCAAAAAAATCCAAAACTTCTTCTTTTGATTTTAACTTCTCATAACTTGTATTTACTTTTTCCATTTTAGACTCAAATTTTTTTAATATCGGTCTGAAAACTGGGTCTGGCTTTAATTTAGCTTCTTTTGTTTCAATTGAAGAAAGTATTTTTAAACAGTAATCGTCATAATCGAAATTAGTATCCTCACATGAGATATGATCATCAGATAATATTAATCCAGATTCCATAACCAATATTCTGTCACATAATTCAGTAAAAATTGATTTATCAGGAGAAACAATGACATAAGTTGCATTATGCTGTTCTTTGTAATTCTTTAAAAAATTAATTACTCTAGTTCTCATATCAAGTCCAATGGTACTTGAGACCTCATCTAAAACAACTAATTCAGGTTTGTGTAAAAAAGCAAGATAAAGAGAAAAAAGTTGCAATCATGAAGTAGCACAACTTTCTAGTCTTCTTTTTCACCTTGAATTAATATCAAAAACATTAGACAAATTATCTAATCATTCTTGGTCTCTTATATTATAAATTCCTTTGTATAATTCAACTATATCTTTAACCGTAAATCCGTCTGGTCATGTAGTTTGACGAAACTGAAAACCAATAGATGATAAAGCGTCATCTTTTGTAAAATTATATTCAATTATCCCACTAGTTTGAGGAATTTGATTGGCTATAAGTCTTCCCAAAACTGTTTTCCCCGATTGATTGGGACCAATAATAGCCATTCCTTCACCCTTATAGATTTTTAAGTTTATTTTTTTTATAGCTCAAATCTTTTGATTAAATATTTTACTAACATTTTCTAACTCAACTAAAAGTTCTTTTTTAACATCCATAAGCGTGTACCTCATTTCTAAATTTTAAATGTTTTTCAAAAAATCTTTAACTGCTTCAATATATTGTTTAGTATGCTTCAACTGCGTTTGGACGTGCGGTCCGTTATCAAAAAGTAAAAGTTTATCTTTTTTGGAAATTGCTTTTCTCAACTCATAAAGTTTTTCACTATCTTTGTAGTACGTTACGAGATCTTTTTTAGAATGAATATATAAAACTGGAACCGTTTTTTTATTTATTTCTATTAATTTAACAATATCATATTTTAAGACATCTATATTAAAATCTTTTCTATATTTTTTGATTACTTCATCCATAAGCGACTCAACATATTTCTGAATTGGGTCTGTTGTAAAATTAAGAATTTTTTTAAATATTAGCTTTATATCCATATATGATGAGTCAGATATTACAAATTTTAATTTAGATTTTTTAATTATTTTTTTATCAAACAGTGAAAATAAGTTAACAGTAAAAGCACCCATACTAAAACCAATCAAACCCATCTCTTTAACCTTAAAGTTGCTATGTAAGTAATTTACAACCTTTGTTAATGCATCTAACTCATGCACACCAAAAGTAACTAACCCTTCATCTGATTCTCCGTGATTTATAAAATCAAAAACCATAATGTTATAACCCAAATTTTCTAAAAATCAACTTGATAATGCACTTGACTCTTTTGAACTACTATAACCATGACAACCTATAATTCATTTATTTGTTTTTACTTTATTTAAGTGATAAATGGCATGTATCCTATTATCAACAATTACTTTTTTTCAATTTTCAAAATTATCAAAACTTATTGGATCTAAATTATATTCACTTGTTAAAGAATCTTTATATAAGTTTAATAATTGCTCTCAACCATAAGTTGTATAAAAATTGGCATTTCCCGCTTTTGTACTATTTATAATTTTTATTAATTTGTCTACTATGACTTTTTTCATAATCAAGTTCCTCTTAAAAATAATTTTAATATAAAATGAAAGATTATATAATATTAATTAATTTTATAATTAATTGTCTAATTAAATTATAATAATCTTTGAGGTATCTGTTATATGAAAGACAAAAATAAAGATAGTTATAAAAATAGTTTAAAAGAACACATAAAAGATCGAAAACAAGCTTATAAACAACAAAGAGAAGATATTGTTTCTGAAGTTCAATCTGGGGGAGTGCAAAAAGAAGTAGAATACATTGATGCAAAAAAATTAAGATGGTTTGATTATTTAATAATATTTGGTACTTTTTTGGCACTATTAGGTTTAAGTTTTATAGTATCGGTTTTTATTATGAAAGATATTGATAGAACTGAATATATAACAACAGCAATAGCTGGTCTTGGTATTTTGGTTTGGTTAGTTATGGGTTGACTAAGAAATAATAAAACAGCAAAATTTTATAATGATTCTAGAAGAAGATACCAATCAACTTTTACAACAGATGAAGGTATAAATAGAAGAAAAAGTAAAATTATAATAAGCATTGCAGGACTGATGTTGATCACAAGTATTATTTATTGAATCGTTGTTTATGCATAAAAAAACTCATCATTATGATGAGTTTTTATATAAACATTTTTAATTAATATTCATATCATGTTTTAATTAATAAATTAGTTTATATTGTTCTTTCTTTCATTATTTTTTTAATATATTAGCAATTTTTTTACTTAGATTCTTAAAAATACTTGAAAAAATTATTAGGGAGTACATACACATTAAAGGAAAAATGTATCTTTAATGAATCTAAGTTTTAATTTTAAAGGGGGTGTTTTTTGATAATATTGACTAAAAGCAATTATTTAATAAAAAAACACCTAATCTATATAACATATAAACATCGAGTAATCAATGTAATCATGTATCTATAAATTAAGTGTTGAGTAATTATTTATTGTTTTAATTAAACGCTTTATTAGGTCTATATTATCATTAAATAAGTTCTTTAATTCATAAATACAGTTTTACACTTGGTAGTTGTAATGCCTGAAATTTTTTTAATATTAAATAAAACTGTTGATTCAACAGAATTATTTGACATTAAAATATCATTAAAAAACATATTGTTTAATGATAATTTCGGTACAACAAAAAATGAGTTATTTAAACTAGCATTGTTTTCACATAGATTAACACGTCTCATTTTTCGGTCCTCCATTACCAAAAAAATAATAACAAATGTAAAAGAAAAAAACAAGAATTTTTCTCGTTTTTTTTTAAATTTTTACAATATATTAGTGTTTATTATTTTTATAATTTAAGTTTTTTAGTATAATAAACTTGTAATGAAGGGGATAAAATTATGAAGAAACTTATATCATTATTAGCATTTAGTAGTGTTTTGGTTGGATCTGCAAGTAGCGCAATGAGTTGCAAGAATACAGAGCCATCATGAATTGAAACAACTAATAAACCAACAACAAAAGAAGAACTAATTAAACAAGCTACAAGTTATTTAGATGGTCATATAGACTATTTAAATAAATATAATTTAGATTGTGAACAAGAAAATTCTTGTTATGAGACAAAAACTCTAGAAGAATTTAATTTAGGAAATGAAAATTGACAAAAATACATGGTTTATGAATTTACATGAAGATATGTTTATGGTTATATTTGAAATACAACATTTGAAGAGAGTGACATTTTAACAATAAAATCTGAAAAACATGAAGATTATGCGGATCAAGAATTTTACTTACAACCATTTACAAAAGAAGCTTTAGATGAGCAATATAAAAATGTTATCGGAAAAGGTGAAGAAGACTTAGGAATTTATAAAGTAAATGAAAATTATTACAAATATTATGAACTTGTATATAAATGAGCTACATCATAAAAAAAATCAGTTTAGTAAAACTGATTTTTTTTATTATTTTTGATTATCATTTTTTTCTTAAAAATGGTGGGAAGTCTCCATCCTCATCATCACTTGTTTCTTCTATTTTTTGTGCTATTGGAGCAGCTTGTTGTTGCTGTGGAGAATTTGCAGCATCTTTTCACTGATCCATTCTATTTGAAACATTTCTTAACTCATCTTCGCTTATTTGAGATTGTTGTTGTGCATAACTAGGTCTTTTATTTGGGTCAGTTTCCATAAAACTAGTTCTTTTTGCATACATAGTTTCAACTTCATTTGTAGCTTGCATTTGTTGGTTTATTTGTTGTTGAGGCTCTTGTTGAATAGGCTGTTGACTGTATTCATTATCGTAATCTGAGCTGTTTTTTGCTTTGGTACTTTCATAATCTTCATCAAATCCAGTTGCAATTACCGTAACAATTAATTCATCATCTAAATGCTCATTAATAGCTATTCCAAAAATAAAGTTTACATCTGCACCACTAGCTTGTTGAATAATATCAACAGCATCATAAGCATCAACTAAAGACACATTTTTACCACCTGTGATGTTTATAATAGCGTCTTTTGCTCCCCTAATTGAAGTTTCTAATAAAGAACTTGTTATAGCCTTATTAGCAGCTTCAATCGCCTTGTCTGGGCCTGTCCCTATTCCAATTCCGAATAAAGCATTACCCTTATTTTTCATAACTGTTCTTACATCAGCAAAGTCAAGATTAATTATTGCAGGAACAGCAATTAAATCCGTAATTGTTTGAACACCTTGTTTAAGAATGTTATCAGCTTCTCTAAATGAGTCTTGAATTGGAATTCCTCCGATAATTTGTAATAATCTATCATTTGAAATAACAATAATTGAGTCTACATATTTTCTTAACTCATTAACACCTTGTGCAGCATAACTGTTTCTTAAACGACCTTCAAATCTAAATGGTTTTGTAACAATTGCAATTACTAAAGCTCCTGTTTCCATAGCTATTCTTGCTATTTCTGGAGCAGCTCCAGTACCTGTTCCTCCACCCATTCCAGATGCAACAAATATTAGATCGGCTCCACTAAGTAATTCTTTAAGTTCTTTTTCTGATTCTAATGCTGCTTTTCTTCCTACTTCAGGGTTTGCCCCTGCTCCTAGACCTTTTGAAATCTCTCTACCAAGTATTAATTTTTTTTCTGCTTTACTTGCAGCAATTACTTGAGCATCAGTATTTGCAACTATAAACTCTACTCCTTGGACATCATCATCAACCATACGGTTTACAGCATTGCAACCTCCACCACCAACTCCGATTACCTTGATATTGGCAGCTTGATTAAATTCTTTATTAGACATATAAATTCTCCTTTTATCAATCTACTATTTTTTTATAAAATGACCATTAGGATTAAAATTATTTAAACCTTGGTAATTTTGTTGCATTCGATTATCATTTATATTATACATTTGCTCATTTGAATTATTTATAAAATTTTGATTTCAAGCAACATTACTTCTATTTATAAATTGATTATTATGGGTATCAAAATTATTATAATTGTTTTTTTCATTATTGTATCTTTGATTTTGAGCAATCATATCTACTTGACTAAATTGGTTGATATTTCTTCCATTCATTGGCATACTTCTGGTAGCTTGCGCTACAAATGGTGGTACATTTTTTGGCACAAATTGTTGTTGACTTGGATGGAAGCCATGTGGTGGTACATTTTGACCAATTGATCGACCAAAATGAGTATTTTTAAACCCTTTATTACTAGGGTTGTTTGTACCTATATCTTTAGAATAATGTTTAGTACTTGTTATAAACTTGCTTGTAGTTTTATTGAATTGATTTGCTAATTTTATCAATCCACATATTGCAGTTGTTCATATTTCATTGGCACCTGTTATTTTTGAATAATAAATTAAAGAATCACGTCCAAATTCACTAAATGTTAGCATATTTGCAAAGCCTGCTATTTCAGTGATTTTACCATTGTAATATACTTTAAATCCTTTTGATGATTTGATAGCTTCTTTATGTATTTCAGCATCTATTTTTTTAATTGCATTAAATATTTCTGAAATAACTATATCTTTAATTTGTTTTGCACTAAATACAATATTTTTTTTGATTTGAGTATTATATTTTCGATACAAAATTTTGTCATCACTTTTATTTGATTTAAAGTTTAACATTTTAAAAACATAACTTTCAACAATCGCTGGTTTAGCTAACATGCAATTAGCAACATTTGATATTATGTTTTCTATTCCAAATGGTAGCATTATTCTTTTAACTAAGGTTTCTTTAGAATAAAATGACATATCAATGTATTCATATCCTCAATCAACAACAATAGTTGGTTTTCTGAAATTCTCACTATCTATACATTGTATTGCAGTTGCATATGTGTGTATATTTTTTAAAAGTATTTCTTTATTATTTTTTAATATTATTTGATTATGACTTTCCGCTACTTTTTTGTTTATTGTGTATACATTTGAAAACATTGCAACAGTTGTAGCTTTTATTCCTTCTTTAACACTATTTTTTTTCAACTTGCTATCAATCATATATTCATATGGTCTTATTAAAACAACTTTATCAAAATCATTTTCATTTTGTAATTTTGCTTGATTGATTAAATACTTATGATTATTTGCACTAAATACTTTTGTTTCTGGATCTGTAGTTACAATTGTTGTTGCGCTTCTAACCTTAAGGGTTTTAGTAGGATAAATAATACCAATAGAATTTAATTTTTCATTAAAAGTGGTTTCATATTGTTTAATTACTTTTGCAAGTTTTAGTTTTGCTAAATTAACATCAATTATCTCATCATTATCATTTAATCATTGACCTTTAAAGCGCTCTTTAAAAATGACTTTTAGACCTAAATTATTTCTATAACGTCCAACTATAAATCTAAACTCTTTTTTTGTAATCTCAAGTATTGCGTAGACTTCTGTATTCATATTATCCCACCTTTTTAATGGCTCAAAGTTTAGCGCTATGAGCTCTTCTATTTACACTCAACTCTTCTTCACTTGCAGTTATTGGTTTTTTAATCAATAACTCAAACTCTTTTTTACTAATCAAATTTTGAACAGGTAATTTAGACAAAAATTTATCATCATTATCAATAGTTTTTTCTTTAAAAATACTTTTGATAATTTTTTCTTCAAGAGAATGAAAAGTTATAACTACTATAACTCCATTTTTATTTATAATCTCTAAAGCCTGAATTAAAGATTTTTTTAAATTTTCTAACTCATTGTTTACATGTATTCTTAAAGCCTGAAATACTTTTTTTGCAGGATGTTTCTTCTTTTTAAGAATTTTTTGAGGCAATGCTGATTTAATAATTTCAACAAGTTCACCCGTAGTTTTAATTTCCTTAGTTTTTCTATAATCAACAATTTTTTGAGATATTCCAAATGCAAATTGTTCTTCACCTAAATATTTAAATATTTCACTTAATTGCTTTTGATCATATTCGTTTACAACTTTTTTTGCAGTTAAACTGTTATTTAGAACATCCATTCTCATATCCAACTCAGAATCAAAACGATAACTAAATCCTCTAGAATCATTATCAAATTGTGGAGAAGATACTCCCAAGTCATATAAAATACCATCAACTTTATCAACATTTTGTAAAGCTAGCAAAGTCTTCATATATGCAAAATTACCTTCCAAAATAGTAAAGTTGTTTGAAACTTGTTTTAAAGCTTCTTTGCTACTTTGAATGGCCTCGTTGTCTTGATCTATTGCATATAAATGACCTTTTTTAAGTTTTTTTAAAATTTCTTTACTGTGACCAGCACGGCCCAATGTGCAGTCGACATAAATTCCATTTTCATTAATATTAAGTAACTCGATTGATTCTTTCAAAAGAACTGGTATATGCTCTTGAATCATGTTACTTGTCTCCGCCCAATTTTTCTGCAGCTGCATAGATTTTCTCTTCATTTAATAATTTTTGTTCTTCATCATATGTAGCTTTGTCCCAAATTTCCATTCTATTACCTAGCCCTAGGATATAGATTTGTTTTGTGACTCCTATTTTTTCCAACAAAATTGTAGGAATTTTAATTCTATTTGATGAATCAATTGATAATTCATCAGAATTTGACAAAATTAATCTTTCGATCATTCTTGTAGATTCATTAAAACTACTATTTTTCTTTATTTCAGATAGTAGTTCTGTGAAATTTTCTGGGGTTCTCAGTTCAAGGTACTTTCCAACGCCCTTTGAAACATAAACTGAACTGCCTAATTTATTTCTTAGTTTTGAAGGAATAGTAAGTCTAAATTTATCATCGATACTATGTTCAAATGTTCCAAGTAACATACTTTCCCCCCACTTTCTCCCACACATTTCTATTATATACCACTTTATTCTATTTTCAAGCGAATTTTAACAAAAATTACCCCCTTTTTTAAAAAATAAAAAGAGGTTTTTTAACCTCTTTTTTGATCAATCATACTAGTGAATAATTTTTGATTCTAGTTTTCTTACACTATCTAGGTATGATTTTTGCTCTATTTTTCTTAAATATTTTATTGCATCACTTTTTAAAACAATGGTTAAATGTTTAGTTAAATTAGTGTAGTGATAATATATAGAGTTAGTCACACCCAAGCATATTACTGGGTCTAATTTACTTAATAGATGACCCAAATTTATTTGATTTTCATCGATTAGATTTACATCAATTTTATTCTCGAATAAAGCCAAGCAAATTGCTGAACGCATTATCTCTTCAGATAACTCGTGAAAAATCTCTAAATTTGTTTTCATATCTACCTCCACTTATATAACCGTATAAAAATTATAATTATTGACAATTTTTTTTAAATTTTTTAATAAAAAAACAAGAATTTCTTCTTGTTTTTTTATTAACCAACTTTTTTTACTTCTTTGTTTTTGTAATATCCACATTCACGACAAACACGGTGTGGTTTTATCATACTACCACAGTTTGGACATGAGATAATTGCTGAGCTTACTAAAGCAAGATGACTTCTTCTCTTATTTTTAGCAGCCTTACTGGTCTTTCTAAATGGTACAGCCATGTTTACACCTCCATAATAATCTTATTTTTTGAACTTAAAATCATTTAATTTATCCCAACGAGGATCTATTTCATTTTCTTGTTCTTGCTCGTATTCTTCTTCGGTCATTAATTTAAAGTTTTTACCGACAAGAGAGATTTTACCATAATTATTTGTTAAATTCATAGGTATATTTAAAAGTATTTGATCAATTGCATAGTCTAATATGCTAAATTCTTCACCTAAAATTAAATTATGCTGATCATCATTCACATTTTCAAAAAAATATTCATCATCTCACTCAAACTCTTGGTTTTCTAATACAATAATACTTCCATCTCTAGCATCAATTGCTTCAATTGTTGCTAAAATTATGGCTTGAACTTGTAATCCCTTAATTGAGCTTTGATAATTTAGTTCTCCCTTAACTTTTAAATCACTAATGTTTTTAATTAATACATTATTATATTCATAATCTTCAGGAATAATAAAAGATTTGTCGAACTTTATTTGTTTTTTTGATTCTATTTCTTTTTTAAGCATTATTTCACTTCAATCTTTAATTTATCAATATTTGCAAGTATTTTGTTTCATTCCTTAGAAACATCATTATCAGACAGTTGTTTTTCTGAAGAATTAAACTCAAATCCCACACTAACCGCTTTTAGTTTTTTTTCAGCTAATTGTTCATCTTGATAAATATCAACTAATTTAAAGCTCACAATGTAGTTAACATCGTTTTTTATTGTGTTTATTACTTTTGTGTATTGGTCATTTGAGCTCAATAACATTGTTACAACTCTTGAGGTTTTTTGAAATTTAGGTATTTCAATTGCTTTAATTTCTCTACTAAAAAGTTGATTAATAGAACTCAAATTGAATTCTAGCAAATATGTATCATCTAGCTTTTTTGCTTGTTCAAATCTTGGATTAAGTTTGAATACAAACCCGATCAGTTCATCTTTATAACTGATTTGTGCATTTATATGAGGATGAATATCATCATTATCTTTATTAATATTTTCAATTTTTAAATCCATTGGGCATATTTGATAACAATTAAGTATCTTATCTGCTATTCCTTTTATATAAGCATATGAAGAATGTAGATTTAAATCATATGCCTTTTGGTTTAAAATATCACCACTTACAATTGCACAAAGACGCTTTTCTCTAACCCCTTTTATGTTGTATACATCTCCAACTTCATAAAGTTTTATGTTTTTATTTCCTCTTGAGTAATTCAAACTAGCACTTTCTATACAACCCATCGCTAAACTAAGTCGATATGTTTCTCTATATTGACTTAATGGTGAAGCTAAATTAACAGGATCTTTAATATCAAATAAATCTCATTTTAAAGCATCATTTTTGGTTGTTAGTGAATAAGATTTGATGTTATTAAATCCTTGACCTAACAAATATGACTCAACATTGCCTAAAACTTTATCTTCAAGTTTTTTAGATTTAGCAGTTGCTATTATTTCTGGTGCTTTTGATTCAATATTATTGTACCCATATAATCTAGCTATCTCTTCCACTATATCAGCGCTATTTTTTATATCAGTTCTATTTGGGTCAACTTTAAATTTAAGATTATGTTTATCAGCTTCTTCTACTTCAAAATCAATATTTTTAAATAATTCTTTAATTTCCTTAGTTTTCAAACTCATTCCTAACAAGTTGTTGATAAATTCCAAGTTTACCTCTATTGTTACATCTTGTTCATCACTCTCAATTTGTGTTTCTAAATCTGTGCTTGAGCCATACAAACCATATTGATCAAATCAATAAACTGTTCTATCACTGGCCAACTTATGTATTTTTGAACTGATAGGTTTCATTCATCTTTGTAAAAAAACACTACTACTATTATAAGATTTTTGTTGTTTTCTCATTTCAATAGGATTTAAAGATAAATATATTGCTAATACTTGTTTTGTTTCTTCGGTTGGTAAAAAATAACTTTCAACGCTTACACCCAATGTTGAAACAACTTCTCCAGCACATAATAGTTGATAATTAACAGGTCTATCTTTTGTTGGATTGTTAACTATTTCTAACTGTGTTTTTAATTTTTCTGCATCTAATAAAATCACTGGCTGACCAGACTCAATTGCTATTGCATTAGATAAATCAAGTCAAAAATTGTTTTGTGTTTTACATTGAGAAAATTTCATTCAAATATCTTGATTAGAAAATATTTTTTGCTCAATTTTATCAATACTACTTACTTGTTTAATGTCAAATAATTGCATCGAGCATCTTCTTAATACGTTTTTCAAGTCTTTAGATTCTTTGATAGAAACAGGCACATTGTGTTCAGATTTTCTAGTTTTAAATATATTAGTATAATCTTTTATTTTTTTATCAAAATAATTTGCTATTTCTTTTGCTAATTGAAATGCCCCTAAAGCATCACTTCTATTTAATGTTAAATCAACTTCTCAAACAGAGTCTTCAAACCCAATAATTTCAAGAGCTTCAGGGCTTCCTATCAATGAATAAGGGTCTGACTTTGTATGAATGGGATAAATGATATCAACTTCTTCTTCATTAAGCAAGCTTTGATCCATACCAAATTCAATTAAAGCGCAAATCATTCCTTCAGATACTTTACCTTTTATTTCTCTTTTTGTTAAAGTCATTCCATTAGCAATAGTTGTTCCTGGTGGGGCAACCAATACATATTGTCCTTCTTTTACATTAGTTGCGCCACAAACTATTGGACTAACTAAATCATCGCCTAAATCTACAAAACAAAAATTAAGTGACGTACCCTCCATTGGACTTACATGACCAACATGACCAACAATTAGTGAGTCATTTATTTCTTTATATGATCTATAAGCATCTACTTCAAACCCCAAGGAATTTAAAGCTGTTGTTATTTCATCATCCCCTATATTATCTAAATCAATAAAATGCTCTAATCAATTTCTAGTAATAACCATGTTTCTTATCTCCTATTCCCCAAAAAATTTAAATTGTTCTAAAAATCTGATGTCATTTTCATAAAAATCTCTAATATTTTTAATTCCATATTTTAGCATAGCTACTCTTTCAACACCAATACCGAATGCTAATCCACCAATTTCATTAGGATCTAGGCCATTCAGTTTAATAACTTCTGGATCTATCATTCCTGATCCTAAAATCTCAATTCAACCAGTAGATTTACAAATTCTACATCCACTTCCATTACAATTTACACAAGTTATATCAACCTCACAACTAGGTTCTGTAAAGGGGAAAAAACTCGGTCTCATTCTTATTTCTGTATCATTTGAAAAAAGTCTTTTACACATATATTCCAATGTTCATTTTAAATTTGCAAAGCTTATTTTTTTACCAACAGCAAAACCATCAATTTGCATAAACTGATGTGAATGTGTAGCATCATCGTCATCTCTTCGGTATACATTTCCATAACTAACTGCTGCTATATTTTTTTCTTTAATTTTTGTTTGAGATAATTGAGTTAACATTCTTGCTGTCATATTTGTACAATGAGTTCTCAAAACTTGTTTTTCATTTATATAAAATGTGTCTTGCATATCTCTTGCTGGGTGTCCAATTGGCATATTTAATTTTTGAAAGCAATATTCATCACTTTCAATTTCAGTTCCAGCAACCATGTCATAACCAAGTTCTCTAAAAATATCACTTATTTCTTCAATTACTAAATTTAATGGGTGTTTTGTGCCATTTTTGAAATCTATTCCAGTAATACTTATGTCTTCTTTTTCATTTTCCAATTGTTGTTTTAGATCTTTATATTTTATTTTGTCAATTAATTCACCAATAGTTCCATAGATTTCTTCTTTAACTTCATTTCCACGAATACCTATTTCTTTTCTTTCTTCTGGAGAAGCATTTTTAAGATTTCTTAAAACTTCATTAAGAACTGAGTCTTTTGATCCATATTCTCTTTTTAAGTTTTCTAATTGTTCTTTTGTTTTATAATTTTTTACTTTCTCTTTAAATTCCTCAAGAATTTCATTTAATCTTTTGATCATAAAATGTCCTCCAAATATTCTGCAATTTGATTATACTAAATAATAGCTTCTAATTCTTCTTTCTTTGATTTTGATTTCAAAAATACTATTTTTTGGTCCAATTCTTTTATAACAAAATCTAGTTCTTTTTCTGTTCTGTTCATCGAAATAAATAACTGTTTTTTTAGTTTAGTCATACTAAGTTCAAGATTTGTAAATTGTCATATATAAAAAAGATCTATGTCATAGTGTTTATAATTTAAATAAATATCTGCATGAATATATGAAAAAAATATGTACTCAAATAGAATACTATTAATAAAATCCTTAATCGCAAAATAAATTTTTTTTATATATGTTTTTAGATATGTTTCAAGATTTTCTTTTTTAAACCCTTTTAAATCTTTGATAAAGTCTAAAAATAATGTTCTCATTTGCTTAATTTTTGTAAAAAAGTCATCTTCTTGTAGCTTTGTTAAACTAATTTGTAGCTTTGTTTCAATATATGTGCAAAATTCACTTATATTTAATATTTCTGGAAAACCTTTAAACTGCCAATTAAATCTAACTTCATTAATAATTGTAAATTGATTTTCTTTTGTATACTTTTGATTTACATACTCTACAATATCGTTTAACAAAATATCACCTCACATAACCGTCATTACAATTTTATAAAAAATTAATAAAAAACTCCATATAAATATGGAGTCTTTTATTTCTGAACTGGCAGTGTCCTATTTTCGCATTATACTATCGTCGGCGCAGCTAGCCTTAACTTCTGTGTTCGACATGGGAACAGGTGTGACCCTAGCGCTATGACCACCAGATCTGAATTTTTTAGAGAGATAAAGGTTTTAAAAACCAAATTGTTCTCTCAAAACTGAACATTAGATGTAGATTTCTTTTAATACAAAATTTTAACTTAGGTTTTCTTTCTAGAAAGACTCTCGATCTATTAGTATTGGTAAGCTAAACACGTCACCGTGCGTACACACCCAACCTATCAACCATGTGGTCTACATGGGATCTTACTTCCGAAGAATGGGAAAACTCATCTTGAAGGAGGCTTCTCGCTTAGATGCCTTCAGCGATTATCCTTTCCGCACATAGCTACCCTGCTGTGCCACTGGCGTGACAACAGGAGCACCAGGGGTGCGTCCATTCCGGTCCTCTCGTACTAGGAACAGCTCTTCTCAATTTTCCTACGCCCACAACAGATAGGGACCAAACTGTCTCACGACGTTCTGAACCCAGCTCGCGTACCGCTTTAATGGGCGAACAGCCCAACCCTTGGAACCGACTACAGCTCCAGGATGCGATGAGCCGACATCGAGGTGCCAAACCTCCCCGTCGATGTGAACTCTTGGGGGAGATAAGCCTGTTATCCCCGGGGTAACTTTTATCCGTTGAGCGACGGCCCTTCCACACGGGACCGCCGGATCACTAAGTCCTGCTTTCGCATCTGTTCGACTTGTAAGTCTCGCAGTTAAGCACCCTTCTACCTTTGCGCTCTTCGTACGATTTCTAACCGTACTGAGGGTACCTTTGAGCGCCTCCGTTACATTTTAGGAGGCGACCGCCCCAGTCAAACTACCCACCAAACACTGTCCCTGACCCGGATAACGGGTCTAGGTTAGAACCTCAATATAACAAGGGTGGTATTCCAAGGATGACTCCACGGCCACTAGCGTGACCGCTTCAAAGTCTCCCACCTATCCTCTACATGTTACACCAAGATTCAATATTAAGTTATAGTAAAGCTCCACGGGGTCTTTCCGTCTAGTTGCGGGTAACCAGCATCTTCACTGGTACTAAAATTTCACCGAGTCTATAGCCGAGACAGCGAAGGGATCATTACGCCTTTCGTGCGGGTCAGAACTTACCTGACAAGGAATTTCGCTACCTTAGGACCGTTATAGTTACGGCCGCCGTTCACCGGGGCTTCAATTCAATGCTTCACCGAAGCTAACATCTCCTCTTAACCTTCCGGCACTGGGCAGGCGTCACCCCCTATACTTCGTCTTACGACTTTGCAGAGAGCTGTGTTTTTGCTAAACAGTTGCCCCTCCCTCTTCACTGCGGCTCACCATAAGTGAGCACCCCTTCTTGCGAACGTACGGGGTTATTTTGCAGAGTTCCTTAGCTATAGTTATCTCGCTTGCCTTAGGATTCTCTCCTTGACCACGTGTGTTCGTTATAGGTACAGGCACCTAATAAATTAACGCTAGAAGCTTTTCTTGGAAGCGTGGAGTCATGGACTTCGTTACTAGCCGAAGCGTTCACTCCCCATCATACTTCAGAGTTATAGCACGCGGATTTGCCAACGTACACTCCTTTGTATTTAGACCGGCATAACCAACAGCCGGCATCCACTATCCTTCTCCGTCACTCCATCACTTTATTAGGTGGTACAGGAATATCAACCTGTTGTCCATCGACTACGCCTTTCGGCCTCGCCTTAGGTCCTGACTAACCCTGGGTGGACGAACCTTGCCCAGGAAACCTTGGTCAAACGGCATGGAGGATTCTCACCTCCAAACGTTACTCATGCCGGCATAATCTCTTCTAAGCGCTCCACCAGTCCTCACGGTCTGACTTCATCGCCCTTAGAACGCTCCCCTACCACTTACATTACTGTAAATCCTAAACTTCGGTAATACGCTTAAGCCCCGGTACATTTTCGGCGCAAAGGCACTCGACTAGTGAGCTGTTACGCACTCTTTAAAAGATGGCTGCTTCTGAGCCAACTTCCTAGCTGTCTGTGCACCTTCACATCCTTACACACTTAGCGTATATTTAGGGACCTTAGTTGTAGATCTGGGCTGTTTCCCTCACGAGCATGGACCTTATCACCCATGTTCTGACTGCCGAGTATGAAATTATGGCATTTGAAGTTTAATTGTAATCAGTACCCCTAGGTGGGGCCATCATACATTCAGAGCTCTACCTCCATAACTCTTAACCTCGACGCTAGCCTTAAAGCTATATCGGGGAGAACTAGCTATCTCCAGGTTCGATTGGAATTTCACCCCTAGCCACAAGTCATCCACGGTCTTTTCAACGAACGTTGGTTCGGTCCTCCATTAGGTTTTACCCTAACTTCAACCTGCTCATGGCTAGATCACCTGGTTTCGTGTCTACGACAACATACTAAACGCCCTATTAAGGCTCGCTTTCACTACGGCTCCGTATATTCTACTTAACCTTGCATGTTATCGTAACTCGCCGGCTCTTTCTACAAAAAGCACGCCATCACCCATTAACGGGCTCTGACTTCTTGTAAGCATATGGTTTCAGGGACTATTTCACTCCCCTCTCGGGGTACTTTTCACCTTTCCCTCACGGTACTGGTTCACTATCGGTAAAATGGTAGTATTTAGGCTTACCCAGTGGTCTGGGTAGATTCCGACAGGGTTTCACGTGCCCCGCCGTACTCAGGATACTCTCTCGAGATTAGTGCATTTCGCATACGGGGGTATCACCCTCTACGCCACTGCTTCCCAACAGTTTCTGCTATACACTAATTTTGTAACTCTAACAAGAGTCCTACAACCCCGGCCCGTAGACCGGTTTGGCCTGTTCCGCTTTCGCTCGCCGCTACTTACAGAATCACATTCGTTTTCTTTTCCTCTAGGTACTAAGATGTTTCAGTTCCCTAGGTTCCCATCACATAACCTATGTATTCAGTTATGGATACTATGAGATTAATCATAGTGGGTTTCCCCATTCGGACATTTCCGGATCAAAGCTTACTTCCAGCTCCCCGAAACTTTTCGCAGGTAGTCACGTCCTTCATCGGCTCCATTTTCCAAGGCATTCACCATATGCCCTTACTATACTTTCTATATAAAGAAATCCTATTTTGCATTATAGATAATCTAATAAATATGAAATTTCAGTTTTTCTTAGTAATTTAATTTTAAAGTTACTATATACGTTTTTTTTAATATGAAACGTAAGAAAAATAAAATGTCTATTTTCATCTAATATTCAGTTTTCAAAGAACAATTTTTTTTCAGAGAATGAGCATTTATAAATAAATGCTAAACAATCTCTGAAAACTAGATAGAACCAGATTTAGTCATAAGCTGTTTTATCGATTCGCTCAGCTTATATAAACTAATTTACTATGATTAACTCCATAGAAAGGAGGTGATCCATCCGCACGTTCCCGTACGGATACCTTGTTACGACTTCACCCTAATCGCTAATCCTACCTTGGTACGCTCTCTCCTTACGGTTAAGATACGTGCTTCTGGTATTACCAACTCTCATGGTGTGACGGGCGGTGTGTACAAGACCCGAGAACGTATTCACCGCGACGTTGCTGATTCGCGATTACTAGTGATTCCGGCTTCATGAAGTCGAGTTGCAGACTTCAATCCGAACTGAGACTGACTTTTTGAGATTAGCTCCCCCTCGCGAGATTGCGACTCTTTGTATCAGCCATTGTAGCACGTGTGTAGCCCAGGACATAAGGGGCATGATGATTTGACGTCATCCCCACCTTCCTCTAGCAGTCTCGTTAGAGTCCTCAACTTAATGTTAGTAACTAACGATAGGGGTTGCGCTCGTTGCGGGACTTAACCCAACACCTCACGGCACGAGCTGACGACAACCATGCACCACCTGTCTCAATGTTAACCTCCACTATATCTCTATAGCTTTGCACTGGATGTCAAGCCCTGGTAAGGTTCTTCGCGTTGCTTCGAATTAAACCACATGCTCCACCACTTGTGCGGGTCCCCGTCAATTCCTTTGAGTTTCACTCTTGCGAGCATACTACTCAGGCGGAGTACTTAATGCGTTAGCTGCAGCACCGACTAATGCCGACACTTAGTACTCAACGTTTACGGCGTGGACTACTAGGGTATCTAATCCTATTTGCTCCCCACGCTTTCGTGCCTCAGCGTCAATAACAGGCCAGTAGACCGCCTACGCCACTGGTGTTCCTCCATATATCTACGCATTTCACCGCTACACATGGAATTCCATCTACCTCTCCTGCATTCTAGTTAGCCAGTTTTCAAGGCGCGCTGGAGTTGAGCTCCAGTCTTTAACCTCAAACTTAACTAACCGCCTACGCACCCTATACGCCCAATAAATCCGGATAACGCTTGCCACCTATGTATTACCGCGGCTGCTGGCACATAGTTAGCCGTGGCTTTCTGGTAAGGTACCGTCAAACTAAAAGCATTTCCTCTTCTAGCATTTCTTCCCTTACAACAGAGCTTTACAATCCGAAGACCGTCATCACTCACGCGGCATTGCTTCATCAGGCTTTCGCCCATTGTGAAAAATTCCCTACTGCTGCCTCCCGTAGGAGTCTGGGCCGTATCTCAGTCCCAATGTGGCCGATCAACCTCTCAGTTCGGCTACGTATCATTGCCTAGGTGGGCTATTACCCCGCCTACTAGCTAATACGCCGCATCCTCATCTTCTAGCGACCCAAACGGGCCTTTTAACACCTTCTGATGCCATAATGGTGTCGTATGCGGTATTAGCAGTCGTTTCCAACTGTTATCCCCCACTAAAAGGTAGATTAGATACGTGTTACTCACCCGTTCGCCACTGGGTGCAAGCACCCCGTTCGACTTGCATGTATTAGGCATGCCGCCAGCGTTCATCCTGAGCCAGGATCAAACTCTCATTAAAAAAAATTAATGCGAATATTTTGATTCATGACTATATCTGTTTATTTACTCAAAAAATTGAATGTATTTTGTACAATAATTTGGTTGTTGTTGTTCTATCTAGTTTTCAAAGATCGTTTTCTCGCATATGAGCGAGCCATATATAAATTTACAATAAATTCTAAATCAAGTCAATAGTTTTTCTTAATTTATTTTTATTTTTTTTGTTATACGTTGCTTAGAGTTGAAAACTTGTCAGCTTTCATATCATAGCACAGTATTTTGCAAAATGTAAATTATTTTTATTTTTTTGTGCTTCAAGTTCGTAACTTGTCAGCTTTCATATCATAGCACAGTATTTTGCAAAAACATAAAATATTTAATTTTTTTTGTTTTTTTATTATTACATGTTGCTTAGAGTTGAAAACTTGTCAGCTTTCATATATTAGCACAGTATTTTGCAAAAACATAAAATATTTAATTTTTTTTGCTTTTGCGCCGAAAGTTGAAAACTTGTCAGCTTTCATATATTAGCACAGTAATTATTAAATATACAAAATATATATTAATTTTTTAATTATTTTTGACATTTTAGTCTTAACTATTTTAAAACAAATAAAAAAAACCCACTTAAGGGTTAATCATCTCATTCCACAGTTGAAGAAGCGTTAGAATCATCATTTTCAACGTCATTAATGGGATCAAAAATATTTTTTGTATCAACTTCTAAAGTTGTTGTTGCATCTCTTTTAAATTGATTAATAATGTTGGATTCTGAATTAGAAATATCTAAGTTTTTATTATTCTCCTTTTTTGGGGGAACTATATTTCTATTTTGTTTTTTCATAGCTTCTCAAATACGGTCACTATCCCCCAAGAATACTTTACCTTGATATTTTTCATCAACAAAAGCTTGTCTTCTTGTTTCGCTAACATACTTGCTTTCTTGTCTAGGTATATTACCAATAGGGCCTTTATAATCATTGGCTTTTTCTTTAGCCACCCTTCTTGGAACAATAGTTTCTTTGTAAGGATCTTTAAGTGTATTGTTATCATAATAGAATTCAGCTGTATTTCCAACGTTAGAGTTTTTTGATAAACCCCCTGGAATTGGTTGTGGTGCTGGCACACTATTAATCTTATTAGGGATACTATTTACATTATTGTTTGTATTAGAAAAATCCTCTTGAATTTGTTGTAATTCAAGATCATTTACAATTTCTTGTGTATTTCATTGATTTAAATCATTACCATAGTTTTCTTCTTCGGTCATATTTGCTTGTTCTTGAGAGTGAAGTTCATCAAATTTGTTTTCTGACAAATCGTCTCTCAATTTTTTAATTTTATCTGCAATATTTACAGTTTCTTCGTTTGGGGTTGATGTAAAGGACTGATCAATTGAATTATCTTGATACTGTTGTTGTACACCAAATTGAGCCATATTAACATTGCTTTGATTTTCTTGATAACTTTGATTGTTTTGCATTGCTTGGTTATTTGGAGATTTCATTTTTTCATGTTTATCTTTAGGTTTATTGGTACTTTCTGTTTTTTGATTTATAAGCGATGAAAATACTACACTAAATATTAAAAAAACTATAGCTACTATTCCGAATAATCAATAATTTATTTTTTGACTAAAAACAACATTACTTAAATCAAAATATGTACCTTCTATTAAACTTTTTCATGGCAATGAAAAAAAACTTACAAATGTTAAAGCTAATAGCAAACAAGCAAATACTAAATTGATGATTTTTACACTTTTATTTTTACTTAAACTAAGTGATAAAATGCCCATTATTGCTAAAACTATCGCTAATAAAATCAATAATATTCCAACTATTGATAAACCAACAAGATTTTTTAGATCTGTTCCAAAAATTATTTTATAACCATTACCTGTATATAACACTATTACATAAACAAAAATAAATAATGCCGCAAAAATACTTGTAACAAAATTAAATATGCTCAATTTTTTCATAACATTTCCCCTATCAATAATTAGCACCCAAAATTACACACTTATTTTAACATATATGGTAAATTAATCAAATATCTAAAATTTACTACACTTATTATACTAAATTTAAAATATTATACAAAAAAATGAGTTAAAACTCATTTTATTTTTTAACAATTTCATGACCACCAAACTTATTTCGCAATGCAGAGATAACTTTACCTGCAAAGTTTTTTTCTTGAAGACTCACTTGACGCATCATAACAGAAAGTCCAATCACAGGGGCTGGTGTTCCTTGTGATAAAGCATCTTGAATAGTTCATAGACCCTCACCATTCATACTCATAATTTCAGTATAACCACTTAAATCCTTATCTTGGCTAAAAATATCACTCATTAGTTCAATTAATCAACTTCTTATAACACTACCGTTGTTTCATAAATCAGAAACTTTTTTGTAATCATATTCATAGTCTGAATTTTCTAAAATTTGATAACCTTCAGCAATTGCTTGCATCATTCCATACTCAATTCCATTGTGTATCATTTTAGCAAAATGCCCACTACCAATACTTCCAGTATGTAAATAACCATTTTTAACACAAATATCACTAAACATTTTATCTAGACCTTCAACAACTTCACGATCACCACCAACCATTGCACAAGCTCCATTTAAAGCCCCTGATGGCCCTCCACTTATTCCTGCATCCACAAAGTTTAATTTATGTTCTTTTGCAATGTGATATTTTTTAACTGAATCCTTGTGATATGAGTTTCCAGCATCAATGATACAATCTCCAGGTTCTAATTTTTCAATCAGTTCTTTAAAGACAGCTTCTGTTGGAGCTCCTGCATTTACAAACATAATTACATATCTTGGTTTTTCTAATTTAGAAATTAAATCATCCATATTTTGTGCAATATTGATATTTTCTTTTTGTAATTCTTGATACATATCTTGGTTTTTATCATATCCAATGGGGTTATATCCGTTTCTGTGTAGATTTCTAACTAATCCCATTCCCATTTTTCCCAATCCTATTAGTCCAATATTTTTCATACATTTTCTCCTAGCTATTTTCTTCAATAAATTTATTAACTTGTTCTTTTTTTGTTAAGTTTTTATGAAACTCTAAAACTAAATCTTCATCACTGAATGTTATTCCGATATTTGCCAATATTTCTAGTT
The DNA here is from genome assembly GCF_001715535.1 of Spiroplasma helicoides. Classification (NCBI taxonomy): domain Bacteria; kingdom Bacillati; phylum Mycoplasmatota; class Mollicutes; order Entomoplasmatales; family Spiroplasmataceae; genus Spiroplasma; species Spiroplasma helicoides. The sequence goes on from NZ_CP017015.1 coordinate 834,189, forward strand.
GCCCTTCATTTTTTAAAATCAAAGCAATTACAAATAAAACTTCATTTTCATCTCACATAACTTTATTTTTTAATTTTATAAATACTAGCTCTTGTTTTTTGATATTTGATGAAAAACTATAATCACAATGTGGTATAGCAAGATAATTCCCGATAGCAACACTGGCAGTTTTATCTCTTTGTTTCATAGAATCGATAAAATCTTTATTACCAATTTCACCTTTAATCAAGACGTTTTCCAAAAAACTAAATATATCTTCTTTACTTTTTAAATCTTCATCAATAAATATAAACTCATCTTTTATTTGCATTCTTTACTCTCCTTTTTTAGCTGCGATCAATTTTTGTTGCAATTCTGTAAAGACATCTTTACCTAAATATTGTTTTACAGTATATATGTAAGCATTTGGTGAGTTTTCACTCGCCACTTCTTTAAAGTTATGCATTGTAACAACAATATCAACATCAGGGGTTAGATCTTTTACTGCACAATTGCTAACATCTACATCAATTTCATTTTGTTTTACTCATTTTTTTAAAATACCTGCCGCCATTGCACTAGAGCCAACCCCTGCATCACATGCAACTTTAATGATTTTTGCATTTTTGAAATTGAAAGCGACTTGCGGTTGAATAACTTCTTTTTTATTTTCTTCAAAAGTTATTCCTTCATCAGTTACAGTAACAGCTTGTAGATTTGCAGATTTTTTACGGTTGAAAATCATTATAAAACTTGCTATTCCAAATGAAGTTAGAGCTCCAGCAAAAACTGCTGCAACATTTATAAGTATTCTCATAGCAGATCCTGACATTGATATAACAGAGATTAAACTACCAGGTGAAATTGGTGCAATGGCACCCCCACCAAATAAAGCAACTATTGTTAATGAAACAAATGCACCTCCAATTGTTGAAAGTATCATAATTGGTTCTGCAAGAATATATACATAGTGAACTTCATGAATACCTCCAATAAGTTGAATTGCACTACTTCCAGCTGCTGCTCCTCTTTGTTGTTTTCTTCAAGCAACATATGCTAATAACAGCCCAAATCCAGGACCAGGATTACCTCCAACCATAAAGAATGCAGAATAGTCTTTTTCAGCTACCTCAGTAAGACCTAAGGGACTCATAACACCATGATTTAAAGCATTATTTAGAAATACAGCTCTTAACGGTTCAGTTAGTATTGACATAAATGGAAATAGTCATTTAAATTTTGTAAATAGCTCAATAATTGCCACCATTACATAACTTATTCCATACATTACAAATCCTCATGAAAAGAATGTTGCTAAACCAAATACTATTGCTCACAATGCTAAACTAAAGTTTCTTACAAGCATTTCAAATCCAGGTTTAATTTTATTTATATAAGTTAATTCAATTTTTTTATATACATAAACTGTTAACGGCGCAACAATCATAGCTCCAACAATTTGATTAGGTGATCCAACTTCTTTAGCTGTTTTATCTCCAAGCACCCAATCTGCAGCCATATTTGAGTAAATGTATTCACTACCAATAATTATGCTCATTGTTATAAAAGCACCCATCATACCACCACGAACTTTATAAACCATATTTCCAGCAGTATAACCAATTAAAATTGGAATCAAATATTTTATACAGGGTTCAATCAATTGACCAACTGCTTCTGAATTAAATCATCCTTTTTTAACTCATTCAGTATTTCCGCTTGCATCAACTTTATAACTACCCAGAAAAGCAGCTGCTAGTAAACCTCATGCAATCAAAATACTTACAACAGGCATAATCATTCCAGCCATAAAACTTCCAGCTCTTTGAATTGATTTTTTTAATTTTATTTTAAAGGAATCACTGGCTTTAATATTTGAGTTTTTCATTTCATCAAGCTTCATTTTTATGTTTGTATCATCTTTTATTTTTTCTTTTACGTTTTTCATTCAAGTATCCTCCTTGAATTAATTATATAAAGATAAAATAAAGTCTCATTTATTAGTTTTTTTCTTGAATTTGTTATTATACTAGTAAACTAGTTCACTAATTACTTAGCAAATAAATTATTTGCATTACAAGAATATTAAAACTTATGATTGAGTTTCTTTGATTGACAAGAACTTCTTCATTGTTTTTAATTAAAAATGTAAAATCACTATCATTAAACATTTCTGTATTAGAATTTGAAGTTGCCAATACAACTTTCGCATTTTTAGATTTAGCTATTTCAAAAATTTTAGTTATAGATGAAGTTAAACCAGAATAGCTTAGAACAAAGCACACATCACCCTCTTCAACATTATTGACATACTTTTCTTGCACATCAAAATCACTAGAGTGAAAAACACTATACCCTAACTTTATTAAATAATTATTAAAAATTGTATTTATGTGGATATTTGGTCCTTTACCAAACAAAAAAACTCTTGGCTTTTTATCTTTTAAATATGTAGATATTTCTAGAAATGTTTCGAAATTATAATTTTTTAATTGATCAATATTTTCTTGAATATTGTTAAAAAAATTAAAATTGTATTTTAAGTTTGTTTTTTTTGATTTTAGTGTTTTAAATATTGAGTGCTCTCAGGTTAATACTGAAATTAATTCTTTATATCCATTTAAATTTAGCTCTTTTGCAAACTTCACAATACTTGATTTGCTACAAAAGCATTTTTCAGATACTTCAGCAATACTTAAATTATTTATTCTATCAAGATTGCTCAAGAAAAAATTTGCTAGTAATTTTTTAACTGAATTTTCATTTGAAGAAGATATTATTTCTAACTTTTTAATTAAATTATGATTTTTTATTTCCATTGCAACCTCTTATATTAGCAATCATTAAAACTATTATATACTTTAAGTGGTTAAAATAAATAAAAACTTCTTACAAGAATTAAATCCTTAAAAGAAGTTTTTTTTAATAGTTTATAACTATACCCTTATATCTTGTCATACTAATTAATGACTCTCTTATTCCTTGAACACCTTCTCCAGAATCTTTTATACCTAAAAATGGAAAACAATCTGGACCACGTTGTGGTCTGCTGTTTAAATTAACAGTTCCTGTCTCAATTTTTTTAGCTACTTTTATTGCTGTTGATAAATCTTGGCAAAAGACACTGGCTTGTAAACCGAACTCTGATTGATTTGCAATCTCAATCATTTTATCAACATCATTAATTCTGATTATTGGTAATACTGGACCGAATGGTTCTTCTCAAGCTAATTTCATATCGACTGTCACATGATCAACTAATGATGGTCACATCAAGTTTTTTTCTTTTTTGTCACCATAAACAATGGTTGCATTTTTAGCCTTGGCATCATCTATTAAACCTTGAATAAAATCAGCTGATTTTTCATCAATTACAGGAGTAATGTTTGCATTATCAAAAGGACTACCCACTTTAAGTGCTTCAACTCTAGTTTTTAGTAAAGGAACTAATTTATCAGCTATTTTATCACTTACCAAAACTCTTTTAATTGCAGTGCATCTTTGACCTGAATAACCAAAAGCACCAGCAATTATTTCATCTGCATATTTTTCTAAATTTTTATCATCCAATACTAAAGCAGGGTCTTTTCCTCCAAGTTCTAAAACAAGATCTGTTGAACTTCCTTGTTTACGAATTTGTTTACCAATATTTACACTACCTGTAAAAGAAATCATATTTATTTCAGGATTTGAAGTAATAATATCTCCAATATCTCTTCCTCTTCCTGTAACAATGTTAAAAATACCTTTAGGAAAATTAGCATCAACCGCCAATTTACCCATATAAGCCCCTACAAGACTACCTGCTGTTGCTGGTTTGAAAACAACAGTATTTCCAGTAACTAAGGCAGGAATAATTTTTGCCAAAGCTAGATTGAATGGATAGTTAAATGGAGAAATGGCACAAACAACACCTTTAGCCACTCTGCTAAAAATACCTAACTTATTTCTTGCCCCCATTCCTTCACCTGTCATTGCCAATGGGTCTAATCTTTTAACTTCTTCAAAAGTGTAATCAATTATTTCAACTGTTCTAATAACTTCATTTAAAGCTTCTTTAACCCCTTTAGCTATTTCTTCGGCCATAATTTGAGCTAATTCATCTTTATTTTTTAGAATTTCATCTCTGAATTTTTTTAAAATTGCTATTCTTTCTAGCAATGTTTTTGCTTCTCATTGAGGTTGCGCATCTCTTGCGGCTTTGTATGCTTTATTGACGTCTTCTTCTTTTAAAGCGCTAACTTTTCCTGCAACATCAAGAGTAGTTGGATTTAATATTTCAACTCATTGACCATTATCAATAAATTCATTATTTATAAGTGCTTTGTATTCTCTCATTAATTTCAATCCTCCGCCATTATTATACAACTATTGCATAAAAAATTATTTCACATTGAAAATGTCATGCATAATAATTGATCCTGCAATTGCAACATTTAAACTATCAATTTTTTCAGAAGTTTTTAAAATGACATTTTTTTGTGCTAATTTCTGAACCCTTTCACTAACTCCGTTACCTTCATTGCCTAAAATTAAAGCAATTTTATCATGAGATTCAAAATCAAAAATACTGTTTTTTTCTTTTAAATTTGTAGATATTATTGTATATCCTTCATTTTTTAATTCAACTATTCTTTTTTCTAAATCGCAATATTCTATGTTTAAATCAAAATGATTACCTTGTATTGCTCTTAAAACTTTTGAATTAAAAAGAAACACAGTTGATTCAGAGCAAATGATGTTATTAAAACCAAACGCAAAGGCACTTCTTATCAATGTCCCTAAATTACCTGGATCTTGAACATCATCCAAAATTAAAACATTACTATCTAAAAAATCTTTTTTTACAATATTACAAATAGCAAAAACTTCTTGACTATTTTTTAAATCACTAAGTTTTTGAGCAACATTATCACTTATTTCAATAACATCAATGTTTTGAAAGGTATTAACAAATTTTTTGGTTACAAAAATTTTATCAACAACATTATTTTTGATAGCTTCATTAACAATATTTAATCCTTCTATCAAATATTTTTTATCTTCCAATTGACTTTTTTTGGTTTTATATTCAAGTGCTTTTAGAATTAAACTGTTTTTAACTGAAGTTATTTTTTCTATCATATGTTTTCCTTCCTTCAAATAGGATTTTATTCAGATGTGAATGTAAAACCAATTTCATATAATTTATTTTCTGGGTTTAAATAGTCCATTCCCTTGTAATCAGGATTTTCAACTGGGTAACCATAAAGGTGTTGGGCTCTTCTTGGTGGATCGACTAATTTTGATTGTAAGCTGATCAAAGGATTAACTCTTTCGCCTCTTTGTTTTTTTTCTTTAACTTCATTCATAATGTCTTCATAATCTTTTACATCTTTTTGCTTTACTAAAATAAATATTTTATTTGTTTCTCATCATTTAACAATTTTTTGATATTCTTTTCAAGAAAACTGTTTTGGTGTGTCTGACGCAATTAATCTATTATGTTTTTCATCTCAATCACAAACAAAATCTTTTCATACAACCCTTCCAGTTCTCCCGTTATTCATCAACTCATGGGTTTTATTGATAACTGTTTCTAAAGTAGGCATTCCATAGCCGATAAATGTATTACCAGTTCAAAAAGTTATAAAACTAGCTTTTCTAGGGTTTCATATTTCTTCAAAACAAACAGTTGCTACTCATCATCTACCATCAGAACTATTATTATAAATTTCAAATCCAAATTTTGTATTTTTTAAAACAACTTCATATTTAGTTGTTTTCACTACTTTATGTCTGAAAGTATTTACGATTGTTTCGATATCTTGTTTAGATATTCTTTCTCTAGAGTTTCTTGATGCCTCTTCTATTCTTGTTTTTGCATCTTTAAACGGACTTCTGGGAAGTGCTTGGTCAATTCTATATGTACTAAATAGTCTGTCTTTACTATTTGGGTCTGGCATAACTGTTTTGTTTTCAGTTGGAGTTGTTTCACTGTTTTCTTGTGAATTCATAAAGTCAGATGTTCCAGTTTCAGGATTATTTTCATAAATTATTTCTTGTTGATTATTTTCTATACTTTCCCTTTGTGCATTTTTAATTCTATCAATCAAGCTTTTTGCATCTGACTTTGATTTTGCATAATCTTCATTATTGTCTGTTGCTGTTATGTCATATAAAGAGTAGCTTTTCTTAATCTCTTTTTCACTTAAGTCGATAGTTTTTGTGCTAGTCTTAAAATCAGCAAACTCATGATTTGACTCTTCATTTGCTAAATCCTCAGATTCTAAAAATAGATCTGGTATTTTTGGATCTTTTGGATTAGATGGTTTATAATCATAAATTTCATTATTATGTTTTTTTGATTTATTATTCGCCATAAATTAACCTCCTTCTCTAAAAACAATGACTAGTATTTTTCTTCTATTCTCTTAAAATTAATCTTATTTTTTTTATCATAAGCATCTAATATATCTTCTTCACTGAAGTTGAGGATCGATGCCACTGAGAAAAAACTATTTAATAGGTTAATATAATTTTCTATACTTCTATTTTTATTAAAAATTGCAAGTTTTTCATAACATTCTAAATAAATATCAATTATTGATTTATTTTTTAAATCAAATTTATAAGAATCTGGATTGAACCCGATTGTATAACCAATTGATAAAATAAAGTGTATTCCATCAACATACTCTTCTAATAAAACATCTTTTTCACTAGCTTTTTTATTTGATCAAAATTTAAACTCTCTTTGCTCATTTATAAATTCTCCAAACTCTACAAATAAAGCAACTATTTTTTTAGATAAAGTTTCTTCATTTTGAGGTATATTATGTGTGCTTTCAATATTTGCATCCAATTTTTTTTGTTTTTCTATAAGATTTTTAATATTTGTTATATTTATCATTTTGCCTCCCAATACTTTAATTTTAAATAAAAAACAATAGTTTACACTATTGTTTTGACATAAATTTATTTTTTTTATACTTTTGCAAGATCTTCGGCTTTGGGTTGAGGTATTGCAATTGTTTTTACAAATAAAACTTTGTTTTGAACTGGGTTTTCTTCAGTGTTTTGAATCTCACCTTTTTGTTTTAAAGTTGGTTTTGTAGAAATTAAAGAAAGTGTAAAACTTTTATCATCTTTTGAACCCTTAATTGTGAATAAGTAGATTGTTTCATCAGTTAAAGTTGCATCATCTTTATCTTTAGTTGCTTTAACTTTTAAATCAGATAATTCTACAAATAAACTTTTTAATGATCCTAAAAAACTCTCACTATTTTTATCTTGAACTTCAACATATGTACCAGATACATTTTTAACATGTAGCATTGATTCTGAACGTGTCATATCTGAATCAGGGTAATCTAAACCTAATTTATTGTAAATGATAGATAATGGTCCATTTTCAGATAATTTGTCACTTAAAACAACTTTTACTTTTTTTGAATCTGTTAAGTATGCTATAACATCTGCATCACTTTTACCTTCAACATATGAAAGTTGTGGTTGCTATTCTTTCGATCCACAAACACTGCTGAAAAAGAACTTAGTTGCAACCAATCCAAAAGAACTCATTATTGCTAACAATTTTTTCATATTTCCTCATATTAGACATAAATTTTTTTTATTTTATATATTATTTCAAATAAAAAGTTCTAGAAAATTTTCTAAAACTTTTTATTTTAATAGCCTGGTTTTTTAAGAAGTTTGAACATATTTTGTTTATAAACTTCAACCCCTGGCTGATTAAATGGATTTATTTCAAGTAAATAACCACTCATAGCAACCGCCTTCATAAATCAGTAGATTGCATATCCAAACATTTCTGCATCCATTTTTTCAAATTCAATAACAATGTTTGGCACTCCCCCAGTTATTGAGTGAGCTTCTAAAACACCTTCAAGTGCAGTTTGATTAATTTTATGAAATGAATTTTTTGTTAAATAGTTTAAACCATCTAAATTTTGCTCATTTGTCGGAACATTAATATCTTCTTGTGGATGTTTTACATCAATAATTGTTTCAAATAAAACATTTTTTGTTCCATCTTGAATAAATTGTCCCAATGAGTGTAAATCAGTTGAAAATACACAACTAGTTGGAAATAATCCTTTACCATCTTTTCCTTCTGATTCACCAAATAATTGTTTTCATCATTCATTAAACATTTGCATTTGTAGTTCATAACTTACAAGTGTTTCTGATGCATAACCCTTTTGGGTATGTAAGATATATCTTGCAACTGCATAATGGTATGCGCTATTATCAAGACTTTTTAAATCTTTCATAGCTTTTTGAGATCCTTTGAATAAAGAATCTGTATCAACTCCAGCAACTAATAATGGAAATATACCCACTGGTGTAAATACACTAAATCTACCACCAATATCATCTGGAATAGTGAAAGTTTGGTAACCTTCTCCATCAGCTAATTGTTTCAAAGCACCCTTTGCTTTATCAGTAACAGCTACTATTCTTGATTTAGCAACTTCTTTTGATTTGCTATCAATCAAGTATTTCTCAAAAACTCTAAATGCAATTCCGGGTTCAGTAGTTGTTCCCGATTTAGATATATTTGCAATCGCAAACTCTTTACCTTTTAAGTAATCTAAAACTTGCTTTGTGTAGCTAGAACTGATCGTATTTCCAATATAAATCAATTCTACTTTATCTGTATGATATAGGCCTCTAATCATTTCATCAGCAGCTCTTGCACCTAAGTAACTACCGCCAATTCCAATAACTAGTAAAACATCTATTTCTTTACGGAGTCTTGATGCAACCTCTTTCATTTTTGCATATTCTTCTTTGTTATAATTTTCCGGTCAATCCAATCATCCTAAAAAATCATTTCCTAAACCTGTTTTGTTTTCAATCATTTCATGTACTTTTTGTACTCTATTTTTATCAAACTTTTTAATTTCTTCTTCTACTTTTGATTTTGAAAAATCTACTTTTATCATAAATCCTGCTCCTTATGTAATTGTTAATCTTTATTTGGTATCATATTTTTTAAATTATCGAAACCATCTCCAGTTTCTTTAATTTTAGATTCTTTCTCTTTTAAAAGTTGTGGTCTTATTCTTTTAAAACTCAATTTTACTTGATTTTTATCACTTAGAAAATCAATGACTTCTAATTCAATTTCTTCTCCAACTTTAACAAATTGACTAATATCACCAACGAAATAATCTGAAAATTCTGAAATATGTATCAAACCTTTTACAACACTTTCATTATCAACAACTTCACAAAAGGCACCATAGTTAACAATACTTGTTACCTTAGCTTTAACTTTTTGACCTTTTTCTAACATTTCCTTGCTCTCCTTCTATAAAAATTATAAACTTATTTTAGGAAATATTTAAGGGTTTAGACCAAAAATATTGATTTTAGAGGAAAAAATGGAAATTAAAGAATTAGAACAAAAAGTTAAAGATATTTTAGATCAATTAAGAGTATATGTTACACAAGATGGTGGCGATATGGAGTTTGTGGCCTTAAAAGACCGCATTGTTTACATTAGATTATTGGGAAATTGTGTTGGATGTGGATTAACAGAAATTACTTACAAAGAAGGAATTGAGAGTATACTTTTTGAAGAATTTCCATACGATATTGATGGTGTAGAATTAATAATGTAACAAAATAGGTTTAATCATAGATTAAACCTATTTTTTATCTGTTCTTTGTTTTTCTTTTTCGATTGTTTCGATTGCTCACTCTAACTGTTGATATTTATCATTAGCTTTTTTATTTAAATCGTCTTTATAAATTTTAGCTAATTGAAAGTATACTTCTTCTATTTTTTTAAATGGCATACTTGGGTCTACACCTAAAACCTCATAAGGATTTAAATCTTTTGGAATCTCTACTGTTTCTAAAATTTGCTTTTTTTCTAGTTTAATTAATTTATCAATTTTATTTTTTTGTAATTCTTTTATTTTTACTTCAATTTCTTTTTCTAAATCCATTTTTTCCTCTTCAAATATAGAATAGTAATTTTGATAATCTTTTTCAAACTTAAACAACTTTAGTGACTTTTTTCTCAATTGTCATATTTCATCAACTTCTTTAATAAATCCGTTATTTTCATAATTTATTAAAATATTTGCTTCATCATAAAAAAAATCTTTATATCATGGGTGTTCTAAAAAATTATTATAAGGTTCTAAAAATAAATGGTTTTGTTTTTTTAATAAAAACATTCATTTTTCTTTGTTATCTTTTGTAAGAACAATAACATCTTCGACTTTTATTTTTTTGAACTTTTCTTTAACATCTTTTTCCTTACTTTTTTTAATTAAAGTGATTGCTAGTCAAACAACAACTCCTGCTGCAATAACAACTGCAGAAATTATATATTGTATATTGTCCATACTTTATCCTCCCAAAATAGTTTTAACCAACAGAACCTTCCATATCCATTTTAATCAGTTGATTTAGTTCTACTGCATATTCTAAAGGTAATTCCTTAGTAAACGGTTCTAAGAACCCCATAACAATCAATTCAAGTGCTTCTTGCTCACTAATTCCTCTAGACATCAAATAAAATAGTTGCTCTTCACTAACTTTTGATACTGTAGCTTCATGTTCAATTTGTGACTCGTTATTGTGAACTTTATTTTGTGGAATAGTGTCTGAATGTGATTGATTATCCAAAATCAAAGTATCACACTCCACTCTTGCTTTTGAATTGATAGCATCTTTACCAATAAATGCTAAACCACGATAATTTGCAGTACCACCTTGAAAAGTAATTGACTTAGAAACAATTTTTGATTTTGTTTCTTTTCCTAAATGAATCATTTTACTTCCCGCATCTTGATAAACCCCTTTTTTAGCAACTGCAATTGAAATAGTGTCGCCCTGAGCTCTGTCTCCCTTTAAAATACATGAGGGATATTTCATATTTATTTTTGAACCGATGTTTCCATCAACTCATTCCATACGACCATCTTCTTCAACCAAACTTCTTTTAGTAACTAAGTTTAAAACATTATCACTTCAGTTTTGAACAGTTGTATATCTTACATGACTTCTTTTTCCAACAAAAATCTCTACTATTGCTGCATGTAAATTGTTTTTTGAGTAAATCGGTGCAGTACATCCTTCAACATAGTGAAGTTCAGCATCATCCTCAACAATGATTAGCGTTCTTTCAAATTGACCTGCTTGTTGATAATTAATTCTAAAGTATGCTTGTAATGGTCTTTCAACTTTTACCCCTTTTGGAACATAAATAAAAGTTCCTCCAGACCAAACAGCACTATTTAGAGCAGCATACTTATTATCTGTACTAGGTACAAGTGTTCCAAAATATTTTTTAAATATTTCAGGATAATTTTTTAAAGCGGTATCACAATCTGTAAAAACAACTCCTAAGTCAGAGACTTCTTGTCTTAGTTGTTCATATACAGGAGTTGCATCTCACTGAGCATTAATACCCATAAAAAAGTTTTTTTCAGCTTCGGGAATTCCAAGTCTATCATAAGTTTTTTTGATGTTATCTGGCAATTGTTCTCAACTATCAACCACTTTATCAGTTGCCCTTGTATAGTAATAATAATCTTGAAAGTCAATAAAGTTCAAATCTGGTCCAAAATTTGGTTGACTCATACCTTCAAATTTGTTTAAGCTTTCTAGTCTAAAGTTAAGCATTCATTCTGGTTCTTGTTTTATTTTTGAAATATCTCTAATAATTTGTTCATTTAAACCTTTACCAACACTTAGCGATGAGAGTTCTCCCTCATTGAAACCATATTTATAATTACTTATCTCTTTAATTTCTTTTTCTTGTTTTAATTTTTTCATTACTTGACCTCATTTTCCAAAATAGATCTAATTCCATCAGCTCCTAAAAGAGCACAATTTATTCTATTTCCTTGATGGTGAATTTCTCAAAACACAATCAATTCACCAAGCGATTCTTCATCATATTCTTTTCCTGTAATCATATTATGATAATTATTTAAGTATTTTAAAGCTTCTTGCTTAGTTTTATTTTTAACCAAACTACACAAGATATCAACTGCAGCTCCACTTATAGAACATGATACTCCATCAAATCTAGCATCAACAATTTTACTATCTTCATAAATTATTTGCACATCAATAGCATCAGCGCATGATTGAGAATCTTGAAACTTGATAAAAGAGTTTTTTGCATCAGTTAATATACCTTTATTTTCTGGTTCAGTATAGTGTTCCATAATTATTTGTCTTAACATTATTTTGTCTTTTTTATCTAACATAATTAACTCCTTTATAAAACAGTTTCCATTCAGTTATCAATATCATTTAAAGCTAGAATCAAAGTATCTAAATCTGCTTTTTCGTTGTAAATTGAAAGGCTAATTCTAAGTGTGTTCTCCACTTTTAAAAAGTGGTGCGAAAGTCTTGCACAATGTTTACCAACTCTAACTAATATATTGTACTTTTTGTTAAAAAAGTCCCCAACATCTTGGGCATTTATTCCTTTGATATTCATTAAAATTATTGGTTCATCACTCTCTAAGTTGTAAAAAATATATTTATCTTTGTCTAAACTTTCAACCGCTTTAACGAAATGATTTTTTAACATTATCAAATAGTTTTGAATTTTACTTAAGCCAATCTGATTTATATAACATATAGCTGCTTTAAGTCCAGAAATAGCACTTAAATTTAAGGTACCTGCTTCAAATTTATGTGGTATTTTTGCCAACCTAAATTTATCATATTCAATAAACGAGTTATTTCCCCCTCCATACATTAAGGGATTAATTTTTTCTAATCAACTCATTCTACCTCATAAAATTCCCAAACCAAAAGGACCAAACATTTTATGTGCTGAAAAAGCTAAAAAATCAATGTCTCACTCTTTTACATTAGTAAGTTTATGAAAAATAGATTGTGCTGCATCAATAATCACAATAACATCTTTGTTGATGCTTCTAATTTTCTTAACTATTTCTTTTATATTATTAGCTGCACCCACTGTATTTGAAACTGATGCAAACGATACTACCTTAGTATTTTTTGTAACACAGTTTTGAATTTTTTCTATACATATTGATCCATCATCATTCAAATCAAAATACTTTATTTTAAAGTTTATTTTCTCTTCTAAAACTCTTCAAGGCAATAAATTTGAAGAGTGTTCAAGATCTGTTAGTACAATTTCATCTTCATTGTTTAAATAATCTTTAAGACCAAAAGCAACAGTGTTTAAGGATTGAGTTGCACCACTTGTAAAGATAATCTCATTTTTATCATAAGCACCAATAAAATTTGCAACCAACTGTCTTGTTTCATCTATTAAGTTATTTGCATAAAAAGCATTACGAAAAAGATTGTTGTGTGCATTAGCAGCAATATGAGTATTGTAGTAATTTTCAGCATCTAAAACTACTTTTGGTTTAAGACTTGTTGCTGCAGAATCAAAATAAATGTCTTGTTTATTAAACTTAAAGTATGGAAAGTCCTTTTTAAAGCTCATATTAATTCATTCCTTTTAAAATTTCTTTTAAATAAATCTCAATTTCTTCATTTTCACAACCAATAAACACAGGTTCAAAATATCCATTAATTATTAATTCTTGGGCAACAGTCTTAGACAACCCTCTTGATTCAAGATAAAATATTTGGTCAGGATCAAGCATTCCGATAGCATTTGCATGACTTGCAACAATGTCGTTTTCATCAATAAGTAAAACAGGATCTGAATTTGCTTTTGCATTTTTATCCAAAACTAGTAATCTTAATTCTTGATGCGCTTCACTAGAGCTTGAACCTTGTCTAATATCACTTATGCATCTAATAAAACCTTTGGAAGTATCTTTTAATACTTCATAGGCTTTTATATTTGAAGTTGTATTTTTTGCTAAATGAACAACTTTGATAATAGAGTTTTTTTCAGTATTTTTATTTAAAATTGTTGAACTATAGAATTCAATTGATGATCCTTCTTCAATCAAGTTAATAGTAATATTATCATCACAGCTTACATTGCTTAAGTTTGCAATATTTAAGGTTAGTTTTGAGTGTTGATGTAAATCAAAGTTAAGATTAAATATTTTTTTATCATTATTGGTTATTGGTAGTAACAAGATTGATAAATTAACTTCACAATCATTATCTATTATAAAATTTATATCTCCATCAACATTAGCAAGGGTTACAACATCATTTGTTGAGTTCTTATAAACAATTTCTTTTAATAAACTATTTGATAAATCTTTAACTTTATCAGATTTAAAAATATCTTTCATTAGGCATTAACTTCCTTAGCTCAGTTGTAACCTTCTTTGTTTATTTTATCAACTAATTCAATACCCCCACTTTTAATTATTTTTCCATTAATAATTACGTGTGCATGGGTTGGTTTAACTTGCTTGAAAAATCTGTCATAATGAGAAACAATTAATAACCCTTGTTTTGTTAAATCAATGCTATTTAGATTTTTAGACACAATTTCTAATGCATCAACATCTAATCCTGAATCAATTTCATCTATCAAACTAAAAATTGGATTTAACATTTTTAATTGTAAAATCTCGTTTTTCTTTTTCTCTCCACCTGAAAATCCATCATTTACAAATCTTTTTAGCATATTTAGATCAAAATCAAGTTGATTTGCATTAGTTCTTATATCTTGAATAATGTCTTTTAATTTGTGTTTTTCATCACTATGAGAATTAAATGCATACTTCAAAAACTCAAGATTTGAAACTCCTGGAATAGTTTGAGGGTTTTGCATTGCTAAAAATAAACCAGCCTTACTTCTTTCATCAACACTCATTTCTAAAATACTTTGCCCATCTAGTAATATATCACCTTTAGTGATTTCATACTTAGGATGCCCCATTATCGCCATTAACAGTGTTGATTTTCCGTTACCATTTGGTCCCATTAAAGCATGAATTTCTCCAGAATTAACAACTAAATTAACCCCTTTTAAAATCTCTTTTTCTTCAATACTTACATGTAAATTAATTATTTCAATTTTATGCATAAACGTTCTCCTAACTTATTTTATTATAAATGTTAGTTGGCAAACTTACTCTATAAGTTAATAAAAAGTTTAAATTTATTTTGTTTAATGACTTTTTTTCTTTATAATTACTTTGATAACAAAATTCAAGGAGTGAATAGTGTGAAAAAGTTATTAACACTACTAAGCAGCTTATCACTAATCGGAAGTGCTGGAACAATGGCAGTTTCATGTGGTAGCAAATATGATATTAAACAAGACGGGAACTCTGTTTTAGTTAAATTCTTAACTTCATTAGACGGACACGCCCAATTAGATTCCTCAGACTTATTGTGGGAATTGATAAATAGTTCGGGACCAACAAAAAGAGAATCATTTTTATTAGAAATGCTTCAATTGTTAAATGTTTCATTATTAGCAAATTCTGAAACAGTTATGAACAAAGATGAGAAAGACTACAATAGTAACAAAGATTACAACAAAGGTCTTAAAGAAGCTTTAAAATACAAATGAGATACTTTACAAAAATCTGTAGATCTACAAATGCAAAGAGAAAAAGATACTTACAGAGTTAAAAATGGTAAAAGCTGAGAAAAAGAATGAAGAAAAATGCTTGTTGAGAAATATACAGTGTATCAAGAAGATACTAAAGATATGGATCAATCTTTCTTAGAAAACAAATATAAAGCAAATATTCTATTATCAGACTCAACCAATAGTGCTTCAAAAGCAATTTTAGATGTTTTACTAAATACAGATAGCTATGGAGTTAACTGAGTTTCAATTCAATCAGTTAAAACAAAATTAGCAAACTTATTAGATGTTATTGGTGATGATGCAAAATTTGAACAAGTTTATAACACTGATAAAAAAGCAATATCACAAATATTGAATGCACAAACTAATGATACAAGCAAATGAGTTGATGTAAACTTGAACAAACCTTCAGATTCTTCATCTTCAGAAGTATCTTTATCAGCAGCTGATGCAAAAGCTAAAATCCAAAACATTAAAACAACTTATATAAAAAATGACGTGCCAGAAGATATTTTACAATGACAAACTAGCTCTTCTGATACAAGAAAAGGTATGTTAAGTAAATCTCAACTATACTTTTTAAATAAATTTTATGAAACTAAAGCACCATTAGCTATTAGTGAAATCACAATTCCATTTGCAACAAATGGAAAATTTGATGACGGATTAACTTATGATGACTTTAAAGGTGATAATGATTTAAGTGCAATTGATGCAACTAAATTATTGGCAACATTAACATCTAATGGAGATACAAATTTACCTACTCCAAGTGAACCAGGTGAATCAGAAGATGATTCAGATTTAGATCTTGTTCAAGTGGATGAAGCTGGACAAAAAGACAACAATCAATTTTGAATTTCTGCTTTGAGAGATAATACAAGAGTTACTTCAATTCTTTCAACAGCAACAGTTAAAAAATATGATAAATTATTAACTTTATCATCAACTGATTTTTCAAATACTTTAAAAACTGTTGTTTATGATTACGTATTTGGAAACGATAAAGTTAAACCAGCAACAATTGATCCAAAACTTAAAGTTGAAGATTTAACTTCAAATGTTGACAAAGATGCTCTTAAAAAGAACTTTGAAACTCAAATAATTACACCATTATCTAGAAAATCAACAGATGGTAAAGACTTTTATGGTGTTTTAAAAGGTTATAACGATAAACTTATGTTTATGGAAACAGATGGGTTACACATCGTGTCAATCGATGGTTACAATAAATTAAAAACTTATTCAGAATCAAATGAATCTGATTTAACACAATTGCAATGATTTAATAATTTCCATAAATTAGATGACAATAAAAAAGTAGCTTATTTATCAGGGGTTGGAGTTACTGATGAAACCGACTATATGAAACATTTAAATAGTGGTATCAAAAGTGATTACCTAAGATATTTAGTTAATAGCTCATTAATTGGAGGTATTAGTGATGCTCCTGTTTCATTTGATATAGTTTCTGACTTGAAAAAATGAGTTTCATTAACAAGTTCAACAGATAGTGAAACATATTGAATGACATCAGTATTTACTTATTTCAAAGATATAACATCTATTGATACAGTTGACAACTTTGTAAAACAATTAGTTGTTTTTGGACAAGATGATCCAAAAAACCAACACGGGGATGAAGTGGCAAAATCTCTTGAAGGTTGAACTGTAGATAAAATAACTGTTGCAGAAACAAACTTATCTATAGCTCCAGTTATTAGATTTATGGATAAATATACAAATTGAAAAAAAGAAGTTGCTGCAAATACAACTTCTGGATATCCAAAATCAATGATAAATAATGAAAAATTTAGTTCTGATACTTTAGATGCTACTGTATCTGCTATTTGAAGCATCGAAAAACCAGTCGTATCAAAAAGTCTTGCAATGCATTACATAAGCAATCAATTAGGGGGTAATTTATAATGAAAAAACTTTTAGGATTACTAGGAGCTGCATCATTAGTTGTTTCTACCTCAGCTGTTGCTGTTGCATGTAATAAAGATAGACCAACATCAGCAAAATTAAACCGTGATTTAGCAAGACAATTAATTGCATCAATTGCTGGTGGAGATCCATCTTTAGCATATAAAGATTTTGGAGATCTATTCTCTGATGCAGATATTACAGCAACTGTTGTAAAAATTATTAATGATTTATTAGGTAAAAAATATGGTTATGAATCTACAAATGCAAATTTAGATAAATTAGGTTTACAAAAATATGAAGACCTTGGTGAAAATGGTAAATTACCTGATTCATTTTTAAACAACTATAACTTGCAAGCAGGAACTGTAGCTGAAGATTTATTGTTTACTGAATACAGTACATCGATATCAAGCAATAGATTAGATTTAACTCAAATAGACTCAAAACTTTATTCATTAAACCCAACTGAAGATGTTGTTGTAAAAGATGTTAAAAACAACACATTTACAGTTAAAGCTAAATCTAAAATAAGTATTTTAAAAGATGGTGGAAAAAAAGTTTGATCAATTAGAGCGGAAGACAAAAGCACTCCATCTAATACTCCAGAATTAGCTGATTTAACTAGTTCAACAAATCCATTTTATGTAAATGACGACAAAGGTGCAGAACATCAAATTACTGCAAAAACTGCTTTAAGACTAAGATTTCAAGATTATTTTGATAATAAATTAGTAAAAGATATCATCGATAACATCTTGACTATGTCTTACATTGACTCAAATGCATTTTCAATTTTACCAACATCAAACGAATCAACAGATTATGGAGCATATATTAATACTAGTTCTCCCCTATTTGCAAAAACTCAATCATGATTTACAACAAATACAACAGGAACTGGTAGAAATTGAACTACAAACGTTAGAATGGTTTGATCTTATAAATTTGAAAGAAAAAATGAAACTAAAGTAACTACAGCATTAAATGATATTTATTCTAAAGCAGTTGACCCAACAAATGGAGAAATATTAAAAGATAAAAGTTTAATAAAAGATGTTATGGGTGAACTTGCAACCGCTTTGCAAAAAGATAACCTAATATATAATGGTGATAACTCAAATGCTTATGACTCATTCTTTGGAAATCAAGGATATAAAGGGTTTACAGTTTATGATAATGGTTCATCATTAGGAACTAGTCCAATTGCTTCAAAAAGTTATGAAAGTGCTGTTAAAGCAGCTACAAAAGCAGGAATCTTGATGAAATCTGGAAATCCATATTATGAAGATTCAAGCGATAAAAATATTGAAGAAATTGTCTTTGTACTTCCAATATATATGATTGAATTATTAGGAGCAAGTGTTGAATCAAGTGGACAAAGCACTTATGAAGTTCAAGGTGCAACTGATGATAGTAAGAAAGCAATTCAATTTGGTTGATCTGGAATCAACAACACAAAATATGCAGATATCTGAAATCAAGACAATAATAAAGAATATCATTCAAAAGATGTTCAAAATTTAATTAAAGACTCAAAAGAAAAAGCAAGAGCTATGGTAAACCAAATTAAATATTTAGTTTCACAAGATAGCTCAACTTCAGAAATAGCTAAAACAGTACTTTATTCAAAATACTTAGATGCTGATTTGGTTTATTATGCTGGTTTATATGATTCAATTGGAAAATACATTAAAACAGATAAAGATGAAGATAAATAAAAGTTTATTTAAATAAACTTTTTTTATTTAATATTTAAAAAATATAGGTAATTAATTGGATTTTTTGTAAAATAACATTATAGAAGGAAGTTATAAATATGGAAAATTGTATTTTTTGTAAAATAGCCAATGGTGAAGTTAAAACATATAAAATTTATGAAAATGACTATGTAGTTTCTTTTTTGGATGCAAATCCAAACTCAGAGGGACATTGTTTAGTAGTTCCAAAAAAACACTCAGAAAATTTTGAACAAACAGATGAACAATATCTTGTTGAAGTTGCTAAGGCTAAAAAAGAAATAGTTAAACTATTAAAATCTAAATTAAAAAAGAAGCCAGTAGGATTTAACTATGTATCTAATCAAGGTGTAGAAGCATATCAAACTGTATTTCATTACCATGAACATATAATTCCAAAATATGTAAAAGAACATGGATATGGTTTCTCAATTAAAAGAGATCCTAATGATGAAAAAGATTTTGAAGTTATTCACAAATGATTTTTATAATAAAAAACCTAGCATCAACGCTAGGTTTTTTATTATTGTTTTTTAAAATGCTTTAAAAAACTTCTTCCATCTTCAGTCATAATTCTTGCTGTTCAACCATTTTTTTCCGTTTTTAGTAGTTCTTCATTCACTCTATAAATTCTTGCATCAAGTGCATCAAGTGAAGAAACTATTATAGCTTCAATTAAACTTGGCTCAACTGGAGAACCATACTCGTGTTTCCCATGACTCGCTAAAATGATATGTTGTAATTTGACAGCATCTTGGTGTTGTTCATCTGATAGATTAAATTCTTTACTTTTTGCATTAACAAACATACTTCCTATTGAAATGTGACCAATTAACTTCCCTTCATCAGTATATTCAGAGGCGTTCTTACCCTTCATTTCAATAACTTTACCAATATCATGCAAAACAGCTCCACAAAAAACTAAATCTCAATCTATTTGTGCATAAGCATATATTTCTTGCAAATTTTTAGCTGCTTTTAGCAATGAAAAACTGTGTCAAAATAGTCCCCCTATTACATTATGGTGAATTGAGGTTGCTGCAGGATAAGTTTTATACTCATCTAAATAATCATCTATTATTGATAATGTAATTTTTCGATATACTTCATTTTTTACTTCTTCGATGGTTTTTAAAAGCCATTCAAAACCTTTATCTATATTTAATGGGGCTGTTATTGCAAACATATCGTCATTTATACCATAATTCAAATATTCTTCAGGATCTATAATATGATACGAGTTGATTTTTATTTGTAGCTGTTGACGATAAACATTTACAACACCATCAACTCTAATTATTTCCCCTTCTTTTATTAACTCTAAATCTTTTTCAGAGCAATTTCAAAGCCTTGCTTCAATTCTGCCTGTTTTGTCCACTAAGTTTAAGATTAAGTAATTTGAACCATTATTACCTGTAGAAAGTATAACCTTTTCTACTCTTGAGTTTATTTCAATACTTTTGCTATCTGCGTTTATTTCCTTAATTCACATATAATAATTTCCTCTTGTCAATAATATATTTTAACAAAAAAAAGCACTTTTTTAAAGGTGCTTTAAATTAACAACCCTGGATTTGTAATTATTTTGTTAAATTCTTGAACTAGCAACGTTGCTTTATTTAAATCTATAAAGTTATTATCAAAACTCAATGTTACGTTTACATAGCTAGATAAAATCATTTCTCCTTTAACTTTAGAATGTACATCACCAATAGCTAAAGAAATCACACTACTATTTGCTAATTGTAAATTTGATGAAAGTATATTATAATCTGATAAATCTAGTAAAACAACTTTTTGTGTTTTTTGACCAAATGGACTATGTATTATTCTTTTTGATATCTCTAAAATAGAGTCATCTTTATTTATCGAAATATCTTTATATTCAAATAATTTCTTAAATTTTTTTCCAAGACTAATCATTTTGAGACCATCTAGATTTAATTCTTTAAATTCATCTAAAACTACTCTAAGTGCTTTTATATAGAAACTTGATAAATTAAATTCGATACCTTTTAGAGAAAATGATTTTTCCATCAATGCATATAGATTTAATAATCCTGTTATATCAACCTCAAAGTTTAGTACACTTACATTTCTTGATGAATTATTGATTGAAACTCTTTCATTGTTTAAATTAGTAGATGAGCTTTGCAATAAATTATTCAAATTTCTAATTTCAATTTCTAAATCATTAATTTTTTTTCTTTGAGTATGAATTTCTGAAACAGCTTGATTTTTACCCATTGAAAATAAAGGACTTCTAATTTTTTCTTTTAAATATAAAACTTGTTTATTTGCTTTATATATATCCCTTTTCATTTCTTCAATTGTATGTTTTAATTTACCATCAATGTGATGTTCTTCATGTTTCTTTTTAAATTCATTAGGTAGCAAGTCTTTGTCTTCACGCAATTTTGAACCTTGTTGCTCCAAAATTTTAATATGATTTTCTTCTTTAAATTGAGGTCTCTCTGCAAAAACTTTTTCAACTTTTTTATCAATTTGTTCTAAATCTTCAAAATTGAATTCTTCAATTAGTGATTGATCATTTTTTTGAGATAATCTATCAAAATCGTAATTTTTATTTTGCTCCTCAGGTTTTTCAGCATCATTTAAAGATTTTTCATCATGAGCAATACTTTTTTCTGATTTTTCATTTAATTCAGAATTTGCTAATTTTAGTTCATTGTTTTCTTTTAATATTTTTTCTTCTATAACATTGATTGATCTAGAATTTTCTACTATTGGTTCTTGACTTTCATGTTTCAAAGCTTCTTCTATATCAATTTTATTTAAAACTGGACTTTTATTTATAAAATTAGTATCTTCATTTGTATCAATAGTTTTTTCTAGAAAGTATTCTTTTTCTGAATTCTCAAAACTTTCAAAATTAATACTATTCAAATTATCTAATTCTTTTGTTATCCCCTGAGCATCAACAACATTATTATTGATACTGCTAAAATTATCTTCATAACTTATTTTTTTGTTGTTGTTTTCTTCTCCAATGCTAAATGGCTTTTTATCATTAAAGTCAAATGTTTTAGTTGATTCATCATCTTCAATTATAGTTTCTTTAATGCTGATTTCATCTATAACTATAGGTTCATCATCGATGTCTTTAACTTCAGAAGATTCAGTCTCTATGTCTTCTTTTATTTCAAAATCTCCATCATTTTTATTTTCATTATTATGCGCTAATTCTTTTTCATTGTTAATGTATTCATCAATTGTTGATTCTTTATTAAACTCAAAATCATTGGTTGTATCTTCGCTTTCAATCTCTAAAGAATTCAATTCCTCAAGATCATAAGTATTATTAATTTCAGAATCAACTTCTATTGTTTCAGTTCTGTTTAAATTTTCAATAACATTAAAATTTTCTAAACCCTCTTTAAGAGTATCATTCATTTCTGAAGGTTTTCTTAACAAAACGTCTAACTCTCTTCAATTAATAACATCAAAAAGCGTATCTCCATGCGATACAATTAAAGATTCAATTATATATATATTTCTAATATATCCATTTATAGGAGATTTGATTTCAAACTTCTCAACTTGTGTAGAAACTTTTGCTAATAAATCGCCAGCTTTTACTGGTTGACCATCACTAACCAAAACACTTTCTACTATACCTTTGTATTTGCGCGAGTTTTTGAATTTAACTTTTTCCATATTTTAGCCCTCTTCAAATAAAGATAAATGTTTGCCCATAAACACTTATTTTTATTTTACCTCATTTGTTTTATATTTGTAAAGGTTTTAAACCAAGTTTTTCAATATATTTTTTTAGAGCTTTCATACTTTGTTGATAAATATATTCATTTTTTTCAAACCTTGTATCAAATTTTTTATTAAGTGTGTTAATAATTCCCATATTTGCTTTCATTGGCTTTAAATATTTTATTTTAGGATTAGTAACATAGTCAATCAAAGAACCTAAAATAGTTTTTTGAGGAAAAGGCTCAAACTTTTTTCCGTGATGTTGGCAAAATAAAGCTATAAAAACTATCATTGCTGATGCAAACGACTCAATATAACCTTCCACGCCAACTACTTGCCCTGCAAAAAAGATTTTTTTATTTCGCATAACTTGAAGTTTTTTATTTAATATTTTGGGGGAGTTAATATAATTATTTTTATGCATAACTCCAAACCTTACAAACTCAGCGTTATTTAAACCTGGAATAGACTTAAATATTCTTTTTTGTTCCGGTCAAGTTAAATTAGTTTGAAAACCTACCATATTATATAGTTCATCAATAGCATCATCCTTTCTTAATTGGATTACAGCATATGGATCAATTTCTTTTGTTGCTAAATTATTAGGAGACATTGGTCCATTTAACAAAAGTTTTTTAGATTGTTTTGCAAGTTGTTCTATTGGTTGGCATCCTCTAAAAAATACTTTTTTTTCAAAATCTTTTAGTTCAACTTGTTTAGCTTCTAACAAGTTCTTATGAAAATCCTCAAATTGGCTTTCATTTAATGGTAAACATATATAACTTTTATCATTATTATGTCTTGAATTTCAGTATGCCACTTCAAAATCAATTGAATCTTTTTTTATTATAGGAGCTGAGGCATCTAAATAAAATAGCTTTTGATTTCCAATTAATTCGTTAATTTTAATTTGAAAGCTTTCTGTTATCAAAGGTCCACAACATATTACATTAATTTTTTTATCATCTATTTCAATCAATTCTTCTTCGATTACTGTTATATTTTTGTGGCTTCTAATTCTTTTATCTATAAGTTCTGAAAACTTTGCTCTATCTACAGCAAGCGCGTCATCTGCTTTAACTTGTGTTTTGTATGCACAATCAAGAACAAAAGAACCTAATAGTTCTAGTTCCTTTTTCAAAATACCAACAGCATTTTGTGTCGATGTGCTTCTCAAAGAATTTGAGCAAACTAATTCAGCAAAAGTATCTAATTTTTGAATTTCATTTTTTATTCTTTTTTTCTTTTCATAAAGTATAACTTTTATTCCATTATTAGCTAATTGATATGCCAATTCACAACCAGCTAGTCCTGCTCCAATAATTGTAACTTCCATAATTTCTCCTAACGTATTATAAAAACCAAAACTATTAAAGTTTTGGTTTTTATTTTTTTTCTAAATAGTTTTTTAGATCTCTAACTTTATCAAGCTTTTCTCAACTAAATTCTTTTTTTCCAAAATGTCCATATTTTGAAGTTCTAAAGTAAATAGGTTTTCTTAAATCTAAGGTTTCAATTATTTTTTTTACATTAAATGAAAAATTCTCATTTATAGCCTTATAAATAATATCCATTGGAACATTGTTTGTACCAAAAGCTTCAACAAATAATGAAATTGGGTTTGGTCTACCAATTGCATAACTCACTTGAATTTCAACTTGATCTGCAAGTCCAGCAGCCACTATGTTTTTAGCTGCATATCTTGCCATATAGGCAGCACTTCTATCCACTTTTGTTGGGTCTTTTCCAGAAAAAGCCCCTCCACCATGTCTTGAATATCCTCCATATGTGTCAACAATAATTTTTCTTCCTGTTAAACCAACATCTCCAAGCGGTCCACCAATAACAAATTTACCTGTAGGATTAATTAAATATTCAAAGTCTGTATTCAAATTATGTCTCTTTGCTATTACATCCATTATATTTTTTTTAATAAAACTTTCAAATTCTTCTTTATCATAATTTTCATCATGTTGTACTGACATTAAAATTGTTGATATTGTTGGATTTTTAGGGTTTGTATAATTCATAGTGACTTGTGATTTCATATCAGGTTGAGCATATTTGAATAATCCTGCCTTATTAAGTCTACTTGCTAAGTGCACTAAATCGTGAGCAAGTTGGATTGAGTAAGGCATATAAGACTCAGCTTCATTTATTGCATATCCAAACATTATCCCTTGGTCACCAGCACCAATTTCATCTTTTATCGAGATTCCTTGTGCAATATCTGGTGATTGTTCACTTATTTTAATTTGTACTTCACAATTATCTGGATCAATACCTGTTTCTGCACTTGAATACTTTACTCTTCTAAGAACAGCTCTAACATGTTCTTCATAATCCACCTTAGCTTTTGAAGTTATTTCTCCAGTTACCAATATATAGTTTTTACTTGCAACAGTTTCACAAGCAACTCTAGAAAATGGGTCTTGTTTTAAACAAGCATCTAAAATAGCATCTGAAATTTGATCACAAAGCTTGTCAGGGTGCCCTTCAGACACAGATTCACTTGTAAAAAATCTTTTCATATATTTAAAATTCTCCTTTTACTAATAAAAAATGACCTCAAAGGGGCCACAGTAACTCAGTCTTTCTCTTATTGCTGGTTTCCCCTAATTTAAGCACCTAAATTAATAGGTTGCTACTACTTCATCGAGTTTATTCTCTCTGTAGTTCTGAATAAAAGGTTATATTTATCTCCTTAATAATAACAAAATATTTAAAAAATGATATAACTTTTTTACTAAATTTGTAAATAAAAAAATGCAGTTTTACTGCATTTTTAGTCATTATGTGATAAGTCTAATGCATACACATCAAATTGACCCATGAACCAGAATGCAAAGATGACATTTTGTTTTCTGATTATAAATTCATCATTACCCATAACATTTATTGCCTCATAAATAACATTTCCAGCATCTTGTTCAAGATTTATTCTCATTCGTTCAAAATCATAAATCGTAGATCTACCATACATTTCATTTTTTCTTTCAAATTCAACTTCTGTTAGAATCCTCTCGTAAGTATCTTTGTATTTAGCAACCGTTCTTAATCTTTGCTCAATACCTTTACAAACATTTTTAACTTCTTTGTCAAGGGCAAATAACGCTTCATGTAGATTTCTTAGTTTGTCATGTCTTTTCATAATTGCCATCTCCCATTACTATCACTAATTTAGGTATTTTTATCATAATAATTATACCATAAATGCTACAATCTATTTTAATATATTATCTACATAGTTGATAGTCTTTTTATAGAAATTGCCTTTTTATTTTCAACATTTATAACAACTGCATTTATTCTTCCTGGATTTTCACTAGGTTTAAATTTAGTTGGTAAACCAGTTCTATCTTTAAACACCACTTCATCAGGATTTGCTCCTATAATAGAGTTTATAGGTCCTGTCATACCTATATCGGTGATAAAAGCAGTCCCTTTTGGTAAAATTCTTTCATCTGCTGTTGGTACGTGCGTATGAGTTCCTACAAGTGCTGTTATCTTTCCATCATAATTTCAAGCAAAAGCAATTTTTTCTGCACTTGCCTCAGCATGAAAATCAATTATATGAATATCACTACTATCTTTTTGGATTAAATTGTCAATTATTTCATAAGCTTTATTTGAATGCTCCATAAATGAATTACCCATTATATTTGTAACTCTAATATTTAAGCCGTTTTTATTAATAACAATTGATCCATTTCCAGGTAACTCACTATACATATTAATTGGTCTTAATAAATCCTTTGTTTCTTTAATAAATTCAAGTGTTTCTTTAACTTTAAAAATATGGTTTCCTGAAGTTATCACATCAACTCCTAAGTTTTTTAAAAAATCGTAGTGACTTTTATTAATACCTTTACCATGTGATATATTTTCACCATTGGCAATAATAAAGTCTATATTTTCATCCTCAATTATATTAGGTAATCGTTTTTCTAAAACATCTCGCCCTGATTTTGAGTAAATATCTCCAATTATCAAAAAATTCATTATAATTCCCTTTCAATGATATCGTTTAAGTTATCAATTGTAATTTTTTTATTTTTGTAGTCATCTAATCCTTTTTTAATAATTTCAGACTTTTTCATTAATTTTAATTTTGATTCTAAATCATTTAGTAAATTCATTGTTTTTGAAATACTGTCATGAACAGCATTTCTTGAAACTCCTAGTTCTTCACTAATCTCTTGCAATGTTAAATCTTCAAAATAATATAATTCAAAATATTGTCTTTGTTTTTCAGTTAAGATTTCTTTGTAATAATCATACAATTGAGTTGATTCACTAGTTTTTAAAAGATTATTCATCTTCTTCATCATCCTCATTTTCCATAAAATCACTTGCTAAATCTCATACATAATCATCAATATCAAATTCTTTAATATCGTCAACTTTTTCACCAAAACCTACCAATTTTACAGGAATATTTAGTATATCTTTGATCGCAAGAGCAATTCCACCTTTACTTGTACCATCCATTTTGGTTAAAACAATGCCTGTAACATCTGTTGCTTCAGAGAAAGCTTTCGCTTGATTAACTCCATTTTGTCCGGTTTGAGCATCAATCACAAGCAATCTTTCGTGTGGACCATCAATGACACTTTTTTGAACTATTTTGGTCATTTTTTCAAGTTCTTTCATTAAATGTTGTTTATTTTGGAGTCTTCCAGCTGTATCAATTAACAAAAGGTCATACTTATCTTCTATTCCTTTTTTTACACCATCAAAAACAACACTTGCTGGGTCACTTGAGTTTCCTTTAATTAAATCCACTCCTGTTAGTCTTTTTGTGCATCATTCTTCAAGTTGTTCTACGGCACCAGCTCTAAATGTATCTGCTGCTGCTATTAATACTTTTTTTCCTTTTTGTGTAAAATAGTTAGCTATTTTTGCAATACTTGTTGTTTTACCAACACCATTAACACCTACCATAATAAAAATGTTCAATCTGCCATCTTTTCAGTTTAAATTTGTGTTGTACTTCTTTGAATCGGTATATGCATCATATAATTCTTCTACTATTATTTCTTTTATATCTGAAAACTCATGCTTTGGTTTTACTTTTTTTTGAACACGATTTGATATTTCTAAAACCATTTTCATTCCCATATCAGTTTTAATTAAAATGTTTTCTAGTTCTTCAAAAAAATCACTATTTGGATTTTTATACTTTTTACTTAATTTTTTTATGTCTTTTGAGAAAGTAAGAGTTGTTTTATGCTCCTTTTTATGTTGTTTTATTCTTTTTTTATCTTCTCTTCTTTTTTTTAAATTGCTTCAAAAACCCATCTTTTTTCTCCAATTTCTATATAATTAATTGTATAATAAATTGTGAATTTTAGAAAAAATTAGGTGATTAAAGTGAAAAAATGGTTGAAGATGTTATTTGGACTAAAAATAAATATACATCCATTAAATGAACTATATAAATATACTGAATCTAGCCTTAGTAAGCATAGACTTTTTTTGCGTGATAATGAAATAGATTTATACTTTAAATACGATATGAATTATCAAGGAACTGTTGAAGAGTTTGTTATCAGTAATTTAGATTTAATTATAAAAAACAATTTACATGATTATGAATTAGGAAAAGTTATTTATTCTCTAGCAAATTACGAGTTTGTAAGTTACGAAGATTTTAAATTAACTTTGAAGTTCTCTGATAAAGAAAATAGATATTGTTTAGGTAAATCAATTACAAAAACATTTGATGTATTTTTATATAATTACGATAATGTAACAAAAATTCAAGAAGAAATTTTAAGAAGTAATAAAATAATACTCCCTAGCGACATCAAATATATGGATGGAATTGTTGATTATCTAGAAAGCACTTTTAAAGAAAGCTTTAATAAAGCGTGTTCGGATAAAATATTTTTAAATAACGAAAAAGATTTTTTTGATTATCTTAACTTTTATGAGATTGATGATAACGGAAATCTGAAGGCTCAATTTTTAGGTTCTAATACAATTTACTTTCCTTTGTATCAAGATATCCCACAATAAAACCTCTTGAAAATCAAGAGGTTTTATTTTATTTTTTGTTTGTTTTTTCATCAAAATTATTTAAAATTGTTTCACCATATTCTTCAAATTTACCAGATCTAATAAAATGAACTGTTTCTTCAACATTTATTAGGTGTTCTCCGGCTCTTTCTAAGTTTTTTAACTGTCTAATTATTGTTATAACTTTTTTAGAATCAGCTTTATCTTTTACTTCAAGTAATCTTTCTGCTAATTTAAGGCTTAGATCAGAAAATTGATTATGCAAATCAGTTTCCATGCTCATAACCTTGACGTGTTGGTCATTATCGAAATTTTCTATAAGAGAAGATATAATATTAAGCATTTCATTAACTAGATCAAACATTTTTGAAATATAGTCAATT
Organism: Spiroplasma helicoides; assembly: GCF_001715535.1. Lineage (NCBI taxonomy): Bacteria > Bacillati > Mycoplasmatota > Mollicutes > Entomoplasmatales > Spiroplasmataceae > Spiroplasma > Spiroplasma helicoides. The sequence continues at coordinate 863,465 of NZ_CP017015.1, forward strand.
TCAAGTGTGGCTGGTTTATATTTAATCGTGAAATTACAAATATGTTTAGCAACGTCAGCGATTCTTTCGATCTCTCTACTTATTAAAACTCCTCCAACCGCTAGCCTTAAATCACCAGCAACCATTTGTTGCTTTGCAATTTTTCATAATGCCATTCTTGTAAAGTTGTTTTGTGCATCGTTGATTTTTAAATCATCGCGAACAACATTTATTGCTAAATCATAATCATTATTTTTAAGCGCTTCAAATGTTTTAGCATATTGAGATTTAGTTAATTCAACTATATTAATCAAATCTTTTTTAATAACTTTAATATCATTGTCCAATATTTTATTGTATGACATTATATCACCTTCTATCCAAATCTTCCTGAAATATAATCTTCTGTTTTTTTATTTTTCGGGTTAGTAAATATTTTTTTAGTTCTATCATATTCCACAATTTCTCCTTGTAGGAAAAATGCTGTAAAATCACTTACCCTGGTGGCTTGAGCCATTGAATGGGTTACTATTACTATTGTATACTCTTCTTTTAATTTTAAAATAAGTTCTTCAACTTTTAAAGTGGCAATTGGATCTAATGCACTTGTTGGTTCATCCATCAAGAGAATTTTTGGTCTCATAGCTATTGCTCTTGCTATACATAGTCTTTGTTGTTGACCCCCACTTAAACCTAACGCAGAATCTTTTAAATAATTTTTAACATCATCTCATAAAGCGGCTTTTTTTAGCGAGTCTTCAACTATTTGGTTTAAAGCTTTTTTATCTGTAACTCCTTGATTTCTTGGACCAAAAGCAACATTATCATAAATTGACATTGGAAATGGGTTGGCCTTTTGAAAAACCATACCAACTTCGGTTCTTAGTCTTACAACATCAAATCCTGGCTCATAAATATTTTTACCATTTACAATTACTTCCCCTTCAAGACTTGCATTATCAACTAAATCATTCATTCTGTTTATTGATCTAAGTAATGTTGATTTACCACAACCTGAAGGGCCAATAAATGCAGTTACATGATTTTCAACAATTTTTAAATTTATATTAGAAAGCGCTTGTTTAGCACCTTGGTTATAATAAAAATTTACATCTTTAATATCAATAACAACTTTTTTGTCCCTAGCTGATTTTTTCTTTGGTTTACTTAGTAACTCTTTTTCATCAAGTACTTTTAAATCAGTATCTTCAATCGTGTTATCTTGTTGATTTTTTATTTCCGCCATTTTCTTTTGCCTCCTTGGTTATAGTTTTTATAACCGATCTACGAGTTTTGATGTTTTTCAAATAAATATTAGCTTTTTTAAAGTTAAATATTATTGCTAATTTCTTAAATTTAGACTTAATTGATTTTCCTAAAAAGATGAAATCATTTTTATAGCTATGTTTAAATATTCTGTTATAGTTGTTTTTTCAATATTGTTTAAATCCAACTTTGTTTCTAGCAGGATCTAGTAATTTAGCAAGATATTTACTCAATCAATTTAATCCTAAAACTAATAATATTGTAACCGTTGCTAATTCATATGCAATACCTAGGGTTTCTGCACTACTTCCCTCTGCTGCCATCATGTAGATTTGCGTTGTTAATGTCGCTCCAGATGAGAAAAACCCTTCTCCTGGCATTCTAACAGATGTACCCAATGTTAAGTATATTGGTGCAGATTCACCAATGATTCTTGCTATCGATAAAATAATTCCAGTAATCATTCCTTGCATTGCGTTTGGAATAACTACTTTTATTATAACCTTTGTTTTTGTCATACCCATACCATAAGCTGCTTCTCTATACATATATGGAACCCCAGAAATAGAGTCCTCAAATACATTTATAAGAGATGGTAGAATAACTATTGTCATTGTTAAACTTGCAGCAAATACAGACATTGGCAATCCCATTGCAACAACAAATAGACTTAATCCAAATACCCCAAACACAATACTTGGTGTTGAAGATAAAACATTGATTGAGAATCTAATTATTTTTGCAAATTTACTACTTTTATGTGCATATTCTGCTAAATAAACCGCAACAAATAAAGCTAATGGGATAGCTAATATAATAGTTGATATAACAAGTAATAAAGTTGTTAGCATTGTGGCAAATATTCCTGATCTTTGACCAGGTATTTCAATAAATGAATGTGCATCAAATCCAGCTAAACCTTTAAAAATAACAGTTACAATAATTCAAGTTGTAAAAATAACAATTATAGATGTTGCTATAAACATTAAAAACCTTAATGTGAAACTTTCGATATTTTTTAAAGCTCTTTGTTCTGTTCTTGTTCTTACAAGAGTTTTCAATTTATAGGGCTCATAGCTATATGGAAAATCAACATTTTTAGCATTTTTTATTTTTGCTTTATTATACTTAGTTGCTTTAATTTTATTTCTTTTATTTTTATTTATATTACCAACAGCAATTATTATCAAATTTATAAATATTACTAAAATAAATAATACTAAACCAATTGCATATAAAGCTGATTCGTGTGTATTTCCATTATTTTCAAGCATTTCTAAACCGATTGTTCCTGCTAGTGTTCTAATTGAAGAAAATAAGAAACCTGAAAACCCATCATCAGTATTTAAACCTTTTGATGAGTTACCAGCAATTAATATAACAGCCATAGTTTCACCAATAATTCTAGCAACTCCTGTTATTATTGCTGTTATTATTCTTGGCATAGCTGTTTTTAAAACAACTTTAAATGTGGTTTTTTCTTTTGTTACACCTAGAGCAAGTGCTGCATATCTGTAACTATCTGGTACAGCTTCTAAGGCATTTATTGATAGTGTTATCATTGTTGGAAGTGCCATAAAAGCAAGTGTAAAACTTGCTGTCATCATGTTTCCACCTGTTGCGGCTCCCATTTTAACAAATAAAGGGCCTATTTGATCTAATGCAAAAAGACCAAAAACTACTGATGGTATACCTGCTAATAATTGAATAAAAGTAATTATAAATTTTTTAGTTTTTTTACTCAAATATTCAGTAATAAAAACTGAGCTAAATATAGTTAATGGTACAGCTATTATCAATGATATCAATAGCATCATCATTGTTGATTCAATAATTTTTAGTATACCATAACTACCATCAGCACCATCCTTAGCTGGTGCTCACTCATGTGAAAATATAAATTGGAAGAATCCTACTTCTTGAAATGCAGGAATCGATTTATAAAGAATGAATGAAACTAGAATAGCCAAAATTAATAATGTAATTCCAGTAACTATTATTATTGTTCATTTAGAGGATAGATCAAGTTTTGATAACTTGGTTTTTGGCATTTTGTGAAGACTTTTAACTTGAACATTGTTTTCTAATGACTCAGTTTTTGATTGTTTATTTGTCATAATTAACCTCTTTTAGTTCAAATTTTGGCACTAAACCCTCTGCATCAAAATCCTCTTTATATGGATTTTGTGCTTCTTCACCTATCATTGCTTTAAAAAAATCAATTAAAAGATTGATGCTATTCATTTTTAGATTGAAAATAGCTATAAAAGGTCTTTGAAATGCATACTGTCCTTTTTTTATAAAATCTTCGTTTGTAATATTATTTTCAATCTTTTCAAATAATCCTTGATTGTTTAATTTCATACCATACGATCAATCATCGCCTAAATCCACTGGGTTTCCTAATTTTGTCTTATTAACACCAGCAATTCTTACTCCTGATTCTTTTGTAACTTGCTTTACAAAGGCATAAGATAAATAACCAATCCCATTATTTGATTTTTGTATATTTTCAAACATTGCTCCATTTGAGTTTACAACGTTTGCACTTTCCATTTTTTTTATACCAGTCAAATCTCCAAATGCACTTCTTGTTCCTGAACCATCTTCTCTAGTAAAAGTGCTAATTTTTGTTTCGCTATCTGGAACATCTTGTTGTCCAAACTGTTTTGCCAAATCTTCTCAAGTTATATTACCTTTATACACATCACTCAATAATTTTCCATTTGGATTATTAGGGTCAACATTGAAATTTATTTTATTATTAGTTTCATCACTAACTCAACTAGGAGCTTTATAAACTATCGCAATTGCGTCTATTGCAAATTGAAATGCTAAATAAGTTTCATTTTTAGAAGTATTTGCACTTTCGTTTATTAAACCATCAATTTTGTTGCTAAAGTTATTTCCTTCTCCCACATTAAATTCTTCATTAACGTGATAAAATTTGTTATCTCCAGCCAAAGTACTACTACTTACTCCCTTAGAAATAAACCCAGCTCCGTACATTCCTTTTTCAACTCCATCAACACCTGCTTGACTACCTGTCGAGTTGTATATGAAGTCTTTTTTAGTATTGTCAAAATAACTTTTTGTATATGCTTGCATAAATGTGTTGACACTTGTACTGCCACCTAAAATGAAATAACTTTGAGTAGCCATTGCAGATCAAACTCAAATTGCTAGAAATAAACTAACAATTATTGCAAGTATTATACTTATTTTTTTGTTCATTTGTTTTCTCCTTATTAGTTTTTAAACTAATTTGAATTACTCAATTTTTTTGCTTCAACAAGTTTAATTTGCACAAGTTTAGTAATACCCTTTTGCTGCATTGTTACACCAAATAAAATATCACAGTTTTCCATTGTTCCAATTCTATGAGTAACAATCATAAATTGGGTATTATCTGTAAATGTTTTTATATACTTTGCAAATCTCTCCACATTGGCAACGTCTAATGGAGCCTCAACCTCATCTAATATTACTAAAGGAATTGGTTTTACTTTTAAAATTGAGAATAAAACAGATAATGCTACTAGTGATTTTTCACCACCAGATAATAAATGTAAATTTGATATTTTTTTACCTGGAGGAGCTATTTTAATATCTATTCCAGAATCCAAAACATCATCTGGATTGGTGTAAACAATAGATGCTGTTCCTCCTCCAAATAATCTAGCAAATGTTTCTGGTAATGATGCATTAACATCTTTAATTATTTGTTTAAATTGGATTATCATCTGACTATCCATATCTTTTATTGCTTCATTTAAATTACTAATTGAATCTTTTATATCATTTGATTGAGTTAACAAATCATCAAATCTCGATTGTTCAGTTTCATACTCAACTATTGATTCAAGATTTACATTACCCAACAATCTAATATCACTTCTTAGTTTATTAATTCTTTCTTTAATTTCATCTTCGTTATCAATAATATTTTGTTTTAATGATAAAGCAGATTCAAAGGTTAAATTATAGTCCTTAGACAATCTTTCTATTGAAGTTGCTTTTCTTTCAATTATCAAACTGTAGTCGGAATTAATTTGAGAATAATTTTCTCTTAAAGCATTTAGCATTTTTGATTCTTCTTGAATTTGAGTAAATAGTTCATTTTGTCTACTGTTTGATTTTTCTTTTAATGAGTTCAAAATGTTTATTTGTTGTTGAACTTTTTCTTTTTCTGTCTCATTGTAAGAAATTTTTTCAATAACTTCTATTATTTGTTTATCAATTGATTTATAGTTTTCATCATTACCATCTAACTCTTTACCTGTAATAATTCTGTACTCATCATGGATTTTGTACTTCTCTTCATTAAGTTGTTGAAGTGTTTGACGTGCAGATCCTGTTGATATATTATGTTCATTAATAACTTCTCTCAAAACATTAATTTTAGAATCAACATCTGATGCTTTTTCTTTTAATTCTAGTTCTTTTTTTTCTAAATCTATTTTCTTAGATTCCAGCTCTTCTAATTTTGAATTGTCATTAATAAATGAAGTTCTTTTTTTTCTACTTCCCCCAACAATCGCACCGTGAGGTAAAATTCTTTGTCCATCCAATGTAACAATGTTATACTTATACTTAATCATTTTTGCAGTTTCAATTGCAGAATCATAATCCTCAACTAAAATATAAGTTCCAACCAAGTAGTCTAAAATTATTTGATATTTTTTTTCTATTTTTATTACTTCATTTGCAAAACCAACAAATCCATTTAGATTTTGTACAGCAAATCTAATGTCATTTGGTATTTGATTTGCTCTAAGTATATCTAATGGTAGAAATGTTGCATGACCCGCTCTATTATCTTTTAAAAACTTTATTGCAACTTTTACATTTTCTGCATTATTTACAACTATATTTTGCAACCCAGAAGTTAGTATGCTTGAAATAGACACTTCATAATCTTTATCAACATGAATCAATTCTTGAACCTGTCCAATTATTCCGGGCAAAACTTTTTTATTATCTAAAATATTTCTAACACCCTCAAAAAGCCCTTCATTAGAAAGCTTCTTTTGATTAAGTTCTTCTATTTGGTTTTCAGTTTTTGCTAAAATTTTTAATATACTATTTAATTCATTAGTAATCATACTTTTTTCACTTAATGCAGATTTTAAATTATTTTCGTTTTGAGCTTTTTCTTCAACTAATTTCTCTATCTTGGTTTTTTCAGTGTTTAGTTTTATTTCAATTTCTTTAGATTTTGTTATTAGATTTTTTACAACTGATTCTTTATCGTTAATTTCAGAGTTTTGTTTATTCATTTCTAAATTCATTTTCAAAACTTGTAGTTTACTGATTTTTTCAACTACTTTTCTAAAATCATCATTTAGTTTAAGAGATTCTTTATCTTTTGATGAGTTTTCAGAGTTTAATTTACTCAACTCAAGATTTTTTTCATCAACAATCATTTTTTGACTATCAATTTTTAGCTTTATTTCATTTTTTTGGTCATTTAGCTCTATTGATCTTTTACTATATAATTCGATATCTTGGACCAAAACAGATACTTCTATTTCTTTTAATTCATCAAACTTTTCTTTATATTCTTGTGCTTTTTTTGATTGTCTTTTTAATGACGGTAACTTTCTTTCAATTTCATTTATAATGTCATTTACTCTAGCTAAATTATCCTGAGTATGCAAAAGCTTACGAATTGCTTCTTCTTTACGTTTTTTGTATGTAGCTACTCCAGCAGCTTCGTCAAAAAGTCTTCTTCTTTGCTCTGGTGAAGACTCAACAAAATTTGAAATTGACCCTTGAGAAATAATTGCTAAACTTGATTTAGTCAAACCAGTTTCAAGAGCAATATTTTGTACATCTTTTAATCTAACTTTAGAACCGTTTATAAAAAATTCAGACTCTTTTGTATTTTTAAAATATTTTCTTGTAATTGCTACTTCATTATAATCTAATGAGCTAAATGCTCTTTTGCTATTATCAAAAACAAGAGTAACTTCAGCCATATTTTGTGAACCTCTATCAGCACTCCCCGAAAAAACAATATCTTCCATAGAGTTACCACGAAGAGATTTAGAAGATTGTTCCCCTAAAGCTCACATAATTGCATCTGTTATATTTGACTTTCCTGATCCATTAGGACCAACAACTCCAGTCATTGCAAAATCATAATTTAATACTGTATGCTCAGCAAAAGACTTAAAGCCCACTGCTTCTATGCGTTTTAAAAAAATCATTTTTTCTCCTGTTTTTGTATATAGCCATCCTATATAACTTACACTTGTATTATATATAGTTTTTTTTAAAAATTTATTTTTTTTTAAAATTTATAAATAAAAAAACTAGTTAAACTAGTTTTATATTGTTTTTTTAATTTTTGATAATGCGCTTTTAGCCGCTTCTTGTTCTGCTTGCTTTTTACTAAAACCTTCACCAATCCCATAAATCATACCATCTAAAGTACATTGAACTTTAAATATTGTTCTATTATCTGGTAGTTTTTGTTGTTCAATGGTTGAATATGCAAGATCATTTCTCATTTCCACTTGTATAAGTTCTTGAAGTTCAGATTTATAATCTCTAATTGACTCAAGTATAAAATCAATATTTTTGTCACTAAACATGGTTGCTTTTAATCATTTATCCACTGCATCATTTCCAGAATCTAAGTGAATTGCTGCTGTAACCGATTCAAAAACATCTGAAAGAATAGATTCTTTTTCATAACCCTTAGCATCTTGTTCACCTATGCCTAATCTTATAAATTTGCCCAAACCTATTGATTTAGCAAGATGTGCCAAAGTCACTTGCCTTACAATCGAGCTTCTGTATTTAGTAAGAGTTCCTTCATTAGATTTTGGATATTTTTTATATAAAAATTCACTAACTTTAAACTGTAAAATAGCATCCCCTAAAAATTCCAGTCTTTGGTAGTTTTTAGACAATCTATTCTCATTAGAAAAAGAATTGTGAGTAAATGCTTCATTAAAATAATCTTGGTTTTTTATTTCAATGCCAATTCTATTAAAAAATTCTTTCATATTATTTATTTTCCAATGCAGCTTTAACTTTATTTAGGACATCGTTTTTTATTGCATCATAAGTCATTTTTAAACTTGCATAAAATGCAACTTTGTCACTTGACCCATGAGATTTAAAAGCAATTTTATCAACACCTAAAACTATTGCCCCTGCATGATTTCTATAATCAAATTTGTGACTAACTTCTTTAAATGCTTTTCTAAGTCTTAATGCAGCTAACTTTCTTCATAAATTTTTAGTTAATGCAACCTTAATTTCAGACAATAAGTTTTTTCCTATACCTTCAATGGCTTTTAAAGCAATATTTCCAGTATAACCATCAGTTACAACAATATCTGCAATACCTGAACACATATATCTTGGCTCTAAGTTTCCAATAAACTCAATATTTTTGTTATTTTTTAAAACTTTGTAAGATTCTTTATGGAATTCTAATCCTTTTGATTCTTCTTCACCAACATTAAGCAAAGCAACCTTAGGAGATTCAACTCCCTTAACAGATTTAGAGTATGAACTTGCCATTATGGCAAATTTTAATATATCATCAGCATCACATTCTAGATTGGCACCAGCATCAAGTAGTAAAACAACCTTATCTTTAATGATTGTTGGCATTACTGGCATAAATGCAGGTCTTTCAATACCTTCAATACGTTTCAAAATAAAAATACATCCAGCTATAAATGGTGCTGTTGCTCCACCTGAAGTTACTCCATCAGCAATTCCATCTCTAACTATCTCTAGAGATCTAACCATGGAAGAATCTTTTTTTCTTCTAATATCCATTATTCCGTCAACCATTTCAATCACTTCAGTTGCATTATGAATTTCAATTTGCTCATGATTATACTTTCTTTTTGATAATTCTTTTTTAATATCTTTTTGTAAACCTACAAGTATTATTTTCAAATCCTTTTTTTCAGAAATCAGTCTTAATGCTGCATCAATTGCAGGAACTAGACCCTTATCTGAGCCCATAACATCAAATGCTATTTTTATATATTCCATAATTTATCTCCATTATCTATTAAATTATACATAATATTATAGTTTTATTTATTGTATTTGATTAAAAGGTTTGCTTCTTCATTACCTTCTTTTGCATCTTTTAACTTAAAACCATAGTCGTGGTGACCAGGGTAAATTGTTAAATTATCGCTAAAATTTTTGTAAATATACTTTATTGATTTTTTAAATTTAGAGTTAGAACACCTTGGTATCATTTTTCCATGGAGTCCAACCCCTTTTTTGAATAATGTATCTCCACAAAACATAATATCTTGACTAACAAAATAATAAAAAACTGTTCCTGGTGTATGACCCTTAATATATATAAAATTGCATTCATATCCATTTAATGTAACTACTTGATTTTTTTTAATTTCAATTACATTTTCATTTTTTTGTTCTAATTGCCAATCTAGATCTCTTCTAGTACTTAAATTATAATTTTTATCATATAAACATATAGCGTCTTTCTTACCTATGTATATTTTTGCATCATCAAATACTTTTAAAATTAAATTTAATTTGTATATATGATCAAAATGACCATGAGTGATTAATATATTGGTAATTTTTACATTGTTTTCTTTGCAATACTCAACTATTTTTTCTGGAATAGCTGCTACATCAATTAAAATTGCTTCTTTTTTCTCATTAATAATCATATATGCGTGAACAAAATTTATTTCATCATTTGTAAAAACCCTAATTTCTGCCATAAATTAACTCCTCATATAAATTATAACTATTATAATAACTTAAAATTTTTTATTTATTAAAACAACTTTATAATAAATAAAAAACCAAGTCTTTTGACCTGGAAAAACTTAGCAAAATTTTATTTATTATATCTTGCTTTATTTTCTTGCTGTTTTTGACTTCCGTTAACGCAACAAGGACATTTTTTTTCTAAACATACTTGACAACTTATGCATACTGCACAACTTTTACAACCTTGGTAAGATCCAGAACACACACGACAAGTGTGACAATTATGTGGTCCTCTAGGACAACATTGATCGCTGTTTGAGTTAGTACTTTTTGGTAATGGCATAACATTCCTCCTAAAATCTTTATAAGATTATAGCAAATTTATTTAATTTACCAAATAAGTAAGTGGTTGTTTTTTAATTTGTTTCATAGCTGTTAGTCAACCGATAAACATTATTCCTGCAATCACAACGAATGAAACAACTGGAATATATCATATTCATGGGATATTAATTAGCATTTTAAATTTATCTCAAACAATAAATTGGATAAGCATTCAGGCGCCAATTGATAGTAAATAAGAAACAATGAACGTTAGTATTGCACCAGTAATATATCTTCCAATAACCATCCAGTTAGTTTGAACATCATTGTAACCCATCGACCTCATAATAGTAATTATGTTTACTGAATCTTTGATAATTATGTTCATAATCACTATTAGTAAAATTACAAGAAGTAATATATCGATTAATATGTACATAAGCATTGAGTTAGTCATTTCTGACATAACTGCATTTATAGCAGCTTTTAAAAGTGGTATTACTGTCAAACTACCACCAATTACATTTGCATTCATAAAATAATTAACTTTATTGTCAGCAGCTACTACATGTTTAGTTTTAAAATCTTTTAAAAGATTTTTTAAATTGTCAGGTATTTGGACAGTTTGTTCATTGATAATTGCATCAATATTTTTGAAATAAAGATCTAAAATAGGTCCGATTCATTCTTTAGCATCTTTTCCTGTTGAAGTTAGTATCGATGATTTTTCAAGTTTATTTTTAAATGTGGACGCTTTGATATTTTTTATATCTTTAATGTTAAAAGAACCTTCTAAACTTTCTTCTTTACTGTATAACTGATTGAAAAACATTTCATCCTTAGGTAAATTTGAACCATATTTGTTAAACAAATATTTATAGTCTATAAAAATAGTTTGGTTAAAAGTATCGTTTGAATTTATTACAGCAACTTTTACAGTTTGATTTATTAGACCGTCTTGTCCGATAGAGATGTTGAAAGTATTTCCAACACTGCAATTTAAAATTTTTGCTAATCTTGAAGTTATTACTACATTAGCATAATCATTTGTTTCATCTTGAAGCTTTACAATATCTGATTTGGAAAGTCCAGACACTTTATAAACGTTTTGTAAATCACCATAATCATTTGAAAAATCTGTTGCAACTATTGATGATTTTTCAACATTGACATCTCCATTACCATTTATGAAATATGGGACTCTATGTTGTAAAATTTCAGTTTTTTTATTAAACAAAACAGTATTAGATGCAATAAATTGATCAGATTTGGTAAAATCTTTGATTGCAAGTTCTCCAATAAATGACTGCAATACGTTATTCATAAAAGAGTCAAAGTTTTTTACGTCACTTGGCGGTTCGTTATTAGAGTTTTTATTTCCATCAACATAAGTATCTAATAAATATTTTTGATATTCACTTGTGTCTGAACAACTATCAAAAGAAGATTCTGTTGAAACGCAAATATATTTCGCCACATCACTTAGCCAAATACCATTATTTTTATTATTTTCATAATCATTTTTTATATGATATAAGTTATCTTTATTACTTGCTCAATTATCTAAAGTATTAAATAAATCTTTAATGCCTGGTTCATCTCCTGCTGCCAAAGCTTTTGCGGCCGATACCATCAAACTATTAAGGTTGTTTTCAAAATTTTTTAAATACTCATCGCTTAATGGATAGAATAAAGATACTGTGTTAAAGACAATCGGTAAAAACTTTTTAAATTCATTCAATTCTGGTCTTTTGACAACATTATCTCTATATTCAACAACTTTATTCATCAAATTACTTATTTGGTCATATTTGTTGAAATAATTACTTCCATATTCTTTGATAAAATCATTTGTAGTTTTGCTTTCACTTGTGTCAATATAATTAATTTTAGGAACATCAGAAGATGAATTAAGTGTTATTTTATTAGAGTAATTCAATCTTGATAGTTTGTTATATCTATAGTAGTGATTTAAATCATCATTATATTGGTTGAAAGCTCCATTTATCATTCCATTTATTACAGGCATTGCACGCATTTGCATGGTGAATAAAAATGAACTCAGTCCAACAAGTATCATAATCAATATGAACTTTCCTCTACCAAAACTCACAAATGTCTCTTGCATCCTATATGTGAATCCTTTTTGTGATTTTTTAAGACTTTTTAAAATTAATAAGTTCAATCCAGTATAAATCAGTGCTGGTGGGAAAACAAAATAAACAAGATAAGGTAATCACTTTATTTTGCTTTTCTTTGCTCCGTCATTCATTAATTGCAGAGCCCCCTCATTCAAATATAAATAAATCACAAAATATGATATCCCAGAAAATATCAATGGTACAAATATAATCAAAAAAACTAAAAAATATGGGTTTGAATAAATTTGGTCATATTTAAAAATAACCAAATCTGGGTAAACATCAGTAGATGCTTTTATTTGCAAAGGAATTGACAAAACATATCCTATCGATATTGCCAATGTCATAGTTAGAAAAGTTTTTATCGAAAATATTCCTGTAAGCTCTCGTGTTTTATAACCTAATGATTTAAATACACCAAGTTGTTTTCTTGTACTGTTAATTTCTTTTTTCAAAACAAAAGTTATGAAGAAAAATGCTAATCCTAATAGAATTCCACCAATAACTGCAAAAATGTATGTCATTATTTTTAAATTTGTTAATTGCGTGATTTGACGATGATCTGAAAAATCACTAAAAACAGAAAGACCTGCTCTTACCAATCCGTTATAATTTGTAATACTATTACTTACAAAATAACTATTTAAGTCATATTTTGAGTTTTTAGCCATTTTATCTTGATAAATAGCTATATTATTTTTAAATTTGAAGTTTTTAGTTAAAAAATTATTAGAATACAAAACATCTTCATAAAAAAATGATTTATCAACAAATATTTGAGCATAATTTTTAGTTGAACCTAAAAAACTTAAACCCAAAGGTGCAATTGTCGAATATTTATTGGCTATCCCCATTACCTTAAATCTAAAATTTACGTAGTTGCTATTAGCAATCGGTATAGGAACACTAAATACATCTCCCAATTTTATGTTGTGTTCCGCTAAAAAAAGGTCGTTAACATAAGCTTCAACTAATGTAGAGTCTTTTGAAACCTCATCTGGAGCAGATTTAATGGACTTACTAATAATTAGGTTATTTAAATTATCATCAATAGCGCTTGTTTGAATTGGATTATAGGCTTGAATTAGATAATTGTATATAACATCTTTTTGACTAATTACAGTATTAAGTGATTGAAATGATGAATATCTAAATTTATCTTCTTTATTTCCAACTTTTTCTAAAACTTTATTTGCTACAAATGATTGGATATCTTGAAGGGCATTATTTTGTGATATTTCACCTTGCAAGTCTTGACGAAAAATTTCTTTTGTTAAGAATTTAGCATAACCACCTTCTTGTTCGTATAATTTACCGTCTTTAAAATCATAACTAAGATTGCTTTCACGAATGGAATCAATAGGATATATTCTAGCTTGATTCAATCCATTATTTGATGATTCAGAACCGGATTCTGATTCTGATCCCCCTATTTCAGATCCAGAACCACTTCCACCTTCTGACTCTGGATCTATTTTTATTTTAAGTTCAACATCCAAACCGTTTCTTTTGTAATTGAAAGCTAATGAACTCATCAAATTGTTTCTGATTTTTTTGTGATTTTGTTCTTTTTCAGCTTCACTATATTTTTTTCCTGTAATTTTTTCATTATAATTTAGTCAATTTTCAGAATAATCATCTGCAATTTGTTTCATTTTTGGAGTAAGTCATCCAGAAACCCCTTGATTATTTGTTCCATCATAGTTTTTTACTACTTGTATTTTTTCACCTTCATAATTAATGGCAAATTCTTTTCCTTCATAAATAGTTGAACCCAAAAACTCATCGCTATATGAGTAACTATATTGCATTTGGTTATCTCAAAGGTTTGTTTGATTTTTTAAACTATTGGCTTTTAAAGATAATTGAAGAGGAGTTGCTAACATACCCATTACAACCATAGTAAAAATTGCTAAAAATAAGATTGACCCTAATGTTTCAACCCATGATTTAGCAAATAATTTTAAATATGATTTAAAAATATTTTTCATTCAATCACCTTTCTCACATAAAAATATTATATATAAAAAGTACTATATAAGTGCACAAAAAAAAGTTTTTTTCTAATGTATGCTATATCTATTGTTTTTTTGATTTAAATATTATATTATATCTAAGTCCGAGGTGAGATTATATGGCAAGAAAAGACGGTTTAACAGGAAAAGGTGCATTATCAGGGAATTCTAGATCACATGCTATGAATGCCAATAAAAGAAAATGAAACCTTAATCTGCAAAAAGTTCAAGTAATGGATGAAGCTGGTAAAGTTATGACTTTAAGAGTTTCTGCAAGAACTTTAAGAACACTTAAAAAACAAAATAGATTAGCAAAATAAAAAAAATATGATTTAAAATCATATTTTTTTATTTTAATTGCTATTATTCTATACCCATAATGAAAGTATAAACTTCTTGTCCACCTTCAATTAGTTCATATTCAACGTCAAAATTTTCATCTAAGAATTTTCTTAATTCATTAACATCTTTGAATGAAGCATCACTACCAGAAAAAATAGTGATAATTTCTGTTTTTGAAGATATAAATTTAGCTAACGATTTTGTAAATAAATCAGTTAACTTATCGGCTGCAATAGTAACTTTTTTGTCAGCCATCATCATATATTGACCTTCTAAAATTTTTACACCATCAATTTCAGCATCCCTAGCTGCTTTATTGATTGAAATAGAAACTACATTTTTCAATGCCTTAGAAATGTTAGACTCATTTTTCTTTGGACTTTCATCTGGATCAAGATTTAAATATGCTGTCATTCCTTCAGGGATTGTTTTTGTTTCAACAACAGTAACTTTTGATTTCTTCTCTAAATCCTTAGCTTGCTTCGCAGATAAAATCACATTTGAGTCATTTGGGAAAATATAAACATTTTTAGCATTCACAGTTTCAATGGCTTTTAAAAAGTCTTGGGTTGATGGGTTCATTTTTGGACCTCCATCAATTACATAATCTACATTTAATTCGTTTTTAAAGTAATCTACCATTCCTTTTGAACGAACAACTGCTATTGTACCAATTGGGTTTTCTAAAGTTCTTTGTTTTTGAGCCTCTTCTCCTGCTCAACTTTTTTTGCTTTCACCATTTTTTGTATGATGTTCAGCTTGAATATTCATATTTTCAATCTTAACTGTTTTGAATTCTCCAAACTGTTGTAAATAAGTCAATATTTGACCTGGTAATAAAGCGTGTGTATGTACTTTTAAAATATCATTGTCAACAACAGCAACAATTGATGTATTTCCATATTCTTCGAATGTTGATCTAACCATTGCTACATTTATTTTATTTATTAAATCTTCATTTAATAAAACTATTGCCTCAGTACAATAACCAAATTCATCTTCGATATTTACATCAACATTGTTTCCTAAATTTTCTTCTAGTTTTTTTAATCTTTCAATTGGTTTTTTATTTACTAAAAAGTGTTGTAATCCTTCTAAAAATTTAACCAATCCATAACCACCACTATCAACTACACCAACTTCTTTTAATGGTGGTAATAAATCTGGTGTTTTTTCAAGAGAAATATTTGCTGCTTTAATTGTTTCTTCTCAAAATGTCTTTTCATCAATGTTATTATCAACTGAGTTTACAAATTCACTAGTTTCTCTAATAACAGTAAGTATTGTACCTTCTACTGGTTTCATTACGGCTGCATAAGCAACATCTTTTGCATACATAAATGCTTTTTTTCACATATCTAGAGTTAATTCTTTGGTTTCATTCATACCATTTGAAAAACCTTTTATTATTTGTGAAAAAATAACCCCTGAGTTACCACGAGCACCCATAATAAGTCCTCTTGCAAATTTTGCCATTAATGACCCTATATTATCAAATTTTTCTTTTTCAATTTCTGATAGTCCATTTGTGCAAGTTAAATTCATATTAGTACCTGTGTCTCCATCTGGTACTGGAAAAACATTTAATTTATCTATATGTGGATAATTGTTATATATATTATTAACTCCACTAGTAATCATGCCCTTTAAAATTTCTACATCGTTCATTGTATAGTCACCTTCTATAATTTTTTTTACTTTTATCGTTTCTCAACCAAGTATAAAAAAAATGCAAACATATTTTGCCAGTTATAAAGTAATGATGTAATAACTAATGATTTGCTATTTCTAAATCATCAACTGCTACATCAACAACATAATTGCGCAGGAATTGGCCTTGTTTTTCCAACTCATACTTTACACGTATTTGAACTTCATTTATAACATCTTTTATATTTACACCATTTATTAAAATAACGTGAACTTTTACTCTATTTGTATTATCGTTTGAGGTTAATTCAACAGCTTTTGTGATATCATCTGTTTTAAGCTGATCTTGACTATTTGCATAAAAATTTGCAAAAGAAGCTACCCCTGGAACTGTAACAATTGCATTTTTTATAACATCATAAATTGCTTCGTCTATCACAAATTGCCCCCCTAGATTCACATTATTATAAATTGTAAATAAAAAATATTGTCCAATTCAAATTAGTACATTTTTATTTTAACATTATATTTATTTAATATCAAAAAATAAGCATTATTTTTTAGTAAAAAATAATATTTATTTACTATCTAAACATAAAAAGTTGCTATAATATCTTTGTATGCCCTCTTGGCGGAATTGGTAGACGCAGCAGACTCAAAATCTGCCGAGGTAACTTGTATCGGTTCGACTCCGATAGAGGGCACCATATATAAAAAATAACACTTAAAAAGTTTTATTTAAAATAAAAAATTGCCTAGTGGCAATTTTTTTTGTAGTTTTTATTTTACTGATCTTTGTTTAGCAAGAATATCTTTCATATGTGGTTTAATAACTTCTTGTTCACCACCATACACAACTTGAACGCTTGTTCCTTTTGCAATAATTCCTGATGCTCCACCAAGACCCATAATTCCATCTTTATTTACAATACTTGCATCATTAACTGTTAATCTTAGTCTTGAAGCACATGAATCAACTGATTTAATGTTTCCTTCTCCTCCTAAGAATTCAATTATTTTTCTAGCTTTTTCGATGGCAGCTTCTTGGTTTGCACCAACTACTTTTTCGCTTTTTTTAGCTTTAACATCTGCTTTTGTAAATAATTTTACTTCTCCAGCTCTTCCTGGCACTTGTACATTTGCATATTTTACTGAGAAGTAGAACGCAAAGAAGTAAAGTGGTGCCATTCCGATAGCGATTAAGATTACTCTTCAAGCATTTGTTCCTAAGTTTCATGGAATTAATCCAAATACTATGTAGTCAATCATTCCTCCTGAAACTGTCATACTTACATGGACTTTTGCAAATCCTGCAAGCATAAATGAAATTGATGCTAGTGGCATATGAACACCGTAGAACAATCACGGAGCTAAGAATAAGAATGTAAATTCAATTGGTTCAGTAATACCTGTTAAGAAACAAGTAAATGCTGCTGAGAAATAAATTCCCATAACAGATTTTCTGTGTTCTCTTGGAACATTTAATCACATAGCAACAGCACCTGCTGGCAATGCGAATAACATAAATCCAAATTTACCTGATTGGAATCTACCTAAATTTAATCCCATTTTTTCTAAGTCTGTAAATGTTAATAATGGGTCAGTTTTATCAGCAAATCCAGCTAATTTGCTAACTGAGTTGTTTGCTCCAAGAATTCAATACATCATATATTGATCTCCGATTAATTGTGATTTATCTTTTAACTGATCGCCACTTAAAAAATCATAAGCTTGTTGAAGAGTTGCTCCTGATGATAATTCGTAATTTCATCCAGCAGGATTATCAGAACTTTTAGCTCAATCTTCCATTGTACCTAAGATTGATCCTCCAGCTGATGATCATCATAAAGGTGCATAGAAAACGTGGTGAAGTCCAAATGGAACTAAAGAACGTTCAATTACCTCATAAATTAATGAATCTAAACCAACAGGTAGTTTACCTGAGTTAGTTCCAAATCATTCTAATCCTTTCCCAATTGCGGGTCATACAAACATAAATACAAATGATAATGGTATAACCGCAAAGAAAGTAATAATTGGCACTAATTTTGATCCTGAAAAGAATCCAATAAATGCGGGTAATTGTGTTTTGTGAAACTTATTATACATATAAGCAGCAATTGCCCCAACAAATATTGATGCAAAAACCCCTGTATTAAGGGATGAGATACCAACATTTGATGTAATAAGACCAGAAGGAACACCTGTTCATCATAATAAACCGTATGTACCACCTGTTTCATGTTTTAATAGTGCTGACTGTATACCATTCATAACCAAGAATCCAACAACAGCGGTAATTGCAGATACCCCTGAATCATCTGTATATGCGATAGCAACAGAAATAGCAAATAATATAGGCAAGTTACCAAAAGCAACATCACCCATTGTATTCATAACTTTACCTATATAATAACCAAATGATCCCTCAGTTGTATTTGCAGCGATAGTTGCACCAACACCCAAGAAAACACCAGCAATTGGTAATAGAGCAATAGGAAGTAGGAATGCTTTACTTAGTTTTGACAAAGTGGCCATTGTAGATTCTCTAAATCTTTTCAAACCCGCTTTAGCAGATTTGTGTTCACCACTTTTATCATGTTTTACTTTTTCTACTTTATTTTCTGACATGATATTTTGACCTTTCTATCGAACCTTGTGATTCTCTTGTATAATAACTCTTTTTAAACAAAAAAACAAGAACTTTTTCCAAAATTAAAATAATTTTTTGGAAAATAAATCTTGTTTTATTTAGTGTATTATTTACTTACTAAAAGTCATTATAAAGCAAGCAATCATCATTAAAATACAAACTATTATCATAAATGATAAGAAATGTTGCTTTGTAAAAGCTCAGATACCTGCTAATCCCCCTCTTTTAGATTCATTAATAGTCATATATTGTTTACTACCTAAATTTTTATATGACATTATTTTCACTATAACTAAAATAAGAAGAATTATAAGAAATCCGATAGCTGCCCCTAAGAAAACATATTTTTCTGTTGTCATACATATCCTCAATATTCAATTAATTAATTATAAATAAATTATACCCATAGTTAGTGTAATTTTCCATTTTTAATTAATAATTGAAATATTTTTTCTATTGTGAAGTTGTTCCTGTAAATGCAGCTAAATTTGTTTTAAACAGTGATCTCAAAATTATTAAATAAGCAATTATGAAGATAGCTACAGCAACTCCAAATATCGCAAGATAAACATATCAATCAATTACAAAAGGAATTGCGATTTCAATTGTTAGAAGTAAGGATGGTACAACACCAAACATTATTCCTGCTGTCAACCCTATTGCTAATGCTGCAAAAATAAATGTTATTGGTAAGAAAATCCATAAAACAATTGAATTTATTTCTCTTAATGTGTATCCCAAAATACGCATATAGTTCATAAATGATTTATATTTACCTATAAAGATATCAGTAATTACATAAATTATAATAATTCCAACAACCATTGATATAGAGATAAATACAATTGCAATACTTATTACTGATTTTAACAAGTTTGACATTGCATCTTTTTTCAAGTTTATATAATCTGTATATCCAACTGCATCACTCATATATTTAGATGCATTTGTAGTGGTATTATTTGCTTGCATAAATTTGAAAATTGATCTATCATATCTGTCTGATGGTTCATCTTCCCTACTCATTTTTGCATTACTTCAAATATTAACGTTAGAATTATTGAGCAATGAATCATAGTTTTGATAACCAAGTGCTTTATTTAGTTTTCTTTGATCCATATAAACTTTAGGACTATCATAGACATGTTCAACATCAACAATATTTCCAACTATTGTTTTAGTTTTTGATGTAGAAGCAAGAAGACCATTTTCTAGTGCCATATTTCATCAGCTATTTGTTCCGCTTGCTAAATCCATTATTCCTACATCGTTATATCTATTTTCCTCATTATTTCAAGTTCTAATTTCAAATGGATAAATCATATCTCCATCCATTTTTTTACCAAATAGTGATTCATATTCATTATTAGTTTTATTTAAAAGCTCACTATTTATTTTTGAAGATTCTTTAACTTTTAAAGCAACTTTTGATAGATCTCCAAATTCTTTATATTCGTTGTTTTCAATATAATATAATTTTTGATTGTTATTTTGTGAATAATAAGCAAAATGACCTAAATCAACTTCATTTAAATTTATTTCTTTTCCTTGATAATATCAATCAAAGTTATTTGATAATGTGTCATAATTCCCGTTTGCATCAATGTAATTTAGCTCCTGAGTTGAGAAATTTAAATTAATCTTATCTCCGACTTTATAACCTTTCAATCTTGTGGCTTCATTTATTAAAACATCTACACTTGATTCATCATCATTATAATTTTTATATAAATCATCTCTGTGTTCTAAATTAATATTTTTTACAGCTGATTTTTCATTTAACCCATAGATTTTTAGAGCATGGTTTCCATCATCATATGCATTTACATTTGTATAAATTTCATCTTTGCTATTGTCATATGATATTGTGTTAAATGCAAAACTAAAGTTTAAAAATTTATTATTATCATCTTCTCATCTTTGTTTTATTACAGAAGGAATTGTGTTGTTTGTAATTGACTTAATACATCCTTCCACAATTTGTTTTGCATTAGAACCAGTTGTATCTTCAATTGCAGGTTGATTAAATAATTGAGGTAAAACTGAGCAAGTTAATTGTTTAACTTTTGTTTCAACACTTTTATTACCATTTTCATATAGTTTGTTAGAAGCATCAATAACTTTATCTAAAATTCCAGTTGATAATAAATAACCATTTAAACCAAGAGCGTGTTGAGTGATTATTGTTTCAAAGAAGTTATTGTAATCACGATAACTTTCTCAACCGTTAGCATCTAATAAACTTAAATATTTACCATCGCTTGTTTTTTTGTAAGAAGAAAATAATGAATTTGCATCATTAAACTTAGCTTGATCACCATCACTTTGCCTTCAATTATATTTAGTAAATGGGTTATTTGAAACTATATTTGAATATGTGTAGTCATTGTTGTAATTAATTGCATTAAAGTATTTTTTTGACATCGATGAAAGTGAATTTGGCACTGTTGCAGAAAACATTAAAATTATTGTACTGATTGTTATTACAAATGCAAAAGTAAATAAATCTCTAATAGACAGTGTTATCAAAGAAGCTCTAATTCTACTTGTGAACTTTTTAGGTGTAAATTTATTAAATAGTTTTGTAATAAAAATATTTGGTTTGTTAGAACTACTTGGTTGCATTAATGATAAAGCATTTTTTCTAACCATTCTGTAAGCAATCATTCAAATCAAACCTATTGCAAGAACCGCAAAAACTATTCATTCAATTGCTAAGAATTTATAGTCAAAGATTACACTATTCTCAATGTTGAAATAAATTCCAAAAATATTCAAGAGCGGTTTTTGGAGGGCGATACTTAGTCCTCAACCAATAGGTACCATTAAAATTATTGGTAAACTTAAAAATATAATAAAACTAATAATTATTCTTGAGCTACTTACCCCTAAAGCTTTTAAGTTACCAATTTGACTTTTTTGTGCATTCAAAAACTTTTTAGTTATGTTATATGTAATAAATAAAATTACAGATAACAAAACAATACAAAATGAAAGTGATAGCGTTAAAAACATACCTGAAGCTTGACCAAAAAATGTACTTCTCATGTTGAACACCGCTGTATCGTCAAATGATAATGGTGCCAATCTTGAAACTTTACTATAATCAAATGCTGTATCAACTCAGCCATTTTGTGCATAATCATTTATTTTTTGTGAAGCTTCTTTTAAACCCAAAATGTTATCAGCAGCAAATAATTGATATAAAGATTTATCAGAATTTATATCTCCCGAATTACCTCTATATTTCATATATACCTTTGATACATCTTGAAATTTAGTATTTTCAATATAACTTTGTCCAGATGAACTTGCATTAAACAATGTTCTAAACATTTCTGTGTTTAAATAGAAAATAGCATCAGTATCTTGATTTGTTAAGACATCCTCATCATAAATTGTTGGATAAATGTTTAAAGCATCAACCCCAACCGCATCTAATCTAAGCTTAAAGTCTTCTCCTACTCCTGGAACTATTTGATATTCTGAACCAAGCGACAAATTATTACTTGAATAATAACCATAAGTTGTCATAAATGTTTGTTTAGTTAGTAAATCGTTGTTTTTCCCACTATTAGTAGTGCTTGTATTGTTGTATTCATAAATGGTATATAGATCTTCGTTATTAAATCTTGTTGAAGTAGTTTGATTTTCAATATCTTGATATGAATAATATGAAGATATATATCTATATTTTCCCCTTGTATCTCACATAACTACTTCATTAGTGTATCTCAAATCAAAATTAGTTAAGTCTGAAACTAAATTATAGTATGAATTAAATAAATTTTTTGATTTCAATATTGTTCCATCATTTAAAAAATAGTTATTTGTGTTAGTTGAAGTGTCATATAGGTAACTTGACTCATAATTTTTTAATAAATAACTACCATAGCTACCTATTTCATTGCTATCTCATAATTTTTTATCACTTCTTGTTGGACTATCCTTTTTAGGATCTCTATTTAAAGATTTTGTATCTACAAAAAAGTACTTAGATGGGGTTTCTTCATCCTTTGAATTGCCTTCAGAAACAGGGTCTAATAAATTTCCGATTCTACCATTAAAACCATTTTTAATAAACTCATCTTCTGTTTTAGATGGTTTTGATCAAGTGGTTTCATCTCCATTAACAAATAAGTTAATTTTCTTAACTGTATCTGCTTCTTTTAATTGTTCTAAACTGTATTTTGATATAGCATTATTAATTATAAAGTTCTTGATTGCACCTGTCATAGAAGAAATATTCAAGTAAAACATGTAATCAAAAATATTCAAAGCTGTTTTTCTTTGTTGAGTTGAAAGTTCGTCTTTAAAATTATTATTTTTTTTGTATAATTGACCAATTAAAGAATTTTGAAACTTACTTGATTTTTCATTAAAGCGATAAAATCTACCAAATCTTTTTTTAGCAACGTAGTCATTTATTTTTTGATCATCTGTTAAATTTAAAATGCTTTCTTCTGCAGAAGGTAAGTAACTATATTTTGGTTTAGAAGCATTATTTCCCTTAGTATAACCTTCTAAATCTCCAAATCCAAAGTTTAATCTCATATTTTTGTAAATATCACCATCTACATCATTAACTCAATAAACTGATGAATCATATGTAGAAGATTTTGTAGTTGAATCTATTTTTGAATTAAATTCAAAAGGTAATAAAACTGAGTCGTCTCCCCCAATTGTTAGTGTGGGAAAATTATTTTTTAATTCTACTTTATCTGTTTTTGTGCTGTCAGATCATTTTCAACTTGTTAAATAGTCATTACTAAATGCAAAAAACGGTGACACTGTTTGTGTATCGTTTGAGTTATATGCACTTGATGTAAATTTGTATGTATAATCATAACCATTAAAATTTTTGGTTAAGCTATTATTATTTTTAACTAAATTGGTTGAAACAATTCCAAAAGCTGAAGTAAACAAAACAGCTATACTTATTAAACTTAAATAAATTAAAAATTGTCACCAATCTTTAAGGAGCTGTTTAATTCCATTTTTAAATAAAAGCATAGTATCTTCCTTTGCATTATTTCTAATAAAATTACATTAATAATACCATATTTTTTTATAAATTAGGTTTCTTAAAAGTAAGTAAAAATTTTTAGATATTCATAATCATTTTATTGATTAAGCTCTTCTTACTCCTTTTGATCTTTTATATAATGCAAATCCTAATATTATTACTCCTGCTGCTATCATTATCCCTATAACACTACCTATCACATAAGTGAATGATTCTTTTTTGCTAACTGGAGTACTCTCACTTTTTTTATTTACTTCAGTACCAAAGTATTCTCCAGGATATAAATCTGAATAATTGCTTTCTTGAGTGTTTTTTAAGTTTCTAACATCATTAACTTTTGCAGCAAATGCATCCATTGCATGACCCATTTCATGAACTAAAACGTGGAATTGAGTTGGCGAAGAAAACCAACCTTGTTTGTATTGATAATTATAATCTTTAATTAAAAGACCACTTCCACAAATTACAATATATGAATTAACTGTTGTATAACCTCCAGCAGTAAGTTCTCCAGCTGTTGTTGCAGTGTATCCCAAAACCCCAGTCATATCTTCATTTGTGTCACTTTTTAAAGGATCATCAGGAGATATTACTAATCCATATATTATTTTTGTAATTCACTCTTCATTACCTATTAAAGAATATAAATAGTTGTATAGTTCTAAAGTGACATTTTCAAGACTTATTGTTGTATCATTTGTTCAACTACTAATATATTCATTGTTTTTATCAGTTGGTATAGATTTTGAGTATGTTTCTTCAATTGATTTATACATATCAGACAATCAGATTCTTTTATTACCAACTTTATCAACAGTTTTTTCTTGTAAAAAGGTATCTAAACTCTCAAATGATGAAAAATGATTAGAATTGTAATCTTTAAAACTTTTGATTGATTCATCACTTGCTTTAATATATGAACTATACATTCAATTGCTTATTGAGTCTTGCAGTGTATTATTACCATTTTGAGATTTAAGGTAATTAGAAATAGAATTTCGATAATATAAACTATTACTGATAGATAGTACTTGTTCTAATATAGAAGTAGCCGCTGATTTGTAGTAATTTGTATTTTGTCAGCCTATTATATCTCCTGCATATTCTAGTGAATCAATTCCGTCAGTAGGTTTTGCACCTAATGAAAGATTATAAGAATTTTTATTTGTGTTTAGTTCAACTATTTTTTTAATTTCAATTTCAGCATCATCAGCCACTTTACCTTCTTTGATTAAAGCAGGGAAAACCTGAGTAAAGAAAGTGTTGTATAACTCTCAACTTAAATTCTTTTTATCATTAGGTGTCAACATTCATTTAGCAAATGATTCTGCAAAAAACTCTTGGTCACTAGTTGCTCCATATGCACTAATTGTCAAAGATGATGCAATAAGATTTTGCTCCAATAATGCATTTGAATAAGTATTTGTTGTGCTCAAATTTTCTTTTATTCAATTTTCGATGTAATTTATTGTGTCAGAACTAACTTTAACATTGTTAGCAAGATAGTATTTTAATACTCTTCCATAATACATAAGTTTACCTGATTTAGATATCCCTTTGCTTACTTTATAGTCTTCTAAAAGCAAACTATTATATGTGTATTCAGTTGAGTTTGCTCTCGCTTTAAAAATTGTAGTTGCATTTTTACTTTCAATGCTTTTATCAATTGATGTTATTCCTATAAAAACATTACTAAAGATAAATCCAATTACTGCGAAAAATTTTATTAAGAATTTGATAATATAGCCTCCTTAGACATTATTTTTAATCATATATATATATATATATATATATTAACAAAATATACTGTGTTAAATTAATTAATTTTTTACTTTGTAAATATTATTAAAATTAGTTTATCAGACTCTATTATTCCGTCATTGTATGGTACAAAACAATTAGAATAAGCCCTTGTTGAGTATGGTAATAACATTAAATTTTTTTGCTCATATTGTAAACCTTTAATAGTAAGTTTTGTTTGATGGACGGGAAATAAGGTTATGTACGTATAATCTTGATATTGATCAAATTCAATCACATTTTTACCTGCTTGTAAGCAAAACATAACAGAACTTTCATTTATAATTTTTACTCTATCTTTATAACAAAACTCTATAACACTAAAATTCATATCCATTCTTTTTGTTGGATTAGCAACCATAACCACTTCTGTTGCTCCTAATTCATATGCTTTTTGAATAGCTTCTTTTCCATCTAAATAGTCTTTTTCTGGATTTAGTTTTATAAAATTACGACTATTATTTTTTATCTTTTCTAACTCTTCTTCGGTTACTTGATCGAAATCTGAGATAGCATAATCAATATCAATATTTTTTTTAATTAAGTCCAAACAACCTCGTTCCACACCAATAAAATGATATTCATTTTTATAATAGTTTAAGTCTAAATTTGTTTCACATGTGACAATTAGAAATTTAGTTTTCAAGATTCATCACTCTCTTTCTTAATTCAACTTCATCAATATCGCTTACCAAATAACTACCAGCAACTATCATATCAATGCCAGCCTTTTGGACTAAATGGTATGTATCTTGATTAATTCCCCCATCAACCTCAATTGTATATGCCCAATTATTTTCCTCACGATGTCTTTTAAGTTTCTCGATTTTTTTAATAGACTTTTCAATAAACTTTTGACCCCCAAAACCAGGGTAAACACTCATCACTAAAACATTGTCTAATTGTGATAAATGGTTTTCAATTTGTTCCACAGTTGTATCAGGACTTATAGCCATTGAAGCTTTGATATTATTTGATTTACAAAAACTAATAAAATTTTGCACATCTTTATTTTCGATTGATTCATAATGCATAGTTATTTGGAAAACGTTTTTTTGCAAAAAAGGCTTTAAATAGTCTACTATGGTTGAATTATTTATTTTGACCATCAAATGTACATCAATTTTAAAATCGTAATTATCTGTTATATTTTTTAAAATTGATGGTCCAAAACTTAGGTTTGGAACAAAATTATAATCCATAACATCATAATGGATTCAATTGATCCCAGCTTTTTTTAATCTATCTAATTCATGTGAAAGTTTTAAAAAATTTGCAGTTAATATACTTGGTGCTACTATAAATTGGCTCATTAGTATTTCTTCTTTCTTTCATTATTGACAAGTTTATCTTGCATTTTTATATAATCATTATAAATAAACTCTGGAAATTGCTTATTTGCAACGAGTTTAACAATTTCACACCCTGGTGTTTCTTCTAAATGTATACAGTCATTAAATTTACACTTAGTTATATTTTTTTCAAAAAACTTATAGCTATGCGCTAATTCATATTTATCAATTTCTTTTAGTTCAAATGATGAAAATCCAGGAGTGTCACCGATAAGTCCCTTTTTATAAATGAATAGTTCATTTTTTGTTGTTGTATGTTTACCTCTATTCAAAGCTTTTGATATCTGCTGTGTTTTTTCAAAAGCGGTTGGAATTATATGGTTTAAAGTTGTTGACTTCCCTGCCCCGGTTTGTCCAGTAAAAACTGAAACCTTGTCATTCAAATTATCAATAAATTTTTTTCACTCATTATCTGTTTCAATCATATTATTTATTAAATAAACATCATAACCAATATTTCTATAATCATTTGCCACTTGTCAAACAAGACTATTTTTATCCAATAAATCCACTTTTGTGAAAGCTAAAATAGGCTTTATATTTATAAACTCTATAAAAGCAAGATATTTATTTAATGTATATGAATTAAAATCAGGTTCTTTTACAGAAGTTATAATAACCACTTGATCAACATTTGAGATTCTTGGTCTATATAACTCATTTTTTCTTGGTAATATTTCGTTGACTGTTCCTTTAAGATTTTTTTCATCTAAAATTTCAAAATGTACATAGTCTCCAGTAACTGGTATTAAATTCTTGTGCCTTACTTTTCCTTGCGTTTTACATTCATATAACCTATTCTCAAAATATACATATGCATACTCACTTAAAACTTTTAATATAATCCCTTTTTTCATAATTAACTAAGCAGTATTGCAGCAAGAAATCCAACTAAACCAAGTAATAAAAACGCGATTATTGTAATAAAGTACTTAGTTTTTGTTATTAGCGGCAGTCTATCAAGGTGTGAACCAATTTTATGTCGTGCTTCTTTACCTTTTACTTCAAATGATGTTGTTAGATGATAATTGTAAGGTTTTACATTATCAGTTAATCTAACTTGCATCAATTCATCATACACTTCTCGAGCTGACAAATAACGATTTTGTGGCTCTTTTTCAATCATTTTTAAAATAATATTTTCAAGTGATTGTGGTACTGTTGGGTTTATCATGGTTGGCGGAGTTGGTTTTTCTTTAACTTGACTTATGGTTAAATCATTTGTTTTTGAAGCGAGAAATGGTGGCACACCAGTTGCAAACTCATAAAGCATTATTCCTAATGAATAAATATCACTTTGTGGAGTTGGTTTTTTCTTTGTAATTACCTCTGGAGCCATGTATCTAGGTGTTCCAACAACTTTGTTTTCTTCTTTTGATACACCTTCCATAATAGATATACCAAAGTCTCCTAATTTAACTTCTCCTGATTTTGTTAATAGGACATTATCTGGTTTTATGTCTCTGTGAACAATTCCTAATTTATGTGCATCATCAATAGCTATACATAATGCTCCAAAATAGTACTTAATTTCATTTAAAGTCATAGTTCCAAAACTTAAAAACTTGTCTTTTAATGTTCCACCCTCAATACATTCTAAGATTATGTATCACTCATCGCCAGATTGGATAACATCAAATAGTTTTATTACATTTGGGTTTTCTCTTAATTTTGCAAATGCTTCTTTTTCTACTTCAAATCTTTCTTGCCCAGTTTCTTTTTCTTTAAATTTTGCATCTAATATTTTTATAGCAACAATTGATCCTGTTGCCAAATCAAATGCTTTTAAAACAGTTGCCATTCCACCCTTTCCTAATTCTTGAATGACTTTATATCTGTCTGCTATTATTCTGTTTTCTAAAGAATCACTCATGTTCATTGCCCCTTTGTTTACTTAATAATATCAAAAAAAGCAAAGTAAATAAATTACTCTGCTTCAATAATTAAAATAGATAAATTATCTGTTGAAACATTATCTTTGGCATCTTCTATTATATTATATGCCATATCTTTTAATTTCATTCTTGAATTAGCTAAAGTAGATGCCGCAATCTCTTCATCAATGTAATCGTGTACACCATCACTTGTTAACATATAAATCCCTTGAGGAACTTCTATATAATATGTGTCTATTCTTAAAGTTTTTTGAGGACCTAATGCACTTGTCAAAACTTTTCAAAAAGTTATGTCATTTGCTCTTTCATACTGACCCGACATTTGAATATCCCTTCTTTCGGCTTCGGGAGTTGAGTTTCATAAGTTTTGATCTTGAGTTATTTGAAACAGTTTATTATCAGATAATTTATAGGTTCTTGAATCGCCGATATTAATAACAAAAGCGCCAGCTTTAGCAAATAAAATTGCAGTAAGTGTTGTACCCATATCTTTTGTTTCTAAATGTTCATTTGAATATTCAACCATTTCATTTAGAATTTCACTCACACAATTTCTTAGTCATCTATTTATTTGTTTTTGGTTCATATTGTCAAAATTTTGTTCTTTAAATAGTTCTACAAATTTTTCAACAGCCATTTTAGAAGCTACTTCACCATGTGCATGACCACCCATACCATCGCAAACGATCCCAAAAGCTTCACCTGATTTATTAACAGCAAAGTCTAAATAATCTTGATTAGCCTTTCGGTAATTTCCTATATCTGTAAGTGTTGCATATTTAAATTTCATTTTTAATTACACCTTCTCTTTTTGCTCTTAACTGACCACAAGCAGCATCTATATCCGAACCAAATTCTTTTCTAACTATAGCATTAATACCTTGTTTTTTTAAAATTTTGAAAAACTCGTCAACTCTTGTTGATTTTCGATATTCATTTTCTTCAACTTCATTATATGGTATTAGATTGACATAACCATTTATTCCGCGAATTAATCTTGCCAATTCATTAGCGTGTTCAGGTTTATCATTGACATTATCTATCAAAATATACTCAAATGTTACTCTTCTGTTTGTAACAGAAATGTAATATCTAACAGCCTCCAATAATACAGCAATTGGAAATGCTTTATTTATTGGCATCATTTGATTTCTCACCTCATCGTTTGATGCATGTAAAGAAATAGCTAAGTTTATTTGAGTTTTTAAATCTGCAAACTCTCTAATTTTTGGTACAACACCGCAAGTTGAAATTGTAATGTGTCTTGCCCCAATTTGAAATCCTTTAGCACAATTAATAATATCTATAAAATTCATAACATTTTGGAAATTATCAAAAGGTTCACCAATACCCATAACAACGATGTGACTTACTCTAGCTCTTGGATTGTCTAAGTCATCACCATATTTTTTTCTCAAATAAACATTCATAGAAAAGATTTGTCTAACAATTTCATCTGTTGACAAATTTCTTTCTGTTTTTATTAAACCTGATGCACAAAACTTACAGGCCATCCTACAGCCAACTTGTGTTGTTACACAAACAGACTGTCCATACTTTTGTGGCATCAATACAGTTTCAATAGTTCTTTTATCATCCAGCATAAACAAGATTTTTATAGTTCCATCTTTTGATTCCTCGGTAACAAGATCTTTTAAAAGATTGATACTAAAGTTTTCTGTAAGAAACTGTCTTAGTTCTTTGCTTAGATTTGTCATGTTATTAAAATCTGTTTCCAATTTTATGTAAATTCAATCAAAAATTTGTGACGCTGAAAATTTATTAAAATTATTTTCAAGTAAAATATTTTGTAATTCTTCAATAGTGTAACTAAAAATACTATTTTTTTCCATGTAAATTCTCCATATATAATTTTATCATAATTTAACCCTTTTAGTATTAAGACTAACTTAGATACTAAAATTCTTTTTTTAATTTTGCGATATAAAATCCGTTATTATTACCTTCAAAACCAAAGTATTGCTCCTCTAAAATCAACTTCATTTTTGTTTTTTTAATGACTTCATTTATCAAATCTTGGTTTTCATTTTTATTAATTGTGCAGGTGCTATATAGAATAGTTCCACCATCATTTAAATTATCAATAGCAGTCATCAACAATTCTTTTTGAACTTGGTACATTTTTTGCATTTCTAAATCACTATATTTTTTCAACTTTATTTCTGGCTTTTTTTTGATTAGTCCATAACCAGAACAAGGGGCATCTAATAATATGCAGTCATAATGTTCTTTTACAAGTCTTGCGTCTTTAAAATATAAGTTTACATTATTAATATCTAAAACTTTTAAATTTTGTTTTATGATATTCTTTTTTGAACTATTGATTTCATAGCCATCAATAAAATTATTCGATTCAACTAACGCTGCTAAAAAAGAAAGTTTTCCACCAGGAGCACAACACATATCAAGAATTTTAGATTCTGGTTTTACTTCCAATAATTCAACCGCTCTTACACTAGTTTCATCTTGAATATAAATAAAACCATCGTTAACTAGTTCAAACAAAAAACTATTGCTTTTAGATACATAACAATTATTTGCAATTGTTGATTTTTTGCAATCTAATTTATTTAAAAACTTATCTTTAAATTCTTTTATACTAATTTTTTTTGTATTTATTCTAAAAGAAATTTCATTTGTATTATTTGAAGATTCCACTACCTTGAGAGCAATTTCACTTGAAAAATCTTTACTTATTTTTTCAAATAACCAATATGGAAAACCGTTTTTTAATGGAGCTATATTTTTTTTGTTTTTTATGTCTACTTCTCATAAATCTTGATTTTCTAATTTTTTTGTTACAACATTCACAAGACCGCTTAAACTTTTATCGATTTTTTTAGTTATTTCAACAGATTCATTTGTAACCGAATATATCGGATTATTAAGAAACTTAATTTGATAAAAATTCATTCATAATAATATTTGAATTTTTTTGTTTGTTTTTTTTGGATCAATCAATTTATTAACAACATATTCTAAATAAATTTTGTATTGAATTGTTCCATAAACTAGTTTGTAAATAAAATTAACATCTTGCTCTTTAAATAAACTTTTTTGTTTTAATTTATTCAATAATTTATTTGAAAACTGATTATTTTCAAATACTTCAAACAAAATATTTAACGCTGCATTTCTAGAACTCTGCATTTTCAAAAGCACTTTGTTCAAAACTAAAGAAGTTAACGTCAATCATGAATTTTTCTACTAAATCTTCAATACATTTTTTATCTTTTAATACCGCTAAATCACTATGAGCTAAAACAGCTGCATATGACTTATCAGTTAATAAATCAACTAAGTATTTTTTAAAATCAAAATTGTCAGGTACTTTACTATCATGTAATTTTTCAACATTTTCTTTTCAATTTTCTACAAAATACATATAGTTTTCATCAACAACTTTATCTATTTCTGATTTTAAATGATAGTATAGACTTTCAGTTTTTGGTATTTCTAATGTTTCTTCTTTTATTAAAACATCTCTAACTTTAGCTACTGCGTTTTCAACACTATCAATTTCGATTATGTATTTGTAATTGTGTTTAAGAGGAATTTCTAAAAGTGCTTTATCTAATCTTTGTTTGATAATATCTTCTGTTTCTGTTCCCCTACTTCTCAACCTTTGATCTAATGCCTTCAAACTTGGAGGCATTAAAAAAATTGATACTAAGTTTTCTTTTTGTTCTTTTTTCAAAACCTGAGTTGCTCCAATAACTTCAATTTCCAAAATAACATTTTCACCTTTTTTTATTTGTTCATAAACAGGTTTTCTGGGTGTTCCATAATAATTACCAATAAATTGAGCATGTTCAATTAATTCATCATGTTCAATGGCTTCTTGAAATGTTTCTATATCTACAAAATAGTAGTCAACTCCATCAACTTCACCGGGTCTTGGTGATCTTGTTGTCATAGAAACTGATTGTACTAATTTTAGGCTTTTGTCTTGTCTTAATGCTTTGTTAACAGTCCCCTTACCTACTCCTGAAGGACCTGAAAGTATTACGATTTTTCCGCTTTTTGCCATTTTTATTCCTCTTCTTCAATTCTAAATAAATAAAGATGTTTATTTTTATAGTCTTTTTGTTTTAACAATGTTAAAAAATCATATTTATCTAAATCTAGTAGATTTTCTGCCTCTATTATTAATATACCATAGTTATTTAAAATCTTATTTGCTTTTAGATAGTCAAATATTTCATAATAATATTCCACTTGAGCAAATGGAGGGTCTATGTATAATAAATCTATTTTAACATTTTGAGAATTTATATATTTTAAAGTACTCATATAATCATAATTAAGTAATTTATAACTATTTTGATCAATATTTTTTAAATTTTGGTTGATAATTTCTAAAGCTGGTTTATGACTATCATTTATATAAGCAAATTTTATTCCTCTTGATAAGCCTTCAATGCTCAAAGCTCCACTACCACCAAATAAATCAAGACTTGTTTTTTCATTATAAATAAAATAATTATTCAGAATGTTAAACATATCCTCTTTAACCCTTGCTGTTGTTGGTCTAGTATTTTTACCTTCAAGGGTTTTTAAAACTCTACCTCTAAATTTACCACTAATAACTCGCATTTTTAACCTTCTTTTTTTATCTATATATTTAATATAACCTAAAATAATTTTAAATTGAGTTATAATCAATTTTGAGGTAAAAGTTATGAAGCTTGATTTAAAAAAGGATTTATTACAAAAAGATATTCCGTCTAATAAGTGACTTTGAAAAGATACTCAACCAGAAGTAATTAGAAATCAAAGTGTTGATGTTGAATTACCACTAAATGAAGAAAATGAAATGGTTATGAGAAAGTTGATTGACTTTGTTAGATATTCTCAGGACCCAGAATTAAATGTAAAAGATTCGCCCGAACACTTAAGACCAGCGGTTGGACTTGCTGCTCCACAAATCGGAAGTAATGCAAATATGTTTTTTGCTAGATTTGAGTGAGATTATGAAGCTGGTGACGTTGATGAATTTGCAATGGTTAATACTAAAATTATTGCAAAAAGCGAGCAAGTATGTTGCTTAAGTGGTGGTGAAGGTTGCTTGAGTGTTGATGTTGATCACAATGGTAATGTTCCAAGAAGTTATAAAATACAAATAACAGGTTATGATTGATTAACAAAACAAAATATAGAGTTAACATTAAGAGGATATCAAGCAATTGTTTTTCAGCATGAAATCGAACATCTTCAAGGTAAGTTATATTACGACAGAATTAATGAAAAAGAACCCAATTATAAAGAAGAAGATTGAATTATTATTTAATTCTTTTTTTTTATTTTTTTTATGTTTTTGTTCTATAATTTGCTAAAATAATACCAATAAAGTTCTTTTTTTTAAATTAATTAAATAATTCTTAGCAATTAAGTGTTTTATTATAAGTAAATTTTTAATTTATTTTAATGTATCTAAAAAAATAGGAAATAAGGAGATAACAATATTATGGAAAAGAAAGATGACAAGACCGTCAATTTGGTTTCTCAACTAGAAGCTAAAATAGAAATCAAAAAAATAGATAGTAACGTTGATCAAGAAAGAAAAAAATTAGAACATGCAGAATTTCCAACAAAAGTATATGCTCTTGGTGGATTAGAAGAAGTAGGTAAAAACACATATTGTATAGAGTATGATGATGAAATTATTATGCTTGATGCTGGAGTTAAATTCCCTGATGCAACACAACTTGGAGTTAGTGCAGTTATTCCAGATTTTAGTTATTTAGTTGAAAATAACTCAAAAGTTAAAGGATTATTTATAACTCATGGTCATGAAGATCACATCGGTGGAATTCCTTACTTATTACAACAAGTAGATATTCCTGTAATATATGCCCCTGAATTAGCGGCTGCTTTAATTAGAGATCGTTTAAAAGAGTACAAATTACAAAACAAAACTGTTGTTAGAGAGTATGTTGAAAATGATGTATATCAAACAAAACATTTTAAAATACAATTTGCAGCAGTAAATCACTCTATTCCAGATGCGTTTGGAATTCATGTTTCAACTCCAAATGGAGCAATTTTTTCAACAGGAGATTACAAATTTGACTGAACTCCATTAGGACATAGTGCAAACATCCAGAGATTAGCTCAATGAGGTAATGATGGGATAGAATTATTAATGTCAGATTCTACTAATGCAGAAGTTGAGGGATATACTTTAGGAGAAAGAAAAGTAATTCAAAATATTGATACTCATTTCTTAAAAGCTAAAGGAAGAATAATAATAGCATCTTTTGCTTCTAATGTTCACCGTATACAACATATTATTGAATTAGCAAATAAATATGGGAGAAGAATCCTTGTTATTGGAAGGAGCTTAGAACGAATTATTAAAATAATTCGTCAAATGGGACATTTGAACATTAATGATAAAATGTTTATCAAAGCAAATGAAGTTGATAATTTTCCAAAAAATCAAATAATGATCCTGTGTACAGGTAGTCAGGGAGAGCCAATGGCAGCACTTTCACGAATTGCTCGCCTGGAACATCCCACTATTAAACTAATTCCAGGAGATACAGTGATTATGTCATCATCCCCTATTCCAGGTAATAGAGCAGATGTTGAAAATGTTGTCAATAAATTAACAAAAATCGGTGCAATAGTGATTGAAAATAACACCGAACAAAAAATCCATACTTCAGGTCATGCAAGTCAAGAGGAACAAAAGTTGTTGTTTACTCTTTTAAAACCAAAATGCTTTATGCCAATGCATGGAGAGTATCGGATGCTTAAAACCCATGGAGAAACTGCAGTAAAAGTTAATGTAAAACCTCACAATGTTTTTGTTGTAGCTAACGGAGATCAAATTTTATTACACAATGGAACTGCAGAGTTAGGAAAACGTATTCCTGCTGAAGCTATTTTCATTGATGGAAAAGATATGACAGGGAAAGCAAGTAATATTATTAGAGAAAGAAATATTTTAAGTAGAGATGGGTTAATGGCTGTAATTATCTCAATTGATTCTCAAGAGAATAAATTGTCAGCAGCACCAAGGATTGTTTCAAGAGGAAGTTTTTATGTGAGAGAAAGTGGGAACATAATTGCTGAGTCTATAAATATTGTTACAAATGCTGTTTTGGGAGTTTTAAATTCACCTAAACCAACTTTTGGTGCAATTAAATCTGCTGTTAAAGAGACTTTATCGCCATTTATCTTTAGATATAAGAGAAGAAATCCTCTTATTATTCCAGTAATTTTAAATAAAAAGATAGATAGTAGGTAATTATGAAGACGAAGAAAGAAGAGTTGAATCTATTTCACATAGTTTGAATAGGATTCACATTTGTGGCCGGAATAACATATACGGCCAATTTTGCAACTATACTAAATCAAGCACAAGGTCAAGGTGTAGGATTACACATATTTTGAATAATTGCTTTAGTAGGATTTATAACATTTATGTGTGCATGAACTTTTGGAAAACTTGTGAAAGTTCACCCAGAGGCTAATGGTGGTGGTAGCCAATATGTTAGAACAGCCTTTGGTAAATTTTGAGGTTTACTAATGGGTTTACTAAACTATGCTGCTATTCCAGTAATTGGAGTAGCATTGCTAAATACAATGGTTAAAGCCAATTTTGATGAGGTATCAAGTCTTACTGGTCCATTAAAAGGATGAGGAGATATGGTATTGGATCTTGCTGCATTTGGTTTATATATAATTGCAGCATCAGTAATTTTCTTGGGAGTAAGAAAATATAAGCTAGTATCAACAATAATAGGTTATGTAACATGAGGAATAACAGTTTTACTAATAATATTTGGTATTGTTGGTGGAGCAATGAATCTTAATGCTGGGAAGAATGGACTTAATATTGATAGAGGAACTTTAGATTTTAGTAGTTTTTCTAAAACATTTAACGCCCTATTCTTCTCATTCTGTGGACTTGAAACATTCATAACAACAGGAAAAAATATAAAAAATAGAGAAAAAAATGTACCAATTTCAATAATGATAATAATGTTTATGACAACATTATTTTATCTAGTGTTTACTGTAATAGTTATGCTAGCAGTAACAGATCAATTTAAAGGAAATCCAAATTTACAGCTATTTGATGCTTTAAATAGTGACTTTTTAAAAAAAGCCGGACCAATAATTATAATTGTTTGTACAATGTTGATGAGATTTAACTCCTCAATACAAGTTACATTGTTTGGTGGAAGTACTCTTGAACCAATGGCATCACAAAAATTCTTGCCAAACTCATTTAAAAAAGAAAATAAAGAAAATGTACCAGTTACTGGTATCTTAGTAACAATAGCTGCTTTGGCAATAACTTACTTTATGTTTGTTTTTGTCCCTGATTTAATACAAGGTATTACAGGAGATGTGAGTGTATTCAACTTCTCAACAATTGCAGGTGTAACAGCCATTGTATTACTATTTGTTTACTTATTAATACTACCAACGGCATTTTATCAAGGTTATAAAAAAAATATAAAAGTTAACATATTCGAATATTTTGGTTGAGTCTTAACATTTATTTGTTTAATATTTATATTTGTACTTTATTTTATAAATCTAATAGATCCATTTGTGAAAGAAAATGTTGATAATAAACTACAAAAAGTTGTGGCAAGTTCTTTCCAAATGATTTACTTATTTGGAGTATTTGTTATAGCAGTACTTCTGTACTTTGTATATCACAAAAAACAAGTGACCAAGTTAAACGATAAACCAGAAGAATTAAAAGCATTACAAGAATATGAAAAAGTATTTACAATTGTAAACAAACCAGAACAAGTTAAAAAATCTCAGAAGCTAGAAACTTAAAGATAAAATTTAAGTCAAAAAAATGTATCAAAGTATGATACATTTTTTTATTTTATGTATTTATTTTAAGTTTTAAGAATTTATTCTTTTTTAGTGTATCATTTAGGTAAAGGGAGGGTAAAAATGCGTAGTATACATTCAACTAAGGTTTTTGCTATTATAGCCCATGCATTTGGAATATTAGTAACAGTCTTCTTATTAGGATATATGCTTGTAAATATACGAGATCTCAAAAATTACAATAATATGATAGATCTTACAAATATATCTCTAAATACAGTTATAACTTTAATTGTTTTCTTTGGAGTTATGGGTATAATTTCAAGTGCCTATGTTATCTATTTTTCAGCAAAAAG
Source organism: Spiroplasma helicoides (assembly GCF_001715535.1). Lineage (NCBI taxonomy): Bacteria > Bacillati > Mycoplasmatota > Mollicutes > Entomoplasmatales > Spiroplasmataceae > Spiroplasma > Spiroplasma helicoides. Next base: position 901,826 of record NZ_CP017015.1, read on the forward strand.
CGATGATGATACATTTGTAAATAATAGATATATATTGATGCTATTTTCACTTTCAGTTGGAGGAATAATAACACCATTTCTTCTTATGAGATTACCAAATAGCGATGTACAAACAAGTATAAATCCTAGAATATCAATTTCTAGAGGTTATGGGGCTTGTTTCTTGGGTTCTGGTCTTGCAGCAATAGCTTGTTATTTGTTTACATATTCTACATTAAATGGAGATCTTAATTTATTTGACACTGATGAAACTTCAAAAAAAGCTACAATAATAATTTTAACAGTTTCAGCAGTATGTATAATTTGAGGATTAGCTAATATAGCTACATTTGTAGGAAATGATGTAAGAACAAAATTTGACAAAGAAGGTTCTGCAACAAGAGGATTTATGCTGTTCTTATCAACAGTTAACTTGATTATTGCAACTATAACTCTTGTATGAATAATTATTTCATCTATTTTAACAATAATTTCAATAATAACAGATATGTTCGAGAGACGTAGAGGTTTATTGGGATCAATATTTAATGGTATGATTGCAACACTTAGAATAGCTTTACAAATGTTTATTATTTACACAGCAATTCAATGTATAAAAGGTATTTGATCAAGAAATGGACAGTTCACTTATGGTCAATACCAAAATCTTGCAAACAAACAAAAACAATACGATGAATCAAGAAGATAAAAAAAATTAGCTAAGCTAATTTTTTTTATCTATATAATTATTTTTATTGGTCCATTTATAGTAGGTTTTTTGTCTATATTAAACAAGGTTTTCACTATTAATGTATCTTGGTTAATTAATTTTGCTCTAAATATGTAATCTTTAATAAAATCAATTTTAACTTCATCATTTATATTTACTGCATAAGTAAAATTTTTATCTTTATTGCTCACCAATAAGTTATTTGCATTTAAAAAGAAAATACTTTTAAAGTCACTTGAAGAATCAATGTTTTTAAGCAGTTCAAACCTGTCATTTAATAGAGTAATCTTATTTTCATAATTTAAAACAGCAAGTTTATCTTTAAATATAACGCACGTAGAAGCGTGTATTTGAGTATTTTTTGTTATATTCAAATCTTTGTCTATTTGAACCAAAAAACTATCAGAAATTCCTATTAAATAGTCCATATCCTCATCACCGACTAAAATTTGTAATTCTTTATATTGACTATCACCAACTCTTTTAGTAAAAACTTTATTGTCAATCAAATAACTAATATAAAGTTGATTTTGAAATTTAAAGTAATTTTGAATATAATTATCTTCTTTGTACAAAAACTCCACTTCACTTTGAGAACTCAATAAAGCGCTGTTGCTTTTCTCTGTTAATGGATTAGCTAAAAAAGCTCTATTAATATCACTTTTATTTTTTAGATTTTCTACAAAAACATCCATTTTAATTCTGTAAAGATTACATTCATTTTCACCCATTTTGGCATCAGTAAGATATAAATATTCATCGACTACAAAAAAGTTTGTAATTCAATTAGTATTATCTATAATTCTTTGTTTTCTAGCCATTTAATCACCATATTAAGTATAAAGAAAAAATGTACACTTATGTACATTTTTAAAATAATTATGCGTTTTGAATTGCTTCAACACCTGGTAAAGTTTTACCTTCCATATATTCTAATGATGCTCCACCACCTGTTGAAATATGAGTAAATTTAGTTGCAAATCCGTTTTGAATTGCTGCTGCTGCTGAGTCTCCCCCACCGATTAAAGTGAATGCTCCATCTAAGTTTGCAATTGCTTCACAAACTGCTACTGTACCTTTTTTGAAGTTCTCAAATTCAAAAACTCCCATAGGTCCATTTCAAGCAACTGTTTTTGCCCCTTTTAATGTTTCTTTAAATAGTTCAATAGATTTTGGTCCAATGTCAAGTCCCATTACGTCATCTGGTAAATCAACTCCTGAGAATGTTGGCTCAACATCTTTAAATTCAGGTGCGTTTGCAGAATCTATTGGTAAAACAATTTTCCCATTTGATTTTTCTAAATATTGTTTTGCAAGATCTAGTTTATCTTCTTCACATAGTGATTTACCTATACTATGACCTTGTGCTTTGAAGAATGTATAAGCCATTCCCCCACCAATAATGATTTTGTCTGCTTTATCTAGTAAGTGATCAATAACTCCAATTTTATCTGAAACTTTAGCTCCACCAATAATTGCTACAAATGGATGTTCAGGAGCATCAACTCCTTTTGCTAACATTTCTAATTCTTTTTGAACTAAAAATCCTACACAACTTTCTTTAATGTTTGATGCTATTCCAACATTTGAAGCATGAGCACGGTGAGCTGTACCAAATGCATCATTTACAAAAACTTCACCAAGACTAGCTCAATATTTTCCTAAATCTGCATTGTTTTTTGATTCATATTTAACTACTTCACCATCTTTTACATCTTCAAATCTAGTGTTTTCAAATAATAATATTTCTCCAGATTTTAATGATTTAATTGCATCCTCCAATTCAGCTCCTCTTGTTTGAGCAACAAATTTAATTGATTGTCCTGCAAGTTCTTCTAATCTTTTTGCAACTGGTGCTAGTGATTTTTTAGCTTTGTCAGCTTCTTCCTTAATTCTACTTAAGTGTGAAAATAAAACCACTTTTGAACCTTGATCAACTAAATGTTTAATAGTTGGTAATGCTGCTTTAATACGGTTGTCATCAGTGATAACACCATCTTTGATTGGTACGTTAAAATCTACTCTAACTAATACTGTTTTATTAGCTACTTGAACGTCTTTTAAAGTTTTTTTCATACAATTTTCTCCTTATTCTCTATTATTTTAAATTATTTTTTTTGATTTTCACAATTAACAATAAAATCTAAGTAACAAAAGAAATTATCTTTATTTTCATTGTGAAATTTAAAAATATCTTCATCTTTAATTTTAATATTTTTGCTTGGTCTATATAACTTTTTTCAAGGTGTTTGTGAATGACAAATTTCAACAACATCCCAGGAGCTCAAAGACAACATAAACTCAATAATTTTATTTATAATTTCATAATCTTGTTTATGAAAAACTGTTTTTTTATCCAAAACATCATCGTATGAGAGTGGAATGTTCTTATCTTTATATTTTGTTTGCTCTTTTCACAACTCATAAATCACTGGACCTCATTTTCAAGTTTCAAAATCAATTTTTGCTATTGGCTTTTTAAAAAGAAGAAAATAAGCATATATAATATATATAATTTTTTGTATTTGTATTTGTGTGACTTTGATATTTTTGGAGTTTTTGATTTTAGCAATAAAATTTAAAATCAAATTTACATACTCTGTTTTTGAATAAAAAAACATATTTTCACCTCTACAAATATAATCGTAAAGAAAATATGTTTTATGACATAAAGTCAATAATTATAAACTTAACATGTGTCTGATTGTACGGATAAATTGTGATGTAAATGAGTTTTCATTGTCATATCATGAGAACAATTTAATCATTTGTTTTCCATCAACTTCCATAACTCTTGTTAGAGTTGCATCGAAAATTGATCCGTATGTTGAAGAGATAACGTCTGCAGAAACAATTGGGTCTGTACAATATTCCATTGCTTCTCCTAGTTCTTTATCTTGTTTAACTGCATCTTCGATTGATTTATTTAATTCTTCTACAGTAGCATTTTTTGATAATTCAACAGTTAAGTCAACGATTGATCCAGTAATAGTTGGAACACGTAATGCTAACCCGTCTAATTTACCATTCAAGTTTGGTAATACTTTACCAACCGCTGCTGCAGCTCCTGTTTTTGTAGGTAAGATATTTCATGCTGCTGCACGTCCTCTACGTAAATCATCATGTGGTAAATCTAATAATCTTTGGTCATTAGTTACAGAGTGAACTGTTGTCATTAAACCTTTAACAATTCCAAATTTTTCATCAATAACTTTTGCCATTGGTGATAAACAGTTTGTTGTACATGAAGCTGCTGAAACAATTGTGTCAGCTGCTGTCAAGCTTTTGTGGTTAACTCCATAAACTATTGTTTTTAAATCTCCAGTTGCTGGAGCTGAAATAATAACTTTTTTAGCACCTGCATCTAAGTGAGCTTGTGATTTTTCTTTTGATGCATAGAATCCTGTACATTCTACAACTAAATCAATTCCCATTGATCCTCATGGTAATTTAGTAGCATCTTTTTCTGCTAGAATTTTAATTTCTTTACCATCTACTATAATTGCTCCATCTTTTGCTGAAATTTTACCTTTCATAAAAGTTCCGTGAGCTGAATCATATTCTAAAAGGTATGCTAAAGTTTTTGCACTTGTTAAGTCGTTAATTGCAACGACATCAATATTTTTATCTAAGAATAATTGTCTAAATGCTAGACGTCCTATTCTTCCAAATCCGTTAATTGCGATTTTTTTCATATTTTGACGTTTCCTTTCACACCTTAATTATAGTACTATTGATTTTTAGTTGATAAAACAAGTGCTATTTTTTTTTCTATTTTTTCTAAAACAAAAAGATATTAATGGAATTATTTCCACTAATATCTTTTATTAACTCCTTTAAGTTCCATTTGCTGAGTAAGTCCCTTAATTCTTTCAATAAACCTATGAACTTTTTTGGCCTCAAATGCAGTTTCCTCTTTTGTTAAATTTTTTTTAGATAAGTAAAGTTTTTCTAACTCCACTAAGTTAAAATTTGATGTAAAAAATGTAGTTTTTTTATTTTCTAAACGGCTGTTTAAAAGACCAAATAATAACTCATCCCTACTTCAGCTTGAACCAGTAGTAATTTCTCCACCAATATCATCCAAAACTAATACATCAACTTTGTAACACAAATCCAAAAACTTATTATAGTCATCTCTTTCTGAGCTGTTAAATGTATCTTTAACTATTTTTATAAGTCTGTTAACTGTAACAAAAACAACTTGTTTATTTTTTTTAGCAAAACTATTTGCTACCATTTTTAATAAATATGTTTTTCCAACACCACAATTTCCAAATAAATATAAGCCTTTCATATATTTTTCAGATTCTACTATATCTTTTAGTTTATACAATACAGACATTTGTGATCCAGAAATGCTTTCATTGTTTGATACTACATATTCATGTAAAGTGTTTAAATTTTCATTTAAATCATAATCAGCATATTTTATGTTTTCTAATATTTGATGATTTTTATTCTCAAAAAGCCAATGATTACATCTTTGGCTTTTTATATAAAATTGATTATTTTGAAAAGCTAGTTTTTGCTGAATACCTTTCAATTGTTGCTTGCACTTATCCATACCCTCATTTTTATTACAAACAACTGCTTGATTCACAAATTTTTCTAAAGTTAAATAGTCTCTTTTTATGATTTCGTCTGAAACTTTCATCTCTTTTATAAAAAATTGTAAACTTTTATTTTTTTTCAAGGCTTCAATATCTTTATCCATTCATATCACCTCATAATTTTGGATCAAATTTTGCATTATCATCTACTTCAATAATATATGATTTTGAGCTTTCTTCATTTTCTACTACAGTTGAAGCTGGAATTTGTTGTATGAAATTAGTTATATTTTTAGGTTTTACAGCTTTTTTATGAGCAAGTTTTAAATACTCCATAGCTTCTTTTGCATTACTAATATTTCTTTCGTTTAAAGTTTTTGCAATTTTAAACAAATAATTGGCAACTATTGTTCCTTCATTTTTTAAATATGAAAACTCTAATAAACAGTTAATTACTCCATCACGTAATTTATATTCTCTTCCTAATGTTCTTATAACTTCTAGTTCCTTCAAATCTAATCTTTGAACATTCATTAATAGTTCTAAAAATTGAACTGGATCGATAGTTTCCATTTCTTCAATTTTTGCATTTGTTTTATTTTGTTTATTTAATTCTGGATCAAATAGTTCATGCTGTTTTTGATCTTCATCTCTACTAAAGTATTTTGATGAAATTGATACATAAAACTTATTAATATCTAAATCTACTTCTTCAAAATCATAAGCTTTAACTAAATTTTCAATAATAGTTTCAATTGATATTTTATAAGATATGTAAACCTCTTCAATTATTTGTTTTAGTCTTTTGTTATCCTTAGGGATAAAAACACTTTTTTCTGCTAATTTTTTAACTATTTCATTAAAATTCAAACCCTTTAATAACGGGTTTGATTTTTTTGGTTTTGGTTTTATATTAGAACAAATTTCGCTGTTTAATTTATGGTTAAATTCTTCAAATACTTCTAAAAACTTAGATGATGTATTTTGATAACCACTATCACTTGGTAAATCTGTTTCATCTTTAAAGATATTTCTTGCTAATTCATAATTTGTATCACCAATTTTGTCTATTAATGCTGAATTAAAAAGCTTATTGTTGAAATAATCTATTGGTTCTAATGGTGCATAAATATTAAATATAACTGAGTTTTTTGATTTATTTTCTAATGTTTCAACTAGACCCATTGCTTCTAATCTTTTTATTTGTCTTGTTAAATTATCAGATTTAGTAAAAGACATTGATATAAGTCTGTTTTCATCAAAAACAAAGTTTTTTTTGTAATCTTTGATTATTTCTGCTTCAAAAATAAGCATTTTATATAAAGCAATGCTTTTTAGCCCTATTATTGGTTGATACAAATAGGAAAGCACCTTATCGTCTAAAAGATCAACTCTGTTTTTCAAAACTACTTTGTAAATATAATTTCTCATATGTTTGCTCTCCCTATACATTACTAATATTATTTAAAAATAAAAAAAAACATATAAATTTAATAAAGTTTAATAAAGATAAAGTTAAATGTTAATAAAAAAGTGAAAAAAACCCCTTAAATAAAGGTTTTTTTTGAGTTATTCACATATTAATTAACTTTGACACTTTTCACAATAGTATGTTCCTCTACCATTTAGTTTGATTTTAATAACTTTTTGACCACATTTATAACATGGCTCATTTTTTCTTGTGTGAACTTTCAGCTCATTTTGAAATTTCCCATCAATTCCTTGCTCTGGTTGATAAGAGTCAATGGTTGTTCCGCCCATATCAATTGACTTTTTAAGAATTTTTCTTGAGGAATCTGCTATTCTTTGGTACATTTCTACATTTAAATCATTTCCTTTATTCAGGGGGCTAATAGATGCGTCAAAAAGTATTTCATCTGCATAAATGTTACCAATCCCTGAAATCAAAGTTTGATCTAATAGAATAGTTTTAATATATTTACTTGATTTAGCCATCAAGTCATATAAATATTTTCCTTGTACAGCCATATCTAATGGTTCAAGACCAATTTTTGCAATTGGGTTCAAATTTAAGTACTCATTGACACCTTGATAATGAAAGGTTCCAAACTTTCTTGTATCTTGATAACACATTAATTTTTCATTTGAAAGTTTGAAAATCGCTAATATGTGTTTTTTATCAAAGCTATCATTTTTATCATAAATAAATCATTTACCTTCCATTCTTAGATGACTAATAAGAACAACATCACCTAAATGAAAAATTATGTGTTTTGCTATTCGTGATATTTTTTCAATTGTTCTATTTTTAAGGTCTTCTTCAAAATCATCAACACTTATATCTGATTTAATTATTTTTGGGTACAATATCTGAGCTTCTATTATTTTGAGACCAACAACTTTTTTACGTAAAGTTCTAACAACCGTCTCAACTTCTGGTAGTTCTGGCATAAATCCTCCTAATTACTATTTCAAGTCATATCAAGTTTTACCAATTGCTTTATTGACTTCCAAGGGAACTTTGGGTTCTCTATTTTTGTTTACAATTGCTAATAAATCTACATATGCATTTTTCATAATTTTTTCAACTACAGTTTCTATTTGTGTAATTTCACTGTCTTTAACTAATAAAATAACTTCATCATGAATTTGTGCAACTATTTTTGTTTCCAATTTAAGAGACACTAATTCTTTATAGATGTTATTCATAGCTATCTTTAAAATATCTGCAGCAGTACCTTGTATTGGTGCATTTATAGCAGCTCTCTTACCGAATTCTCTAACCATATAATTACTACTTTGTAACTCATAAATATATCTTCGTCTATTTGCTGCCGTTTCAACATAACCTAACTCTTCACCAACTTTTAAAATTTCTTTTTTATAGTTTTCGATTTCTGGAAATGTTTTATTGTAAGTAATGATATATTGTTCAGCTTCTTTTTGTGTTATTTTTAAATCCTTAGATAAACCAAACTTGGTAAGACCGTACAAAATACCAAAGTTAAATACTTTTGCTATCCTTCTTTGATCACTTGTTACACCATCTTCATTTTTAACACCAAAAATATTTCTAGCAGCAATTTCATGAATGTCAAGATTGTTTTTGTATGCACTTATAAGCTCTTTTTCATCTGCCAAGTCTGCTAAAACTCTTAGTTCTATTTGTGAATAATCAAAACTTATGTAACTATATCCATCATTACATATAAAAATTTTTCTTACATTTCTTTGTTCATCATCCCTTACAGAGATATTTTGTAAATTAGGATCTGTTGAACTTAGTCTTCCTGTATTTGTAAGTGTTTGATTATAAATTGTATGAACTTTATTATCTGCATAAATAAACTTTTCAAAACCTTTAAGATAAGTGCTGTATAGTTTTGAATATTTTCTAATTGCCAAGATATAATCAATTATTTCATGTTCACCCACCAAATTGTCTAAAGCTTCTTTATCTGTGCTGCCTTTTGCTCTATCTGGCAATTTTAACTTTTGGTAAAGTAATTCTTTTAGTTGCTTTGGGCTAGCAAAGTTAATAGGTTCAATGTCATTTTGTTTTAATAGATTTTGAGCTTTTTGTTCTATATCATTAAGTAATCCTAAAATATATTCAGTTTGTATTTCTAATTCTTTTTTATCAATTAAAACACCTTCTTTTTCCATATCCAACAGAACAAAACAAAAAGGCAATTCAATTTTTTTATAAAGCTCAAACTGATTATTATCTTTTAATTTATTTATTATTGCTTCAAACGTATTTTTAATTAGACTTGCTCTACTTATTAAGTAATCAGCAATAACATTGTCTTCCAAACTTTTAGTTTTTTTAACACCTTTACCAAAAACTTCTTCAAAAGTTTTAATTTCAATTGTTGAATCGATAGAATTTATTTGAGACTCAAAATTGGACTTAACATTTGAATTTAATACATATGTTGCAATCATAAAGTCATATTTAAAATTGTTGTAATTTATTTGATAACCTAAAGTTTCTAATACATAAATAATTTTTTTTATATCATATGTATAAAATGATTTTTCATTTAAAAACTTTTGTAATGTATCATCGATACTTTTTTCTTGTCAATTAAAAATGTCTCTTTGTTCATTACTATCAAAAGTGTAAAAATAGTTCCCAGTATCATTAACTATACCCAAACCTATAATATCAGGGTTATGATAGTTATCATTAAGAGTTTCTAAATATATAAAATTTTTCTTTGCATTGTATTCATTTTTTCAACTATTAGTCTTAATAAAATTTACAATTTTTTGGGGTTCTTGTTCATTTGTTACTCCAAACCTTTTTATTAGAGAACTCATTTCATATTTTGCAAAAAAGCTTTTTAAATTAGAAAAATCGATTTCTACTTTTTTAAAAGTAAAGTCCAAGTTTTTTATATCTTTATAAATTGTTGCTATTTCTCTAGATAAAAAAGCATCTTCTTTTCCATCAATTAGTTTTTGCTGTTTTGCCCCTTTTATAGAATCTATATTTTTATATATTTCATCCAAAGTTTTATACTCTTGAAGTAGTTCTTTGGCGGTCTTTTCTCCAATTCCAGCAACTCCTTTTATATTATCTGAACTATCTCCACGTAAACCTTTATAATCAATAACTTGTTCTGGTGAAATTCCTCATTTTTCATAAAGTCTATGTTTATCATATACAACCAAATCGCTTGTTCCGGTTTGTGGTGAAATAACAACGACATTATTTGAAATTAGTTGATACATATCTTGATCACTTGTTAATATTTCCACATAATACTCACTATCATTATTAAGAATATGTGCAATTGATCCAATAATGTCATCAGCTTCATAATCATCTAACTCATATCAATCAATTTTAGCTTCTGTCAAAAATTCTCTAACTATTGGAAACTGAGATACTAGTTCTGGAGGTGTTTTTTTTCTACCAGCTTTATAACTTTCTAACTTATCATGTCTAAAAGTTTTTTTACCTTTATCAAATGCTACTTTAATATCATAATAATCATTTTTTTGAACAATATTTAAAAGCATGTTAATAAATGAGTATGCTGCATTTGTAGGGATACCTTCTTTTGTTGTTAAAGTGGCTCTACCATAAGAACTATAAAAAGCTCTAAATATTAAAGCATTACCATCGACAAGTAAAATATTTTTTTTCATTTTTTATTTCCTAACTAATAACTTTTTTAAACTCTACAAGTAAAGCATTCAATTTATTATTGAACAACTGAGTTTTGATTTTAATAATTATATTTTGCGCAATACTTAAGTCAATCTTCAGTTTTTCATAAACCGAAGAAAAGATCGTAACATCTATTTCACCAGTTTCATCCCCAACGGTTAAAAAACACATTTTTCCTCCGTTTTTATCTGTTTTTGTGGTTATATTTTCAATGGATACAAAGATATCTACCACTTGGTCTGGCTGTGTCAAATTAGATATATGATATAGATTTTCATTTCCAACTATTTTTTGTCTTAAAATTGACAAAGGATGTGCACTAACATAAAACCCTAAATATTCTTTTTCATACCTAGCTAAATCTTCTGGTTTATCTTTTTCTGTGGGTAAATCCAATTCTATTTTATCATAATGAACTTTATCATAAATGTTTGCTAAATTTAAAACTTCTTCTTTGTATTCTAAAAGAACTTTTCTTGAATAACCAAAGCAATCAAAAGCACCAACAGATACTAATGCTGTATATCTAGATTCACTTAGACTTTTTCCCATAAGTTTTGAGATAGTTCCTAATATTGACTCAAAAGCTTGTTTATCTTCTTTATAAATCTGCTTAATGGTCTTTAAAAATTCAGGTCCAATCCCTTTTACTACATTTAATGGAATGTTTACCATGTTATTTGAAAAATAGTAAATGCTATTTGGATTTTTAATGCTTGGACCATTTATTTTAAATCCATATTTTTTTAGTTCAGATAAATATTTTGATGTTCTTGCTTCATTTCTTAAAACTCCATTTAATAAAGAACAATAAAATTCAGGCATATAATGAGTTTTAAGGTAGGCCATTCAATAACTTATTAATGAATATGCTATTGCATGCGATTTATTAAACCCATATTCAGCAAATCTTTCAATATAGTGTCATAATTCTTCTGCTTTTGATTGTGTATAATTATTTTTTTGTGCATTTTCTATAAACTCAATTTTGAACTGATCCATCAATTTAGCATCTTTTTTACCCATGGCTCTTCTTACAATATCAGCTTTACCAAGACTAAAATTTGCAATTTTTTTCAATACTTCCATAACTTGCTCTTGATAAACTATTATGCCATAAGTTGAGTCTAAAATATCTTTTAGATTTTCATCTATTGCATATTTTTTTGCTTTTGAGTTTTTTCTTTTAATATATTCAGGGATATTTTCTTGTGGTCCTGGTCTAAACAATGAACTTGTAACAGCAATATCTTCAACAGAGTTTGTATTCATTTTAATCAATACATCTGTCATACCTGTTGATTCAAGTTGAAATATACCACTAGTTTCTCCGCTTCTAAGTAATTCAAAAGTTTTAGGGTCTTTTAAACTTATATCATCTAAAGAAATACTTGATTTTCTTGAAATTTTGATATATTTTATAACCTCATCAATTATTGATAAATTCCTTAGCCCTAGTATGTCTGTTTTGATAAGTCCTATATTTTCTAAATAATTCATTGAATATTGTGTTTGTAATATACCGCTAATTCCGATTTTAGTTGGTACTACATCTCATAAATCAACGTCGCAAAAAACAACTCCTGCTGCATGAGTTCCTGTTTGTCTTGGTAATCCTATTATTTTGCTAGCTACTTCAAAAATTTGTGGATATTTTTCTTTGTATTTTTGCAATGTTTTTGAGTCCTTGATTGCTTTATCTAAATCCAAAACATTTTTATCTGATACAAACTTAGTCATTTGATTAACTTCTTCAATAGCTATATCAAAAACTCTTCCACAATCCCTTAATGCATTTTTAATACCTATAGTTTGAAAAGTGGTTATTGTAGCAAAATGATTTTTACCGTATTTATCAAATAAATATTCTAATATTTCATCTCTTCTGTTATCTTGAAAATCAATATCAATATCTGGTAATGTTACCCTATCAATATTTAAAAAACGTTCAAATAATAAACCTCACTGAATTGGATCAAGCGCAGTAATACCCAAAAGATATGATACTAAACTACCTGCAGCAGAACCTCTTCCTGGACCAACTAAAATACCTTTGCTTTTAGCAAATTGAACCATATCACCAACTATTAAAAAATAATCAGAAAAACCCATCTTTTTAATTACTTCTAACTCATAGTTAAGTCTTGTTTTGTATTCTTCATTATTTAGTTTTTCAAATTCAAGTTTTTCATAACAAACTGATTCTATGTAATTGTCTGATGGTACTTCTTTTGAGTTTGGATATTTTAAAAAATGTATCTGATTATTATTAATAACTTCATCTTCTACTTGAGAAACTAACATTTCCATGTTTTTAATGTGTTTATCAATATCAATATACATTTTTATCTGTTCTACATTTAAATAAAAAGCCTTTTCTAAATCGTCAATCTCATTAATTAATCTTGCGTCCTTAATAGATATCAAAACTTTATACTCCAAATATTCTTCTTCCAATAAATAGTGAATAGAGTCAGCAAATATGGCATTATCTAATTTATTATATTTATCAAAATTTTGTTTTGTAATGCCTATATAAAAATTATTTTTAGTTAGGTTAGCTATTTGATTAAAAATTGTTTCTTCTGCTATTAAATTAGGCACATAAATAACAATAACATTTTCTAAGTTTTGCCTAAAAATTTCACTTTTAACTTCTTCTTCATTAAAAGAATCCTTGTTAGACACAAAAGAAGACACATAACTAACCATTTTGTAACCTTCATTATTTTTTGCATAAAATATTATGCTACCAAATTGGAAATCTAAAGACACTCCAATGACTGGCTTTATATTATTTAAGTTTGCTAATTTTTCAAATTCAGCAGCCCCATACATTGTATTTTTATCTGAGTAAAAACCAACCTTTAAATTATTTAGTTTTAAAAAATCTATGTAATCTTGAGGTTTGATTGTTGAATTTAAAAAATTATAGCAAGACTTCACATTTACTAAACTTGTATAAATCATAACAACACCCCTTTTTAATATTTTACACAAAAAACAACAACAAACCCTATTCGGGCTTGTTGTTTTAGTGTTTAATTTTACGGCTTGCCATTATTGCATCGTATGCATTGTTTATTTTTGCCATTTCTTCTTGTGCTTTACTTCCAGAGTTTTTATCTGGGTGATATTTTTTAGCAAGCATTCTATACTTTTTCTTAATTTCATCATCGGTTGCCTTTTCAGTTAAACCAAGTGTTTTGTAATGCTCTAACAATGGATCGACAGATGTAAATTGTTCTTGATTGTTATATCACTCGTTTTGGCCACTTTGATTATAATTGGCATTATTTGAATTATTTGAACTACTTTGATTGTAGTAATCATCTTGTTCTTGTCTTTTTCTATTTGATCTTCGATTTCCACCAAAAATCATACCAAAAATAAAATCAATAAAAATTCAAATAAATATATAATACAATATCCTAAATATTATTCTTAATATGTCTTCCATTGTTCTCAAACTTTCTTATTTCAATTTTAGTATCAAATATACTATTATACTTATTATAATTAATAAAATTACTAATGAAGCAATTATTTTATAAATAATTAAATTAATTTTTCTTTTAGGTTTAATTTGTTTTTCACTAACAATAACATTGGCATCAGTTTGAGAGTCATCGGTTTTTAGTTCTGTTATGGTAAGTGAATCATCTTTATATTCTTCAATTTTAAACTCTTGTTCATTTCCAAGTGTTTCACTGTTTATAACAATACCATTGAAAACTCCAAACTTGTTTTCACCTTTAATTTTCTTCTTTTTTTCTTTCACTTTCAATCAACTCACCATCCCTAAAAACAAATTGCTTTGTCATACTATTTAAAGTATACTCTATCATTTCGTCAAGAAGTAGATTTTTTTCTTGGTCTTTTGCAATATATGCTCTTGGCTTAGTAACGGGATTTTTTGGTACGTATAAAGAACAAACATCATCAAATGGCAATACAGATATTTCATAAGTGCCAATTTTTTTAGAAATATTAACTATTTCTTCTTTATCATATGTTATTAAAGGTCTCAAAATTGCTAAATTAGAAGTTTCATTTATAACATTAATTGATTCAATTGTTTGCGAAGCAACTTGTCCTAAATTTTCACCAGTTATTATAGCTTTAGCATTATTTTGTTCAGCCAATTTGTTTGCAATTCTTATAAAAATTCTACGCATTATGGTTATTCTATATGTCTCTTCTTTTATGTGCATAAGTTCTCTTAAAATCATTGAAAAATCACAAACATACAAACTAAAATTAGACTGATTGAACTTTTCAAGCTGCAATGCTAATTTAAATACTTTGTCTAAAGCTTCGGGTGAAGTGTGTGGTGGAGTCATAAAATGTAAAAAGTCCACTTGCATTCCTCTTTTTAGAGTCAAGTAGCTTGCCACAGGAGAATCAATACCACCACTTAACAATGAAATTGCTTTACCACTAACTCCAACGGGTAATCCTTTTGCTGCGTTTATTTTTGATGTAAAAATATAAACTCCGTCAGCTTTTATAATTACAGTTATTTTATTTTGTGGATTATGAACATCTACTTTTAATGTATTTGTGTTTCTTAAAATATTTCCTGCAATACTTGTTTTAAGATCAATCGATCTCATTGGAAATCCCTTGTCTTTTCTTTCTACTTCCACTTTAAAAGTATGTTCTTTTAAAGACTGTGCAATTTCTAATGTTTTTTGTAAAATTAAATCTTCTTTTTTTTCAACTATATCAACTAGCGAAATAGAATAAATACCAAAAATATTAGTCAAAACTTTTGTAACTTCATCGACTAATTCATCTTTTACTTGTAAAGTTAAACTTTTGTGATCTTTTTTATAAATTACTTGTTCTTTATGTTTTTTTAATTTAAATTTTATGTTTTGAATTAATTTATTAATAAATATATTTCTATTATTTCCCTTTAAAGTTAATTCTCCATATCTCACTAAGATATTTTTCATTTTACACCTATTTTCTTGCAACTTTTATATTTGTTAATGCTCTTATTGCAACGTTTACCACTTGTTCTAACTGTCTTTGTTGGAAAAGGTGTTCACATTGTAAAATAACATCCTGAATTTGAGGATACTTTTCAATATATCTTTCTAGATAAACTATTATTTCTTGAGAAATATAATCTAAAAAAATTGCGTCATTTAATTCATTAATCACATTAAATACTTGATAAGTCAATTGGTCTAATTGTTGCTTTGCTTTTTCTTTTTGTTCAATTGTTTTTATCATGCTAATTGATCGAGCAAACTCATCTAATGATTTTTGTTCCTCAATGATTGTACCTAAAAAACGATCTTTTAACTCAACAATTGACTTATATTGATCAATTTTAATTTCAGCTTGACTTAAAAAACTTTGTAGTTGAAGAACTTTATTAGAAAAGTTTTCAAGATTTACTGATTTTGAGTTGATTACTTTAGCTGATTTTTCTAATTTAGAGATATCATTTAAAACATTATTCATTATTTTTAGTAAATCGTCTTTTATTTTTAATAAGTCAAAATCTTTACCATTAGAATCATTGATATCAATATTTGCTACTAATAGATCAAATTGTTCTTTAGTTCTAATAAAACCTAATCTTGCTTCTTCAAAACCGATTCTATCTTTACTTAGCAGTTTTGTGGGTGATTCATAATGGTTAAATGCTTTTTCCATTTCAAGTGACCCTTTTTGAACCATATCAAAGCTTTTTCTTATGTCTTCTATGTTGTTTTCAAAATAAATCTTTAACAAGTCACTATGTTCAACCTCAATTTTAAAGTCTTCAATTTTTTCAAACAATTTCTCAATAGTTTTATTGGCTTTTTTATATTGTAAATTAATGATTTCATTTTTTATTTTTATTCTCAAATTATCAATTTCTAACTCTAATGCTTTATACTTTTGAGCATCTCTTGTAATTCGAGACTTACTTGAGGTTCCAAAAGTGACATATTTATTTTTTAACTCCAATAATTTTTCTGGTATTGTGACTGTATTCATTGAGTAAACTTCTGGAATAGCATCAAGAAGTTCAATTAAGAATTTTAAAGAACCATGAATATTTGTTAGATGTTCTCAACTTTTTTTGAATTTTCCATCATCTAACAATAAATAGAACTCTTCAAAAAAACCTTCAATTCTATCAATCAGTTCTTTTAATTTCTCTTGATCTAAATCATTATAGTTAAAAGTTAACATTGTAACTTCATCTTTTAATCTTGAAAAAAGCTCTTTTTCATAAGTTATGTAGTCTCTTTGTACATACTCTATCTCAATATCATTGAATATTTCAGTATATAAATTGTGCACGACACTATGTAATTCTTCTAAATCTGTATATAGGTGCTGAAATTTTTTTATATTTGAAAATTTAGGTTTAAGGTTTTTTTTGTCATCTAACAGACCTGCCAATATAGATATATAATTTATTAATTTTTTTTCATATATTATTTCATATTTTGTTCTTCAAATACTAAACTCGACTTTAAATGTATCATTTCCTTCATTTATTGCTGCTATTCTTTTGATAACCCCTTTTAAAGGTGATTTTCTTAAAGTTTCAATCATATCTATTGATTTGGCGATAGTTTGTAATAACTTACTATTTATGGCTAAAACTATTAGCAAGATGATTGAAATAATAAAAAAAACTAAAAATACTGCAAAAAATGTAGCAGATATTGGATTTGTAAATAAAGTATTAATATTTCAAGCAAAAATCATTAAGCCATACCCCTATAAATCATATTAATTATAGCATAATAGAAACTTTATCATTTTGCAAAAAAAAGCAAGTTTTTATATAAAAAATCATAAAAAACATATATAATTATTTTTGGTTAATCTGCAAATAAGCATAATAAAAAAATTAGTCTATGAATTTAAAAAATTTTAAGTAACCCCTGCAGATGGAGGGCGAAACATAGACTTCCTTTATTAGGGCTTATCCGTTTTTAAGATTTTCCACATAATAATAATTCAAAAATAAAGGAGAAAATTAATGTCAAGATATACAGGATCTACGTTTAAAAAATCACGTCGTTATGGATTTTCAATTCTTGAAACTGGAAAAGAATTCAGTAAAGGAAAGAAAAGAACTACTGCGCCTGGTCAACATGGTGCTAGAAGAACAAAATTGTCTGGTTATGGACAACAAATGCAAGAAAAACAAAAAGTTAAATTTATGTATGGGTTAACTGAAAGACAATTTAGAAATACTTATGCTAAAGCTAAAAAAACAACAGGAATTACAGGGACAATCTTCTTACAATTACTTGAATCAAGATTAGATAATGTTGTTTATAGAATGGGACTTGCTGCAACAAGACAAGGAGCAAGACAATTAGTATCACACGGTCATATATTGGTTAATGGTAAAAAATTGGATATTCCATCATATAGCGTTAAACCTGGAGAAACAATAGCATTAAAAGACAAAATGCATAAAAATGACAAGGTAATAGAGGCAATTGCTTCAGCTGAAAGAACAGTTGACTTTGTAAAATTCGATAAAAAAACATTTTCAGGAACATACGTTAGATTACCAGAAAGAAATGAACTAAACCAAGAAATAAACGATGCTTTAGTTGTTGAATGATACAACCGTTTAATTAAATAAAAAAATCAAACTTATTATAGTTTGATTTTTTTTGCTAAAATATTGAAAATTGAGGTGTTTATGGATCGATGTAGTTGAGCAAATGGTAGCCAAGATATGATAAATTATCATGATTATGAGTGAGGAGTTCCCTCTTACGATGACAACGTGCTGTTTGAATTTTTAGTGTTAGAAATAATGCAAGCTGGACTTAGTTGAGCGACAATAATTTCTAAAAGGTCAAGTATAAAAGATGCATTTTCAAATTGAGATTATAAAAAAGTTTCTTCATATGATAATACAAAAATAGAAGAGTTGATGAATAACAAGAATATAATTAGAAACAGATTAAAAATTGATTTGATTATACTAAATGCTAAAAAGTTTATTGATATCATTCATGATTATAAAAGTTTTAGTAACTATATATGAAAGTTTGTTAATAACAAACCTATAATTAATAATTTTGAATATGCTAGCAATGTTCCAAGTAGCACTAAATTATCAAAAACAATTTCTGATGATTTGAAAAAGAAAGGTTTTAAATTTGTAGGTCCTACAATTGTTTATTCTTTTTTACAAGCAATTGGTGTTGTAAACGACCACACTAAGAATTGCTACATAAAAAAACTCAACAGTCAATAATAAACTAGTTGAGCAATTTTACTATCTTTCTTTTTGATAATTGTAAACAGCATTTAGAGTTCAAGATAATGGAACCATTGAAGTTATTCGTTTAACAAATTTATTTGAACTTCCATTAATAATAAAATTTTTCTTTTTAGCTTTAAGCCCTGCTTTTAAACTTTTCTTAGCATAAGTTGAGGTTTTCATAACTTTAATACTTGAATGATAAGGCGCATCTGATTGATTGCTACTTCTGTTTCAAAAATCTGTTTTTAAAGGTCCTGGACAAAGTGTAACCACTCTTATTTTTGATTTAGTTTTTTTTAACTCTGTATTTATAGCTACACCAAGACTTCAAACATATGCCTTAGAAGCATAATAAGAAGCAAATACTGGACCTGGTACAAATGCTGCCATTGAACCAATATTTAGAATTCTTCCATAACCTTGTTCTTGAAATCTATTCAAAAAAAGTTTAGTTAGAACATGTAAAGATTTGATATTTAGATCAATCATGTTCATTTCTCTTTCAATTTCACTTTCCGCAAAATAACCTCAAACACCATAACCAGCATTATTTATTAAAACTTCAACATCATACATTTTTGCTTTTTCAAATAAGTTATGGTTATTGTCAAAAACACTCATGTCCATATTTCAGTGTTGGATATCTCTATTTGGATATTTTTGTTTTAAGCTTTCAAGTGTTTTAGTGTCTCTTGCCACCCCAATAATGTTATAGCCAAGCTTTAACAATTCTTCACAATACGCAAAACCCAGACCTTTACTGGCACCAGTTACTAATGCATATCTACCATCAACAACTTTTATTTTAGACATCTACTTCATTCCCCTTGTCATTTGTTTTTTGTTCTTTTTTAACTATTTTTTCATTTTCACTTCTTTTTTCACTAGAATTAGAACTTTGTAAAGTTGTACTAAATAAAACTTTTCTATTTAAATATATGTAATTAATTGCTGCTGCTATTGATAAAATTGTTGTTAAATACATTGGAATCATAACAATTTGATTTACTCAACCAAATTCATCATATTGCTGTGTTCCAAAGCTTTCTCCACCAAAAAAACGATATCCTACAAAAAATAAAATAGATAAACCTGCCATTTCTGCAGTTGCTCTATATCTTCCTAACTGATTTGCTGCCATAACAACTTTGGATGAAGCTAATATTTGACGAACCACATCTATCATAAAATCTCTTCCTATTAAAATTACACACATTCAAACAGGAATCGCTCCAACTACAGCAAAAACTATCAAAATACTATTAGTTAATAACTTGTCTGCAATTGAATCAAAGAATTTTCCAAAAGTTGTTACCATTTTATACTTTCTTGCAACATAACCATCTAACATATCTGTAAAACTAGATATTATAAATAATATTCCTGCAACTAAATAAACTATCGGCAATTTGTAAATTTTAGTATCAATCACCAAGTTATTTAATACGCCAAATGTGTTTGGTGCTGTATTGTCAAAATTGCATAATAGCATCAAAACTACTATTATTGGGACTAAAACTATTCTTATCATTGTTATTTTATTTGCTAAATTCATATGTACCTCTTTTAAATCTCTTGTTATTATATTCTTAATTTTTTTTTTAATCAAATTATCAGTGCTAATTTGGAATAAAAAAAAAGAGTAAAATTATTTACTCCATAACTGATATTCCTTTACTTTTATAAAAATTATTATTTAAAATGTTTAAATAAATCTCAATATTAATCAGTAAATTTAAAATATCCGCATTAACTCTTGATAATTTAACAATATCATGAACTCATCCATATTCATCAACTAAAGCGTCGTAATTAATAAAGTGATCCAAATTTAAAAGGTTACCATGTTTTGATAAAATTTCTGAAGATAATCTAAAGATAATGTTTACATCTTCTGTTCCTGTAATATCTTTAATTGTTTCAATAATTTTTGCTAATTCTTCACTACCTTTTAATCTAGATGGTAATTGTTCGTATTTTGACAAAATATTTGAAGCTAAAGATAAAATCTTTCTAACTGCAAATTTATTGTTTATATCAATAACAACTTTTCCATTTTCTTCTCTTGTAAGGTAATTTATGCTTTTATAGCATTCAAATAAGCTTTCTAATGCAAATTGAGCAGAAGACAAAATCATTTCTAATTTGGCAAAAGTTTTACTATCAAAATTTTCATCTAAAAGTTGTGATTGATTTTCTTGTCTTCAATGATATATTTCTTTGATAACCTGGTTTATAATTTTTTCTAAATCATTTGGTTTATCTGCCTGAGATAGTTCTTTATAATCAAATTTTATTTTAACCTGATTATTTTTTATAGATTGTTTTGAAAGACAATCATTGTTGTAATAATTAATAATATCCTCAAAAGTTCCTTTAAAAATCTCTAAAATCATAACAAATTCCTCTATACTATACATTCTACACTAAAATATTTTCTTTTTCCTTTTTTAACAATTATAGTTTGTTTAAATGCAAAAAACTTTTCATTAATTAAATCTTCTTCTTTAAAATCATTTTTTTCATTTATTGTAATTGCTTTATCTCTTATTAATTCTCTAGCCTCCCGATTTGACGAGGCTATTTTTGAATCAACCAAAAAATCGATAAATTTAATGTTTAATTTTGCGCTAGTATTAGGAATTGATTTACTTACTGATATCAATTCATCCTCAGATAAAGTATTTAACTTACCTGAAAACATTGCTTCAGTTACTTTAAGGGCTTTTTCATAGCCTTTTTCACCATGAACAAACTCAAGTACCTCTTTTGCAAGTCTTTTTTGACCTAGTCTTTTAAAAGGTTCTTTTTTATGTTCATCTAATATTTTTTTTATTTCTTCGACTTCAACAACCGTTAAAAAATTAAACATTACTTCTAAATCTTCATCTTCTTGATTAACAAAAAATTGATACAACTCATATTCACTAGTTTTATTAGCATCTAGTCAAATAGTACCCGATTCACTTTTACCAAATTTATTTCCATCTCTTTTAGTCAATAACATCAATGTTAATCCGCATGCTTTTGAGTTTTCTTTACCTAATTTAGATGAAATATAATCAATTCCACTAGTTATATTTCCTCATTGATCAGAACCACCAAACTCAACTCAGCATTCATATAACTTGTATAAATTATAAAAATCGTAAGCTTGAAGCATTGTGTAAGAAAATTCAGTTACGCTTATTCCTGTTTCAATTCTTGAAGCTATATTTTCTTTTGCAAGTAAATAAGCTATATTAAAGTCTTTACCTATATCTCTTAAAAAATCTATTAAAGACATTTTATTTAATCAATCTGCATTATTTATAACTTTTATATCAGGAATTAATTTATTTAGTTGTTTTTTAATTCCTTCTAAATTTTGTTCTACTTGACTAAGTGAGAGCAATTGTCTTTCAGCACCCTTAAACCTAGGATCACCAATCATACCTGTTGCTCCACCAACTATTGCTATTGGATTAAAACCAAACTCCCGAAAACGCTTTAAATTAATAATTTGTATTAAATGACCAATATGAAGTGAATCAGCTGTTGGATCAAAACCACAATAAACACCAGCTCTGGCTTTTTGTGCTTGAATTAGCTTTTCTTCATTTGTAACTTGCTTCAAAAGATTTCGATTTTTTAATTCCTCAATAATAGTTTTCATTTTAATTCTCCTTAGACTTGATTATTTCTTTTTTGTTGTCTCCTAGTTCACTCACATCACTACTCATACTTGCACTTACATCTTTTACTTGAGAATAAACTTCACTTGACTTATCAATTGCTTGAACAGTTATAATTGCTAAATCCTTTGCTATTGCCTGCATATTTTTAGAATTTTTCATCTCTTTACCTATTTTTATAGATGTTTGACCAATTTTTTGCAACGCTTTATAAGCTAATTCCTTAGTTTGAGCTGCATCTAATTCATCACTGGCTTCTTTTACTTTATCCAATTTCATTTCAATACTTGCAACAACTTCATCACTTTCATTACCTTGAGATTTTTCTCAAGCTTCATCAATTGCAGCAATAAATCTTTTAATTTGAGGTCTATATTTTTTAATATAATCAACAAAATCGACTCTCAATTCAATCCCTTTTTTTGGAGCCAACATCATTCCTAGCATCATTCATCCCGCTAATTTAAATAACTTTAACATTTATATATACCTCACTAATCATCAGAGTTTGCAAAATCTCTAAGTTTTTCAATCATTTTGTACATAAAATCTTTATTTTTTGTAGCAACTTTAACTCATGTTTTAACATTTCTTTTTGCAAAAGCATCAAATATGTCAATATAATTAGAAACTCTAGCAACGGTGTCAACAGTTGCATTTAACATCTCTGATTTATATGTTAAATCTTCAAAATAGTAGTCCACTTTTTTAGCAGCTATACCAACCTTACGTAAAGTTATTATTGTATATAAGACCAATATGATTGCCAAAACAACTAAAACAATTATTAAAATTGTCTGAGTTCTGTCTAATGATTCTGTTTCTGCAAGTAAATTATTATAAAACATTCTATATTCTCCTTAAAATGTATCAAATAAATTATACATTATTAATAATATAAAACTTATTTTAATAATGTATAAAATAAAAAGTTTTAAAAAAATATCTGACTAATAGATGAAATTTTAAAACTATTTTTTAGACTTATTATTAAATTTATCTACTTCTTGTGTTCATGAAGAGTCTCTTTTTCTTTCTTCAAGCGCTGCTGCTTTATCTGGTTGAACAAAGTCTGAAGCGTTTATATGATTAGACCAATTAAATGAATGTTTGTTTTTGTTATCGCTATTTCTTAAATTCATAAGCCTATTAACTCTTGCTGTTTCAGCATTAAAGGCTTTATTGTATATTTTTGATCTTCTTTCTTGAAGACTCATATTAGGGTAAAAAGTTGCTGTTATATTTTCTAAATTTTCTTGAATTTCATTCAACTTGT
Organism: Spiroplasma helicoides; assembly: GCF_001715535.1. Lineage (NCBI taxonomy): Bacteria > Bacillati > Mycoplasmatota > Mollicutes > Entomoplasmatales > Spiroplasmataceae > Spiroplasma > Spiroplasma helicoides. The sequence goes on from NZ_CP017015.1 coordinate 925,432, forward strand.
TGATATAGTCATCTTTCATATCGATTGTTTTTGATATTTCATCTTCATCATAACCACGTTGACGCATTCTTTCAATTTTTCTATCAAATTTTGAAACAAGTTTGCTAACTTTTTGACCTTCTTTTATAAGACTTTTTTGCTCTTTATGAACAATTCTATCCGCTTTTTTGTATTCTTCTTGAATTGTTGTAACAGTTTGTTCAATATTTTTCTTTTGTTCTGCATTAAATGGTAAGTCTTTTACTTTTCTTGGTTTAATCAAAATTAAATTTTCTTTTTGTTCTTTTTTTCTTTCATCTTTTCTAGACGGAATAAAATATTGAACTGGTTTTGGGTTCATCAATCTCTCAGTATTTTTTATTTCTTCAATTCTATCTTTTACATTAGAATTCAATAAACTTTTAGTTTCTTTTTCATTTCCCATATCAATCACCCATTATCTATAATATTTTATCTAATTTTCAAAGGAATGTAAAATATATGGAATAATATAATTTTTAAGAATTTTTTTTAATTAATTCTTCTATTTCTTTAATCTTTTTAGTTAAATATTTTTCCTTGGCCTCATTGCTTGCAAATTTTTTACTTTTAAACTCATTTAAACTTTCTTCTGCATCTTTTTCAGCTTTTTCTTTTTTTAATAATTTTAAATAATTTATTTTATGTTTTAACTCATCTTCCAAATAATCTAAATGAGTTTCTAAGTTTTTTTGAGATGCTTTTTCAAATTGATTTATGCTTTTTCTCTGCGGTATTGAAAAGAAAGGTCTTTGCTCATTTTCTTCACTTTTACCATTTGAAAAACTAAAGCTTTTTGCTTGCTCACGCTTTTCTTGAGCTTCCTTAGAAAGTCTCAACTTTCTAGCTAAATCAGTTTCAAAAGTATGTTCAGAAACACTATTTTTTTCATTAAACTCTTTAATTCTGGTTGAATATGACATATTATTTTTAGATTTGCTTAAATCGGTATATAGGTCTTCACTCGCAGCAGAACCACCATGTTTTTTTAATTCTTCAATTCTATGTAATTTAGCAATTATAGGATCATTTTCTAATATTTCATTTTGAATACGACTTGAGTTACTTCTAGCCTTATCAATAATTGAGCTTAAAATACCTTTTGGCTTTTGCTTGTTTTCTTTATGTATGTTTTTTCGCATTTTTTCTAATTTAGCTGCTATTTCAGTGGTTTCTTCATTACTAGAATTTGCAACAAACTCTTTAGTTGCTTCATCAAAAGATGGCGCAGAAGAGTCGTCTGCAAAAACTGGTTCTCTGTTAAGTAAAGGGTCATCATTGTACGTTCAATGATTAGGTACTCTTTCTTCTTCTAATTTAGCATACTCACTTTTACTAGCGCTTTTCTTTTTTTTACCTATTCCCATTTAAGTCACCTCTTATTTACTTAAATATATTTTATACTTTTTATTCTACTTGAACTAATATTTCCTCTTCCGACTTTAGCTTGATTTTTCCCATCAATTCGTACTAGATCTCCTGTAAAACTTATTTTATTTTTTACAATGGCTTCTCCAACACCATAAACATCTACTGGAGTATTTTCTTTTTCAAATCACTTTATTTTGTTTTCATCAAAACCAGAAGAAACAATGATTTTTACATTATTATGCCCTTTTTCATCTAATGCTAATCTTAATTTTTTAATTAAAGTTGGATTTACACCATGTAATTCATTTTCTTGTTCAGTTAACCCTTGCAAAGATTTATCAACCAAAGCCATAGATGTGTCTACTCTTACTGCAAACAATTTATCCTTGAAGTGATTTGCCACAAGCAAACTATCATTTATACAATCATTATTATAATCAACTAAAACAACTAAATTATTATCACGAAAAGTGTCTTTGTAAGCTTGTGCAGCTTTTATTAAATCACCATCAAATGAAGCTATTAGTGCATGCGGCATTGTTCCTTGTAAATATGGTTTAGTTTGTGTATATTCAAAACTTGCATAAGTGACAAGATTGTTGATACCCCCAACAATAGAAGCATAACCATCAATTTGTTGATTTACATATGCATCAGCTCTATCATTCATATTCAAGATTGATTTACCATTAGCAGCCTTTTTCAAATTATAAGCATTTGTAGCAATAGTTGAAGCTCTAGCCAAAATTCCATCAAATAATCCTTCAAAATGAGCAAATTGAGAATATTTACCAGTAATCTTTAGAACTGGTTCATTAGGCATAACTACATCTCCATCACTTAAGCCTTTAATGTCCAGGTCTTTTGCTCCACTTTGCTTCAAAATTTCACAAATTAAAGATATTCCACAAACAACAGTATTTTCTTTTCTTTGAAATCACTGCATTGTGACTTTTTGATTGGGTTTATAAATATCTAGAATTTCTTTAGTCTTTTGAAAATAATCAGCATTATAATAATCTTCAAATATTTTAGAATCAATATTAAATTTAAAGTTCATTATAATATACTCCAAATAGTTTTTCCAATAAGACTTTTATCATTTGTTAACTCAATGATTCCGGCATTATTATATTTTTCATCTATTATTCCAAGTTCCTTGGCACTACATAGCATCCCAAATGAATCATACCCTTTTAGAGAACCCTTTAAAATTTGCATACCATTTGGTAAAAATGACCCAACTGTTGCTAAACATGTGATAAGTCCTTTTTTAACGTTTTTAGCTCCACAAACAACTTGAATAACTTGTGAACCGTCATTTACTTGACACAATGATAAATGAGTACCTTCTATTGGTTTACAATCTTCAACTAATGAAATTACAAATTGACTATCCATTTTATCCATTTCAATATGATTTTTTAATGTTGCTTTAACATAATCATATAATTTTTCATCTTCAAGCTTAAAATCGCTATTCTTATTTAAAACAGGACTAAAAATATTGGCCCCTACTAAGTTATCTTCGTTATAAAGTAACACAATATTATTATCTTTTTTAATAGAATTAATTTCTTTATCCTTAAATTTCACCATTAATACATCAAATTGTTTATTGTAATTTGCAAATATCTTCATTTCTTTTCTCCTCAATGTGTTGGAATAATTATAAAACAATTATATAATAAAAATGTCTTGTATTTAATATACCATTTTAAATTGGTGGAATATTAGTTTGGTTTTAAGACACATTTAATACAGTAAATAGATAATGGAGAATCTAAATGAAAATAGCTATTGTTATAGATTCATCTGCTGGTATAAAGGATACAAAAAATTATAAAGATTTGTTTTTAGTTCCGCTTATGATTACAAAAGAAGATGATGAGCAAATTAAAGACGACGAAAATTTTAGCAATGATGAGTTTTACAAATTAAACGATGATCAATTACTTAGAACTTCTCAATCAATCCCTGGGGATATGATGGGTAAATGAGATGAATTACTAAAAGAGTATGATCAGGTATTGTGTTTATTGCTTTCAAAAGGTTTGTCAGGACAGTTTAATACATTCAAAATGTTTTCAAACGAAAACGAATACAAAAATAAAGTATTTGTTGTTGATACAAATGGTGTTAGCATTGTTTTAAAAAAACAAATTTTAAAAGCAATTCAGTTAAGAGATCAAGGTAAAAATGCTCAAGAAATTATGGAAATAATTGAAAGTGAAAACACATCTTTTAATTGTTTTATTATACCTAAATCTTTAAAACAGCTTGTTAGAGGTGGGAGAATAACAAAGGCTGCAGCGGCAATGGCTAAGTTGCTTAAAATTACCCCCATTTTAAAATATAATGGAGAGATAGATAAAGAAAGCAAAACAAGAACATTTAAAAAAGCAATTGAAAATGCTATTGATTTGCTAGAGTCAAGAACAAAATCTAAAGCAAAAATTATGGATTTATCATATTCTAGAGTAGATGATGAAGTTCTTAAAATGGTTAAAGAACTTATCGAGAGTAAAGGATTTAAATTAGGGATTATCGAAGAAATACCAAATACAATAACTTGTCATACAGGTAGAGAAACATTTGCTTTAGCAATATGAGATAATGATTAAAACAAATAAAGGCGGTAAATATTATGAAAATAGGAATTTTAGTTGATAGTTCGTCAGGACTTACAAATGAAACTACTAAAAATACAAATATTGAGGTTCTTCCTCTACATATATTAGTTGAAAATACAAAAGATTACTTAGATACACAAGAAATCAAAACGGAATTTAAAATTTATGACCAAATAAAAAATAAAGTACATGTAACAACTAGTCAAGCTTCACCTGGAGAATTAACTGAAAAATATGAAAAAATGCTAAAAAAATATGATCATATAATTCACTTATCAATTCCATCAAATTTATCAGGTATGTTTCAAACATCAGTTATGGTTTCAAAAATGGATGAATTTGCAGGTAGAGTAACTGTTTTAAATCACTTTTTAGCAGCAAATATATTAGCTAAAATAGCATTTAAGTTTAATGAAATGGTAAAAAATGAGAATATTCAAATTGAAGATTTTCAAAAAGAGATTGACGAATGATCAAAAAACTCATTATTATATTTAATACCAAGTGATTATAGCAGTTTAGCTAAAGGCGGAAGAGCAAAATCTGTTTTATTATCTGTATTAAAATTGTTCAAAACAAAATTGGCTATTCAATGAGAGGAAAAACCAAGAAAAGGTGGTATAAGTAGAACAATAACGGGGTTAATAGAAAAACTATATGACGCAATTGTTACAAAATTTAAAGAGAAGTTTAAATTACTTCTTGTTTATACGGAAGTTGTTTCTCAAAAATTAATAGAAACAATTAGAGAAAAAATGAATCTTAAGAAAATAAATTACCAAGAGGAAATACTTCCCACATCATTTGCTTGTCATGCTGGTCTAGACACAGTTGCAATAATTGCATATAAAGAAGAATTAGAATAAAATATAAAAAAGGCAATCAAATATAGTTGCCTTTTTATTTTTTTGTTTAAACTTGGCAGGGATAGCAGGACTTGAACCCACGACACTCGGATTTGGAGTCCGATGTTCTACCAACTGAACTATATCCCTAAGAAAAACCCCACTATTACTAGCGGGGTTATATTTTTTAATTTGGCAGGGGTAGCAGGACTTGAACCCACGACACTCGGATTTGAAGTCCGATGTTCTACCAACTGAACTATACCCCTAACAATAACTATTAAATTATACAATAAAATGATAAATTAATAGTTATTTTTTTTATTTTTTACAGTCACTGCATAAACCGTGAAGTTCAAGTTTAAAATGTTCTAAATCAAAATCAATACTTTCAGTTATTCTTTTTAAATGCAATAATAATTCATTATCCAATGATGAACTAGCAATATGGTCAAACTTTCCACATTTATGACACTTCAAATGTGTTAATTGAGGTGAAATTGCTTCATATATTATTTGTTTACCATTAATTGTATTAGCAAATAATAAATGAAGTTCCAACAATAAATCTATATTGTTATATACAGACATAATGTTTACATTTTCTATTTCATTTTCCAATTCACTTATAAGCTCATTTACTGTGAAATGTCTTCTTGTTGAAAGTATCTTTAAAATTGATTGTCTAACATTAGTTAACTTTATTTTTTTTTCTTTAAAAATCTTTAAGTATTCATCATACAATGAGTCATTCATTTTATTGTTTTACCAGATTTTCTATTACTTTAACCAAATCATTCACTGTTTTAATTTCTAATAATTGATCATCTGATAATGATACATTAAGTTTTTCTTCAAGTTGGACTATCATATCCATTAAATCTAGTGAATCAAGCCCTAAGCTTCTAAACTCACTATCTCCTACTATATTTCCTTTTGCACCTCTATTAATTAGAGTTTTTTTAATTTCTTCAAAATAGTTCATATTTTTTCACCAAACCTTATCCTTTATATTGTAATTGATAATTTCAAAAAATGTCAGTTTTTAAAAATTTTGCACTATTATAAAAAACCTTTACTCTTTTTGGGTACTTTTTATCGTCAAATTTAAAGTTTATATTTATTTGACTATTTTTAGGACCTAATTTATTAAGTTCTTTTAAGAATTGCACTTTAAAATTGTCTTTTTTAATATAGGGCTGATAGTTATTAAAGCCTATAAAGTTTATTTTTTGTTGTTTTGTGAATGTTATTCTAAGACTTTTTTCCATAAAATCGGGTTTTTCCATAACTATTTCCTGTTTTTCACTAGTTTTGGGACTATTTATCTTAGATTCTTCTTTTGGTTTGGTTTTTGGAAGATTTGCGGATATGTTATTATCGTTATGATCATCATTTTTAGAACTATTATCTATATTATTTTTATTTTCTTCATTTTTAGGAGAGTTTGAATTTGGCTCACCAGAGTCTTCGTTATTGTTGTTTTCAAGTTTATTTTCATCAATAACCACATCAGTTTTATTTAATAAATAATTTCTAATTAAAAAGAAGGTGGTTGTACTAATTAATGAAACCAATAGCAATATAGGGACCATTATTTTAAATAACTTTTTTTTCATTTTTTTCAATAAACTCCTTCACTGATTTATAATCGTCATTTTCTAAATCCATATAGTCCTCATTTTTAAAGCTAACAAGGTCTTCATCTTTGGCTTCAAAACTTTCGTTATCACTTTCTACAAATAATTTTGTATAATCGGTATCTTTTGTGGTTTTTTTAATTGAAAATTTATAGTTATCGACTTCAATATTTTTCACATATTGAATATCTGTTTCTACTTCAGGATTACAAATCACACCTTGTTGTCCAAATTCATCTTCTACTACTTTTAATGTTTTTTCATCAACAACAGATTTAACAGTCGACTTAATTGTGAAATCATTTTGATGTCTTTCAATGATATCATCAGCAAATTTTTTAATTTCGTAATAATTATTTTTATCTTTTAAATATAACTCATTATTTGTTTTTAAATCTAATGACTTAGAAAAACCTTCTGCATAACTTTCTAAATAATCTCAGTTAGGATCAAGCGATATTGACGACCTTGTTTTTTGATTAAGCTTATTTTTATAAGTAAAATGTAAATCAAAATCTACTCGATTAGGATTAGTATTTAAAAACTCAAAATTGTATATTCTTTCTATTAAAGGTTTTATTGATATAGTCTTTTTACCAAAGAATGATTTAGCAAAACTTGCAAAAAAAACTTGGTCTATTCTTGTTATTCCATCATTTTCTTTTATAAGATATGGTGTTGTATCAATACTTATTTTAAAGTTTGAAGTTGTTAATTTTTTTTCATTTCCAATTAATACACCACTAAAATTTAAATTAATAGTTTTTTTATCTCGAATTTTATCTAAGGGGACTAAAACTTCTTTAAATTCATCTCCATAAAAATGAATATTTTTACTGTGTTCTATGTCAGGAGTAGTTCCTTGTCACTCAATATAACTATCTTTATCATTTTTTGATATCAATTCATTTGATCCATTTGTATTTAAATAAACACTAACCCTACCAACTATACGATCTGGTAATTTTAAAATAAATTTGTTTTCTATTGGTTTGGCATTGAAATTGTTATAGTTGAAAATGGGTCTAATAAATACTTTATAATAATTTTTTCCGTTTTTTTGAATAGGTTCCGACTGCATTATCATTTCTATTGACATATTATTTATAACTCCAAAGTATGGTTTTACTTTATTTTCAAGCTCATCTCTATTCGAAATCAAACGCTCATTTGGTACTTCTACAAACATTTTATTCACCTCCACTTTAATAAACGTAAAAAAAAATTGGTTTATGCCAATTTTTTTTATTTATTATAATTTGGAGCTTCTTTTGTCAATTTAACATCATGTGGATGAGATTCTTTTAAACTTGCTGAAGTAATCTTCACAAACTTTGTATTTTCTCTTAAATACTCAATGTTTTTGCTCCCTGTGTAACCCATACCACTTCTTATACCACCGATTAGTTGAAAGATTACTTCTTTTATTTTTCCTTTAAAAGGAACAATTGCTTCAATTCCTTCTGGAACTAATTTTTTAGCATCTTTTTGAAAATATCTGTCTTTGCTACCTCTTTTCATAGCAACTAAAGACCCCATACCTACATATGTTTTAAATTTTTTTCCATCAGTTACAATTTCTTCTCCAGGTGATTCTTCTGTTCCAGCAAAAATACTACCCAACATTACACTATGTGCACCTGCAGCAATTGCTTTTACAATGTCACCAGAATATTTAATTCCTCCATCAGCAATAACTGTGCAATCATTATTTTTGCTTCAATTATATACGTCATTTATTGCGCTTACTTGGGGTACACCAACTCCAGCAACCACTCTTGTTGTACATATACTTCCAGGACCTACTCCAACCTTTACACAATTGGCTCCCGCTTCATATAAAGCTTGTGCAGCATCAGCTGTACAAATATTTCCAGCAATGATATCTAATTTTGGATACTTTTGTCTAATGTTTTTTACAACTTCAAGTATTCCTTTACTATGACCATGAGCTGAATCAACTACAAGAACGTCAATTTCTTCTTTAACCAATGCTACAACTCTATCATAAACATCATCACTTACACCAACTGCCGCTCCAACTCTTAATCTCCCTTTTAAATCTTTACAAGCATTTGGGAAGATAATTGATTTATCAATATCTTTAGTTGTTATAAGACCTTTTAATAACCCATTTTCATCAACTATTGGAAGTTTTTCAATTTTATTTTTAATCATTACTTTTTTAGCTTCTTCAAGAGTTGTTTTTGGATTACCTATTATTAAATTGTCTTTTGTCATAACCTCTCCAACTTTTAACTCAAAGTTTTCTAAGTATTTGATATCTCTATTTGTTAGTATTCCGATTAATTTTTGATTTTCATCAATTACAGGTAATCCAGATATTTTATAAGTTGCCATTATTTCCATTGCATCATGGATTGTAGAATCTTTACGAATTGTAATTGGATCTGTTATAAATCCTGATTCATTTCTTTTAACTTTTGAAACTTCTAAAGCTTGTTCTTCAATAGTTAAGTTTTTATGAATAATTCCAATACCACCTTCTCTTGCAATAGCAATTGCTAATGCTGATTCTGTAACAGTGTCCATTGCAGCACTGATGATTGGTATATTTAAAGTAATGTTTTTTGTTAATTTAGTTTTTAATGAAACATCACTTGGTAATACTTCAGAGTAATTTGGCACTAAAAGAACATCATCAAATGTTATTCCTTCACCAATTATCTTGCCATTTAAATTATTTGTACACATAGTTCCCCCCGTTAGTAACTAATTACTATATATTATAATCTAAGTTATTCGATATTTTATAATCTAAGTTATTCGATATTTTATTTATTCTCATTCAATTGTTCCTGGCGGTTTTGATGTTATATCATAAACAACCCTGTTAACACCTTTAACCTTATTAATTATTAGATTTGTAACTTCATCTAAAAATTCTCATGGAAGATGAGTCGCGGTTGCTGTCATAAAATCAATGGTATTAACACTTCTTAAAGCAACAACATAATCATAAGTTCTATTATCTCCCATTACTCCCACAGTTTTAACTGGTAAAATCGTTGCAAAAGCTTGGCTCACTTTATCATAAAGATTGTGTTCTAATAATTTATTAATAAAAATATCATCTACTTCTCTTAAGATATCTGCTTTTTCTTTTGTAACTTCGTTTATTATTCTTACACCTAATCCAGGTCCAGGAAATGGGTGTCTATTTACCACCAAATCACTTAGTCCTAATTTTCTCCCAACTTCTCTAACTTCATCTTTGAAAAGAGTTCTTAATGGTTCAAGAAGTGTAAATTTTAAGTCTTGTGGTAGTCCTCCAACATTATGATGTGATTTTATAGTTTTAGAACTATGATCTTTTGAAGAAGACTCAATCACATCTGGATAAATTGTTCCTTGTGCTAAAAATTTAGCCCCTTTCATAATTTTGGCTTGTTCATTAAAAACATCAACAAAATTTTTACCTATAATTTTTCTTTTATCTTCTGGATCTTTGACACCTTCTAAAGCTTTATAAAATCTTTCACTTGCGTCAACCAACTTTATATTCATGTCAAATTGCTTAGTGTATGTTTCCATAACTTTTTTAGCTTCATCTTTTCTTAAGAGTCCAGTATCTACAAAAATACAAGTTAATTTTTTACCAATTGATTTTGATATAAGAGCTGCTGCAACCGATGAATCAACTCCACCACTTAACCCAAGAATTACATCATCCTTTTGAACTGTTGTTTTAATTTCTTCAATTTTTTGCTCAATGAATTTATCCATGTTTCAATCCTTAACAGCAAAACAAATACCAAAAACAAAGTTTTCAAGCATTTGTGTACCTTGTTCACTATGAGTAACTTCACAATGAAATTGAACACCATAAATCGATTTATCTGAATTTGCAATTGCTGCAATAGAAGAATCAGAGTGCGCTATTTTTTCAAAATTATCAGGCATTTTAGTCAAATGATCTGCATGACTCATTCAAACTTGCTTTTTATCATCGACATTTTTAAATAGCTTATTTTCTTTTTTGTCTAAGTATAGAACAGCTTTTCCAAATTCTTGAGTATCTGCTAGTTCAACTTTACCACCAAAAGTTTCTGCAATAAGTTGCATTCCATAACACACCCCTAATATTGGGATGTTTAAGTCAAAAATTGCTTTATCAATACTATAAGCATCATTTAAGTAAACACTAGAAGGACCTCCTGATAAAATTATTCCTTTTAAATTTTTGTACTTTTTAACCTCTTCAGCTTTTATATTAAAATTTATAACTTCACTAAATACCCCTAGTTCTCTAACTCTTCTTGATAAAAGTTGCGTGTATTGACTACCGTAGTCTAAAATAATAATCTGTGTATTGTTCATGTTTTCTCCTAATCAAAATTATTTTATCAAAATAAAAACTCACAAGTATAAACAAGTGAGTATCTTTTCATTTAATGGGGCGTATAAAGGGAATCGAACCCTCGAATGCCGGAACCACAATCCGGAGCGTTAACCACTTCGCCATATACGCCATATAAGACCTAAATATTATACTAAAAAAAATGATTTCCTAACAAAAAAGTAAAATATTTTTTTATATTTAGGTCATAAATAGCACTTTAAATCATATTATTATGAAATTGTTAAAATTTCAGGTCTTTCTAAAATTTCTTTAACTTTTGATAAAAATCTTCCTGCTTCTGCAGCATCAATAATTCTTTGATCAACTGTTAAACTCATATGCATAATTGCTTTAATTGCTAATTTTTCATTACTTACAACAACAGGTTTTTTAACAACTTTTCCAACCCCAATAACAGCTGCGTTTGGGTAAAAAATTGTTGGTGTTGCTTGGATAGCACCAATATTACCATAATTAGCAATAGTTATTGTGCTTCCATCTGTCTCATAATTGAAAAGTTCTCCTGCTCTTAATCTGACAGTCATTTCTTTAATGTCGATTGCAACATCTTTAACTGAAAGTTTTTCAACAAATCTAAGCACAGGTATTATTAATCCCTCACTTGTTTCAGTTGCCAATCCAATATTGTGGTATTTTTTAATAACAACTTCATTTGTTTCAGGGTCATAACTTGAATTTAATTTTGGATATTCTTCTAATGCAATGCTAATAGCCTTTGCAATGAAAGCAATTGTTGAGAATTTTATGTTCCCTTGATTTTGTTTTAAAATGTGTTTCAATTTTAAAATAGCAGTCATATCAATTTCAGTAGAAATTGTTAAAGGTGGAATGTAGTTTTGAGATAAAATCATAGATTTAACAGCTGAGTTTCTGTTTGAATTAACTTTTTCTCTAGATACAACCTTATTTTCATCTTGACCTTCAAAATCCAAATAACCAATTGTTTCATCTGGTTTTTGAGATTCAAAATCAACAGTTTTCATATTGTCATAATTTTTTGATTTTCTTTTATTTGTTTGTTCATTATGATCGTTATATCGATCATTTGATCTTTCTAGTTCATATTTAAAATTATCTATCTCTTTTTTTATGATACTTTTAACATCATCGCTATTAGAGTTTACTTTTTGACCACCAACAGCTAAGTTTTGCATTAAGTTTTGCATTAAAACATACTGCATCAGTTGAGAAAAAGTATCGGTTCCTCCATTTACTGGAACTGAATTATTTATTTTTTGTGTTGCTAAATTTAGCTGGTTTTGCTGAATTAGTGCTTTTTGTAAATCATTTATTTGATTTTGTAAATAAGCAATATTTTCCTCTGCTCTTGGGTCCCCAGTTCTAGATCTATATTCACCATCTAAATCATTTAAACTTCTGTTCAATTGTTTTTGAACTTTTTTGGGTGTTTTATCATAAACTTCTTCAGAATAATTTTGATATTGATTAACTGGTTCATCATAAAAACTTTGTTGTTGATTTTGGTGGTTTTGCATTGGTTGTTGGTTTTGTATTGGTTGTTGGTTTTGGTGGTTTTGTATTGGTTGGTGGTTTTGGTGGTTTTGCATTGGTTGTTGGTTTTGGTAGTTTTGCATTGGTTGTTGGTTTTGTATTGGTTCATCATAAAAACTATTTTGTTTGTTTTGCATTGGTTGTTGGTTTTGGTAGTTTTGCATTGGTTGTTGATTTTGCATTGGTTGTTGGTTTTGCATTGGTTGTTGGTTTTGCATTGGTTGTTGGTTTTGCATTGGTTGTTGGTTTTGATAGTTTTTCATTGGTTCATCATAAAAACTATTTTGTTGATTTTGAATTGGTTCATAAGTATCATCCAATGTATAAGTTTCAATTTCATCTTCTTTTGGTTCATTATCAGAATCATATCAAGGTTTACTGTTTCTTAAATTCATATGTTGAGCATCATCCAACGAAGAAAAAGAAACACCTTCTTCAAGAGCTCTTAAATATTCTAAATATGAAGTATATAAATTACTTGCTCTTAATCAAGATTCAAATTCTTTTTTACCTTGTTTTGTATCTTTAAAAGCAATTTGAACTTGTCTACCATTAGCACCTTGAACTGGAACTTTTGCAAAAAATCTCTTAGGTATTTTACCTTGCTCCATCAGAACCAAATATTTTGGTTTTTCTTGACTTAAACCTGATTCAACCGCTTTTTTTCTGCTTTCAATAGTATTTCTTTTATCACTATCTTTTATCAAATGTCATCTACGGTTTATGTCATATAAATTAGCAAGTTTTGATTCTGCATAACTTCTATTGCTTTTATTACCAATTTCTTTAAGCAATTGCTCTGGTTTCTTTTTTGGCATAATTGAACTTCCTGGCAAAGCATAATCATTTGCATCAATAATTTCAGGTTCTTGTTCTTCTACATATGAATCAGGTGAAATACCATTATCTCTTTGTGTTTTTGGTGGGTAATTATTTTCATTAACTTGGTATTCATTATACCCTTGTTGTGGTCTTTGGTTACTCAAGCCACTCACCCCCCCTGATTTACGATCATTGTCAAGAATTGCATTTTCTTTTGTAGCTACTATATCTCTTTCTAAAACACTAGGGTCTCCCCCTGCACTATTTAGCTTTTCCATTCTAGAAGCTATAATGTTTCTCATTATTAAAGGACGACCTTTTTCATCCAATTTTGACATTGCATCAATGTGCTTATCGCCATCTACTTCTTTAAATTGATTTTCTTCTAACAATTTTTCTTTTCTTGCTTGAATTAATTGTCTAAATTTACTTGGACCACCACCAGCATTTTTCCCAAAAACATTACCTGGATCATCTTTAAGTAAATCTGTTGTATTCATTTTTAATAAATCATCAGCTGGAATATCACCCATTAATTTATTTTGAGGTGCATTTTTGATTGAGTTTTGGATGTTAGCTCTCATTTGAGCAAATCTATCTTTCATTGGTGAATCTGGTGTCATAGATTTATCCTTCTCCTCAAGTTGTTCCAACTTTTCTCTACTATCAACAATATCTTCTTGACCTGTTGAAAAAGGAGTTATTGCTTGATTGTATTTATCATAAACAACAGCTCCAGAGAATTGATCAGCTTCAGATTCAGCTAACTGTAATCTACTATCATCTACTTCTGGGGGAATAAAAATTCCGTCAACAACTCCAGTGTTCGCTGACTCAACTACCTCTTCACTTTGTTTACTAAATTTTGCAATTTCTTTTTCACCAATGGCTATATTGGCAAGAATACTGTTATTTTTTACTGGGCTACCTAATTTGATAGTTTTAACAATTAAACCATTGTAGTTTGATTTGATTGTTATATCTGTACCATCATCTAATTTAATAAGGGCAAAATCATCTCCAAATGAGATGTTATTACCTGTAAAGAGTCATTCAACTAATGTTCCTTTTGAAGGTAAATTTCTTGCCCTTAAATGTACCATAGTATCCCCATTCCTTTATATTATACCACTTTTTATGCCTTTTTTTAAGTGTTTATAGTCTTAACCCATTGTATTCCATATTTATTATATTATAATACTATTTAAAATGATATTTTCCTATATAATGTTTAAAGAAAAGGAGGAACTTAGAAAGTGAGTTCAAAAGCAAGAGCACAAGATGATTTTTATTTACACATTAATGGTGGGTGAATAGAAAATGCACAATTACCAAAAGGTTATGCAACTTGAGGTAGTTTTGAAATGTTACACAAAAAATCTGTAACAGATGTAGAAAATTTAATAAATGAATTAGTTAATAGTAGTAATAGAAATGCTGATCAAGATAAAATTGTAGCAGTTTTTAAAAACTACTTAAACTTTGAGCAAAGAAATGCACAAGGTATTAACCCTATCTTACCAATTATAAGTGATATCAATAATTTAAAGGACAAAAAAAACTTTACTGACTTTATGATTGATATGAACAAAAAATATGGTTTGTCATTTTTTTATAGCAAAGATGTAGATTCTGATTTTAAAGATAGCAACCTTAGAGCATTAGGTATTTCTCCGATGGGTCTTGGTATGAGGGACCGTGATTTTTATGAAGAAAATCACCCTAGACATGCTGAAATAAAAAAAGCATATAGTGAGTTTATTAAAAATATAACTCATCATGTAAAAAATGAAATTATTTTTAGATCAAAAAATTTATTTGAGTTAGTTTATAATTTCGAATTAGAATTAAGTAAAATTATGCTTAAAAATGAAGAAAAAAGAAATCCTTCAACAATTTATAATGTTGTTACAATTGACCAATTAAATGAATATAATCCATTTTTTGGTTGAGCAAAGTATTTAGAACAGACTGGATATTCAAAAGCTAAAAAAATTATATTGACAGAACCTAAGTACTTGCAAAAATTAAATGAATTATTAGACAACATGGATTTAGAAGATTTAAAAGATATTTTAAAATTAGAAATTTTATGTGGATTTGCAAGACTACTAAGCTTTGATTTAGAAAAAATCTCTTTTGATTATAGTGCTGCATTTAGTGGTGTTAAAGAAATGAGACAAGAAACCGAAAGAGCTGTAGGTATTGCAAGTTCATTAGTTGGAGAACTAATTGGTAAAGAATATGTTAAAAAACATTTTTCAGAAGAAGCCAAAAAAGATGTTTTATCAATAGTGAATGGTTTAATTGAAGCATATAAAGTTAGATTAAAAGATTTAGAATGAATGAGTGAATCAACAAAAATAAAAGCAATTGAAAAAGTGGACTCTTTTACAGTTAAAATAGGTTATCCCGACAAATGAGAAGACTTTAGTAAAGTTGAACTTAAAGATTTTGATAATGGTGGATCACTATACCAAAACTTCTTAAATGCACGTCTTCATTTTAGAGAAAAAGAACTGAATGAAATTAATTTACCAGTTGATAAATCTAAATGATATATGTATCCTCAAACAGTTAATGCTTATTATAATCCTACTTCTAATGAGATATGTTTCCCAGCTGCAATATTGCAGTTGCCATTTTATAGCATCGATCAATCTAAAGCTAAAAATTGTGGAGGAATTGGTGCAGTAATTGGCCATGAAATAAGCCATGGTTTTGACGATCAAGGAAGCCAATTTGATAAAAATGGGAACTTTGAAAATTGATGAACTAAAGAAGATTATGAAAAATATAATAAAAGAACTGAAAAATTAGTTAAACAATACGATGAATATGAAATAAATGGTACACATGTTAATGGAAAATTAACATTAGGTGAAAATATTGGAGACTTAGGTGGAGTAAATGCTGCATTAGATGTTTGTTTAAAACAAAATCCGGAGGACATCAAGGGTTTTTTTGAAAACTATGCCTTAGTTTGAAGCAGAATAATTACACCAGAAGAAAGAAATACTCGTTTATTTACAGACCCTCACTCACCTGAACAATTCAGATGTAATGGAATATTAGTAAATATCGATAAATTTCACGAACTTTATGAAACAAAACCTGGTGACAAAATGTATAAAGCACCAGAAGATAGAATTAAAATTTGATAATAAAAAAAGCACTTATGTGCTTTTTTCTATCCTTTTAATATTGTAAATAACAACCCCTCTTTTAACAAGCTTTTGATATCTTTTAGCCTCTTTTAAGTTCTCAATAACCTGAGCTCTTTCAATAGTTTTAAGGGTGTCTAATCATTTTTTAAGATTAATTTTTTCTTGTTTTTTCTTTTTTCTTTCAAGCCTAACTGCAGCAGCGTGTAACCTTTTTTTAAGTAACGACTGGTTATGCATCTCAAATAAACTCTTTATTTTTTCTGTAAAAGACATATATTTTAAATTTTGTCGCCATAATTTTCATTCAACTTTTTTTTCAACTTCTTTTTGTTTTCTATAAACTTTTTGTTGATTCATTGTAAATTTTCTGTGAATTAAATGGTAATCGTGTGCTTCTTTATCAAGAATATTACCATCAATATCATGTCAACGATAGAATTTTTTGTTGTTTATGTACAAATAGAAGAATTGTAAAGACATAACCAAAGTGGTTATTGCAATAACTGCTCCCACCAAATAACCAACCATCATAATCCAAGGAATATCATAGTTTTTTCATTCAACATATTCATTTGTCACACTATCAATTCCACCTAAACGCGCATTATGCATATTTAAAAATCAATACGGATATCACATTTGGCTTGTATATGGTTGCATACCATGACCAAAAATTCCCACATCACTTTGTGACCAAACACTACCAGGTCTCATATGTCAAACACCATTGCTTACTTCATATACATCATTAAAGAATTTTTCACCATACATTCGGTATCTAAATTCACCACGTCCCATAATTAAAACAAGATATGCTAATGGGTAAGCTGTTATTCCATAAAGTGTAAATTTAGAGTGGTTTCTTGGACATTGATAAACATCACCACAAGATAATAAAAAATTAGTTATCATAACAATCGGAATTATTAAATGCAAAATAGTTGTTGATATTCAATGAACATAAGTGTATGATCACATTTCATCTCTTGAAGAAAGTAACCCGATTCAAAAAACTAACATTGTTATTGTAATATATACTGTAATACCTAGTTCTAAACCAAATGGTACTTTTTTATCATATTTTTGTTTCAAAAATAAACTATAAAATAAAAATATAACAACAAGATAATTAGACTGAGTTGTAAAATAGCAATAATAGATACTTAGTCTTTCTAGAGTAGGAATACCTCTCATATTAAGTTTTGGTATATGAACTTGAACAAAATAGTCAAATATTAAAAAACAAATTAAAATAATTAAAATCAATAATTTTAAAGAAAATTCTGCTCTTTTGTTAAATTTCATTGCTAATTCCTCATATCTATATATCTCATTTTAACAAAAATAGATTATAAAAAAAGAAAAACTCAAAATTTATAAGTTTTTCTTTTTAAAATTATTTATTTTAAAAATTTAAGAGTTTCTTTACAAATCATTAACTCTTCATCAGTTCTAATTTTGAAAACAGGAACGTCTGAATTAGGTGTTGAAATTTCCATATACAAATCATAGTCTGCTTCATTTTTTTCTTTGTCAATTTCAATATTCATCAATTTGACTCTTTCCATAGCTCAAGATCTAATAACTGAAGAGTTTTCACCAATTCCAGCAGTAAATACAATTGCGTCAACATTTCCTTGTAAATGGTTTGCATATTTAACAATGTATTCAGCCACTCTTTCTGAATAAAGTTCTAAAGTTAAATAAGCTCTGTTTGCATTTTCGCCTTTATGAAATGCTTCATTTGTAATATCTCTCATATCACTTGAAATTTCACTTATTCCAAGCAATCCTGATTGTTTATTTAGAATGTCAGTTATCTCATAAACATCTTTATTTAACTCTTTTGCCATATATTGAAGAATTGAAGCATCAATATCTCCTGATCTTGTACCCATCATTAATCCTGCAAGAGGTGTTAATCCCATAGTTGTATCAAATGATTGACCATGTTTTACACAACACATACTTGCACCATTACCTAAGTGACAAATAATTAAGTTTAATTTTTCTTTTTTCTTATTAAAAATTTTGGCACACTCTTCTGTTATATAGTCAAAACTTATACCGTGAAATCCATATTTTCTAACTTTATACTCTTTGTATCATGAATATGGAACTGTGTATAAAAAGCTTTTTTCTGGCATAGTTTGGTGAAATGAAGTATCAAAGCACCCAACCAATTTAGCATTTGGAAGACCTTTTTCAAAAGCTTCAATTGCTGTTAATGCTCCTGGATTATGTAAAGGGGCTAATCTGATGTTTTCTTCAATTGTTTTTTTATTTTCATCTGTTAATTCAACAGGTTTAACAATTTTATCTCCACCGTGAACAACTCTAAAACCAATACCTTTAATATCTTCAATGTTTTCAATAACTTTTAGTTCCTTAAAACGATTTAAAATTGATTTAACAGCCATTAAGTGATCGTCCATTTTGTCATCAAATTGATGTTTTTTATCATTCATTTTAATTGTTAATGCTCCATCAACTTTAATTCTTTCTGCTAAACCTTCCACTAATGAAATTGGATTATTTTTTTGACTTATATCATATAATTTAAACTTGATTGAACTACTTCCTGCATTTACTACTAAAATCATTTTACTTTGTTCCCTTCTGAATTGCTTGATAAATAGTTACAACTGAAGTGTTGTAAATATCTTCTAAAGTTGCTCCTCTTGACAAGTCATTTACAGGTTTATTTAAACCTAAAATAAATGGACCTGCAGCTTCAAATCCAGCCATTCTTTGAGCAATTTTATAACCAATATTACCAGCATTTAACTCTGGAAATACATAAACATCTGGTCTTGCTTTTGTAAGTCTACTATTTGGGTACTTTTTATCTCTAACACTTTTTTCATAAGCACTGTCAAATTGCATTTCACCATCAAAAATGTATTTACCATTTTCCATTCCTTTTAGTCTATCAACTGCTTTTGCTACATTTTCAACTGATGGACCAGATCCTGAACCTACTGTTGAGTAACTTAGAAGTGCTACCTCAACATTTTTAACATCCATTTGTTCTGCAAATTCTGCCGCCATGTAAGCTATATCTGCTAAGTGTTTTGGATTTGGTTCCACATTTAAAGCACAGTCTGTGAAAAATAATTGTTCTTCACCTCTAGTCATAATAAATACTGATGATGCAATTGAATAATTTTCAGCAGTTTTAATAATTTGAAGTGCTGGTCTTAAAGTATCGGCAGTTGTGTAAGTTAAACCACAAACCATCCCATCAGCCCGTCCTAAATAAATAAGCATTGCTCCATAGTAATTTCTTTTTTGAACAAGCTCAATAGCTTCATCTTTTTCAAGTCTTCCTTTTCTGATTTCTAAAATTTGATCAACCATTTCTTGATTAGGATTTCCTTTAACAACAACTGTTTTTATATCTTTATGAATATTATTAGCTATTTCACTTTCAGCATCAAATAACATAATAACATTTGCTAAACCTTCTTCTTGTAGTTTGTTAGCAACCTCAACAATTTTTGGTTCTTGTCCTTCAGGAAAAACTAATTTCATTTTTTTATCATTTTTTAAAATTGATTTTTTTAAGTTATCTATTGAAAACATATTAACCCCTTCTTTTATATTCTTCTATTTCTTTTAGTCTTGTTGACGATATTTCTCTTCTATCAGAATCAGATATAAATATGATCGTTTCTAAATCTTTGTTTAAAAATTTGTTTGCATCTGCAAGTTCTACTTCATACTTAAAGTCTTCAATATTTCTTACACCTCTTATCAAAAACTTTGCATCAAGTTCTTTTGCAATATCTGCAGTTAATTTATTTTCATTTAAAATAACTTCACAATTATTATAATGTTTTGTTAAATCAACAATACTATTAATTCTTTGTTTTAAATCAGGATTTGAGTCTTTTAAAATATTTTTACTAACAACTATGTATATTTTTGAAAACAAATTTAAAGCTTTTTTTAATATATCTAGATGACCTTCATGAAAAGGATTAAAACTTCCAGGATATATTGCTATCATATATGTACCTCAATTTCTAATATCTATATTATTTTATTCTAAAAAAATGCAAAAAATTTTTAATCTATAAAAATTGTGTAAAATAATAGTGTTTAGGAGTACAAAAATGAGCATTTTAATGATTGATGTAGGAAACACAACTGTTGATTTTAGAATATGAGATCAAGCAAAAAATGAGCTATCAAATTTAATGAGACCAAAAACTAAAGATGATGAGTATAAATCATCTTCAAGAATTAAAAACTTATTAAAAGAAAACAATGTTACTGTTTCTGAAATAATTTATGTTTCTGTTGTCCCAGAGTGAAATGATGTAATAAGAGCATTAGGACAAAGTATAGATGTACCAATATATAATTTAAGAAATGTTGTTGATATTAGCAACTATCAATTTGCACTAGATGATGTTAATAAACTTGGAGCTGATTTTTTATCAAATTTTATTGGAGCATTAAACACTTATAACTTAGAAAATGGACTAGTACTATCTCTAGGGACCGCATCAACAATTTTTGTGGTTCAAGATAAAAAGTTTATTGGAACAAGTATCTCTCCAGGATTGGAAACTTCGCTTGATGGATTGATTAATATGGCTTCTCTTTTAAAAAATAATACTTACAATAAATCAAATAAACTAGTAGGTAAAAATACTGTGGATTCAATAAATATAGGTTCATTTAATGGACACTTCTATATGGTAACTGGTTTAGTTGATTTTTTTAAAAAACATTTCAAAGTAGATAAAGTTATTTTTACAGGGGGAATATCAAATTTATTTATAAAAGAAATTAAAGAACTTGGATATATTTTTGATGAAAAGTTAATATTTGAAGGCTTGATTGAAGTTTTTAAAAATATAAAAAAGGGTTAATTATAACCCTTTTGCTTTTTGCATACCTTCTTTAATGATTTTTAAACATTCGGCAACATATTCTTTTGTTGGCGGAACAACATCTTTTAAATAAAACTTCATTTTCAAGCTTTCATATTTGGGAATCATCATGTTGTGATATGGTAGCATTTCTAGTCTTTGCATGTTTTTCAAACTTGCTAAAAATTGTCCTAATTTTAATAAGTCTTCACGATCATCTGTTCATCCTGGTACCAAAACATGCCTAACTCACATTTTAGCATTATGATCATCTAAAAACTTAATTGCTTGTAAAATATTTGTATTTGGTTTTGATGTTAATGCAATATGTTTCTCATTATCAATATGTTTTAAGTCAGCTAAAGTTGTGTCAGTATATTTCAATAGCTCAAGTCATTTTTCTTGGACTAATGGAATATCTTGATAAGTACCAAAACAAGTATCTAAACAAGTATTTATACCTAATTTTTTAGCTTCTTTAAATAACTCAATACAAAAATCGATTTGAGTTGTTGCTTCACCACCAGAAAGAGTAATTCCTCCATTTTTATAAAAACTTTTGTTTTTATTATATATTGCTAAAACTTCATCAACAGTTATGGGTTTATCCTTTGTAAAAGCTAATGCCTCAGGATTGTGACAATATTTACATCTCAATAAACAACCTTGTAAAAAAATAACTAACCTAATCCCTGGGCCATCAACTGCCCCAAAACTTTCCATACTACTATAATAACCAACTCTTGGATCTTTATTGTGTTCCATAATTACCTAAAAAAAAGAGTACCTGAAGGTACTCTTTTCCTTTTTTACATTGATTCGTGGAAAGTTCTTGAAATAACTTCATCTTGTTGTGATTTTGTTAATTTTACAAAGTTTACAGCGTATCCTGAAACTCTAATAGTTAACTGTGGATAGTTTTCAGGATGTTTTTGTGCATCTAATAAAACTTCACGGTTAAGAACGTTCACGTTCAAGTGGTGTCCACCATTAGTCATATACCCATCAAGCATATTAACTAAGTTTTCTTGTTGTTGTTTTGAAACTTTATTTGCCATAATATCAAATCCTTTCTTGATTTAGCTTTTTTAATTGCTACTATCATTATTATTATATACCTTAAAAATTATTTTAGTGCATCTTTTGGAATTTCACCACTAATTTTAATTTCTCCACTTATTACCAAGTCATCATCTTTTCCAAGTGCTCCTGGTATAACTGAGAATGTATTTGAAATCCCGTCTGAAGCGTGTTTAAATGGTATTTTTGAAACTGATGCAAGTGAAGCAACAGCTCCTGAACAATCTCTTCCGTGCATTGGGTTTGCTCCTGGTGCAAATGCTTCTGGATATCTTCTTCCACAAGGTGTGTCACCTGTTGCTTTACCATATACAACGTTTGAAGTAATTGTTAATACTGACATTGTTGCTACTGAATTTCTATAAGTGCTGTGTGATCTAATTTTGTTCATAAACACTTTAACAACATTTTTAGCTAAGTCGTCAACTCTGTCATCATTGTTACCAAATTTTGGAAATTCCCCTTCAGTTCTATATGAAGTTACAATTCCTTTTTCATCTCTGATTGGATATACTTTTGCATATTTAATTGCTGATAATGAGTCAGCAACTACTGATAACCCTGCAATTCCAGTCGCAAAGAATCTAAATACATTTGTATCATAGAAACACATTTCTGCACTTTCATAGTAGTATTTATCATGCATATAGTGAATTACATTTAAAGTATTTACATATTTATCTGCAACTCATGACATCATATTGTCGAATTTTTTTCATACTTCATCGAAATCAAGTGGTCCATCACCAGTTAATACTGGTTCAAATTTAGGTGAGATTTGTTCTTTTGAAATCTCATCTATTCCACCATTGATAGCGTATAGAAGTGTTTTTGCAAGATTTGTTCTTGCTCCAAAGAATTGCATTTGTTTTCCAACTTTCATTGGTGATACACAACATGCAATAGCATAATCATCTCCGTGAGTTGTTCTCATAATGTCATCATTTTCATATTGCATTGATGAGAATAAAATTGAGTATCTTGCACAGAATTCTTTGAATTTTTCTGGTAAGTTTGCTGATCATAAAATTGTTAAGTTTGGTTCAGGTGATGGTCCCATATTCGATAGAGTATGAATTACTCTAAAACTATTTTTAGTTACTAATGTTCTACCATCAAGTGACATTCCCCCAATTGATTCAGTTGCTCAAACTGGGTCTCCTGAAAATATTTCATTATAAGCAGGAGTTCTTGTAAATTTAACAATTCTTAATTTCATTACTAAGTGATCCATTAATTCTTGAGCTTCTTCTTCAGTTAAAATACCTTTTTCCATGTCTCTTTCAATATAGATATCTAGGAATGTTGATACTCTACCAAATGATTCAGCAGCACCATTATTTTGTTTAATAGCTGCTAAATAAGCTAAGTATGTAAAGTTGAATGCTTCAACAGCATTTGCAGCAGGTTTTGAAACATCTCAGCCATAACTTGCTGCCATTTTAGTAATATCTTTTAATGCATTAATTTGTTCGGTGATTTCTTCTCTTAGACGAATTTTTTCTTCATTCATTTCACCATCAACTAATGTTGCATCTTTAATTTTTTCTTGAATTAAGAAGTCACTTCCATAAAGAGCTAATCTTCTGTAATCTCCAATAATTCTTCCTCTTCCATATGAATCTGGAAGTCCTGTTACAATATGGCTTTTTCTAATTTTTCTCATATCTGGAGTATAGGCATCAAATACACCTTGGTTGTGAGTTTTACGATATTTTGTAAATATTTCTTTAACTCTATCACTAACTGTAAATCCATATGATTCATTAGCTTGAACTGCCATATTAATACCACCTCAAGGCATTAATGCTCTTTTAAATGGTTTATCTGTTTGTAGTCCTACTACTTTTTCTAATTTTTTATCAATAAATCCAGGACCATGTGATGTTATTGTTGAAGGCAAATCACTATCAACATCTAAAACACCACCCGCTTCTCTTTCTTTTTTAGTTAATTCCATAACCATATCTCATAATTTGGTTGTGGCTTTAGTTGGACCTGCAAGAAAACTATCATCACCTTCATAAGGTCTGTAGTTTTTTAGAATGAATCCACGAACATCAATTTCATCTGTTCAAGACCCACCTTCAAATCCCTCTCATTCTTTGAACTTCATTTAATCTCCTCCTTGGTTATTAATATTATGTTCCTTTAATATAATTTTTTCTACTATTAAATAACTATTTTAGAAAAATTTCTTATTTTGAAAATTTTTTTACTGGATTTCCATAAAATGCGTCTAAATATATGTTTTTTAGATCTTCAATTAATGGATATCTTGGATTAGCCCCTGTACATTGGTCATCAAATGCATCTTCTGACATTTTGTCAATTGTAGCAAGAAAATTTTTTTCATCCACACCATATTCTTTAAAAGATGTATGTAATTCAACTTCTTTAGTTAATTTTTGAACTGTTTCGATTAACGCATCAACTAATTCTTCATTCGTTTTTCCTTTTAATCCAAGTTCTCTAGCCATTTGTGCATATTTTTCCATTGAGTTTTGTGTTTCAAATTGTGAGAAATATGCTTGTTTTCCACCTTCTAACACACAAGCTGCATTATATCTAATTACATGTGGTAATAAGATTGCGTTAGCAGCACCATGGATAACTCCGTGATATCCCCCAACTTTATGTGACATTGAGTGAACTATTCCTAAGAAAGCATTAGCAAATGATATACCTGCAAATGCAGCTCCATCCATAACTTTTGCTCTTGCTTCTACATCACTTTTTCCATCATGATAAGCTCTTGGTAAGTAGTTAACAATATTTTTTGCTCCTTGAACTGCATAACCATCTGTGTATTCAGTTGCCATAATTGAAACATATGCTTCTAAACAGTGAGTTAATGCATCTAGTGCTGGTGCATTAGTTGCTCCTTTTGGAATTGTTAATGTTAATTCTGGATCAATAATAGCCATTTGTGGTGTTAATGAATAATCGGCCAATGGATATTTTGTGTGAGTTTTGTCATCAGTAATAACTGAGAATGGTGTTACTTCAGAACCAGTTCCTGATGTTGTTGGAATACAGATCATTTTAGCTTTTCTTCCAGTAACAGGATATTTAACAATTCTTTTTCTAATATCTGCAAAAGTAACTGCTAAGTCTTTAAAGTCAATTTCTTTTCCATCATTTTCATACATTAATCACATCAATTTAGCGGCATCCATTGAAGAACCTCCACCAAATCCTATGATTAAGTCTGGTGCATATTTTCTCATATCTTCTGCACCTTTTTTAGTTGTTGATAACATTGGGTTTGGTTCAACACCATCAAATACAGTGTATGCAACTCCTAATTTATCTAATTGTTCGGTAATTTTTTTACCATATAATTGGTTAATTACTTTATCAGTAACTATATATACTTTTTTAATACCTCATTCTTTTAAATCTTCGAATGCATATTGTAAAGAACCGAATTTATGATAGATTCTTTCAGGTAGTCTTAATCACTGCATGTTTTCCCTTCTTTCTGCTACAGTTTTTACATTAAGTAAGTTTAATGGACCAACGTTTGAAGAGAAAGAGTTTCCCCCATGTGTTCCACAACCTAAGGTTAAACTTGGATCTAATCCAAAGTTATACATATCTCCAACCCCACCTAATGATGAAGGAGAGTTAACAATCAATCTTCCTGGATTAAGTGTTTTAAATTTTTCTAATACATCTGGATGTGCTGATACATCTGCTCATAATGATGCAGTATGTCCTGCCCCCATTTTTAATATGTTTTTAGCTTTTTGAATAGCATCATCATAATTTTTTGCTTTATATAAAGTTGCATAAGTTGATAATTTTTCATGAGCTAATGCTTCACTGTGGTCTGTTGATTCAGCTTCAACTAAAATAAATCTAGTTGTTGGAGGTACTTTGATACCGACTTTTTCTGCAACAACAAGGGCACTTCTACCTACTAAATCAGCATTTAAAAGTCCAAATTTACCCTCTTTAAACATTGCTTTTCTGAATTTTTCTTTATCTTCTTCTTTAGTAACAACGTATGTATTTTTTCTTTCAAACGCTTTTACAACTTGATCATAAATTTTTTCAACTACAACAACTGAGTTTTCTGTTGCACAAACAACCCCGTTATCGAATGTATTAGATTGAACTATTGATGATGTAGCTGTCTCAATGTTGGCAGATTCATCAATAATTGCTGGTGCATTACCTGCACCAACTCCAATCGCTGGTACTCCTGATGAGTAAGCGGCTTTAACCATACCTGGTCCACCAGTTGCAAGAATAATGTTAGCATTTTTCATAACATATTCAGTACCTTCTAATGATGGATTTTCTACTCATCCAATAATTCCTTCAGGTGCTCCAGCCTCAACAGCTGCTTTTAAAACTACTTTAGCTGCTTCAATTGTACATTTTTTTGCCCCTGGATGAGGTGAAATTACAATTGCGTTTCTTGTTTTTAATGCTAATAGACATTTAAAAATAGCTGTTGAAGTAGGATTGGTTGTTGGAATAACTGCTCCAACGATTCCTATAGGTTCATAAATTTTTTGTATACCTAATGCTCTATTTGTATAAAAAGTTCCAACTGTTTGCAAATCTTTAAATTTATTGTAAATAAATTCACTTGCATAATGGTTTTTTAATATTTTGTCTTCAACAATTCCCATTGAAGTTTCTTCACAAGCCATTTTAGCCAAAGGAATTCTTTGTTCGTTTGCTGCTAATGCGGCTCTTTTAAATATGTGGTCTACTTTTTCTTGTGAAAAAGTTGAAAATTCTTCATAAGCTTTTCTAGCCTTTTCAAAAATTTGTTCTAGATCTTTCATTTGTTTACTCCTTACACATTTATTATATTCCTTTGGAAATTTTTTTTAACAAAAAATAAAAAAACGATTAATTTTTTGAAAAAGTCTTTCAAACATTTTCAAAAAATGCCAAAATTTTTCAAAAAAAAACACACTTTTGGCGTGTTCCTTATGCGCATAATATTGTAAATTAACGTTTTGAGTACTGTGGTGATCTACGTGCTCCATAAAGTCCGTATTTTTTACGTTCTTTAACACGTGCATCACGAGTTAATAAACCTTTACCTCTTAATTCTGGTTTGTAATCTTTACTTGCTTCTAATAAAGCTCTTGCAATCCCTAAACGAGCAGCTCCTGCTTGACCAGTAAATCCTCCACCTTTAACAACAACTCTGATTGAAAAATCTGCTTTTGTACCTGTAGCTTCTAAAGGTTGTTCCATATCTTGTACTAAAGTAGGATATGGGAAAAACTCTAAAGCTGGTTTACCATTAACAACAATTTCACCATTTCCTGGTGTAAGAATAACCTGAGCAACTGAAGATTTTCTTCTTCCTGTTCCTCTATATATAACTGAACTTGTTTTCTTTGCAACAGCCATTATTTGTTATCTCCTTTTCTTGTGTTAATTACCAAAACCTCTGGATTTTGTGCTTGATGTGGATGTTCAGGTCCAGCATAAACATGTAATGCTCTATACTGATTTCCCCCTTGAACATTTTTAGGTAACATCAATCTTACAGCTCTTTCAATTATTCTTTCAGGGAATAATTGACGTTGTGTTTTAACATTTCTTGATTTCAATCCACCTGGATGCATTGAGTGGTGGTAGTAGTTTTTATCATTTTCTTTTTTTCCTGATAAAACTACTTTTTCGGCATTAATAACAATTACATGATCACCGTTATTAATATGAGGTGTAAATGTTGGTTTATGTTTTCCTCTTAGAACCTTCGCTATTTCAGTAGATAAACGTCCTAAAATAGCGTCAGTTGCGTCAACTACATATCATTTTTTAGCAATATCTGCTGTTTTAATAAGTGTAGTTTGTTTCATTGTGCTTTTTCTCCTTCGCTTTCCGGGGCTTGTGAGTAAGCATATATATTATATACCATTCACTTTATTATTGAATTAAATTATTTACAAAATTATAAAAAAACTTAATAAAAACACAGTCAAACTGTGTTTTTGTGGTTATTTTAGTAAGTATAAGTTATTATAAAGATTTCCCTTCTCGCAAATGCTTATGCAAGAAAACTTATTTAATAATATATATTTACATTTCAAAATATGTGACGTTATTTAAAAAAGTAAAATAACCACATATCTATATAATAAATAAATATATATAAATTTCAAGCATTTTTATGATTCTCATTTTAGTTTTATAGACGCAATAATTATGTAAACGACTGTAATTAATATAGAAACACCTAAAAATATTCCCATTACATAATCAAATTCAAATTTTCCAGATCAAGCATTATTAAAAGGTTCCATACAATATTTAAAACCATTCAAATATGTTGCATATTTCAAAACATCACTTGTCATTATAAAGTCAATTGGTAAAAATGTTCCTCCAAGAAATG
The DNA here is from genome assembly GCF_001715535.1 of Spiroplasma helicoides. Taxonomy (NCBI): domain Bacteria; kingdom Bacillati; phylum Mycoplasmatota; class Mollicutes; order Entomoplasmatales; family Spiroplasmataceae; genus Spiroplasma; species Spiroplasma helicoides. The sequence continues at coordinate 954,163 of NZ_CP017015.1, forward strand.
CAATTGGAAGGTATAAAATGTTTGCAACAGCAACATAAGCAGCGGTTGATTTAAATAGGCTTGAAAGCATTAGACCTAATGAAACTGATGAAAATAATATTAACATTAAAAATGGTAAAGCTTCTCATACTTGATATGGAGCAGCTATTTCATTTCAACCATAAGTTGTTCCAAACATAATTCCTGCTCATAATAATGTTCAAAAAAATGTTAACAACATAAATAATACACCCATTGTTACAACTGTTAAAACAAAGAAAATAGGTTTAATATTTGTTGCTCCAATCCTTTTTAAAAGAACACTATTTTTAAACTCTAAGATTGTTTGAGGAATAACAAATATTCCTGTTGCAATTATTTGTGTAATTGCAATTGAACCAACTAAATTATGTAAAAGTGAATACTCTGTAGAGCTTGAACCATCTCCAAACATTTTCCCTTTAAAAGCAAACCCTTCTATAAATAACATTATAATAGGAAAACCTAACAGGAAAAATGGTTGCACAAAACCTTTTATATAGTATTTTAATAGTAGAACTATTAATGGTAAATTTTTACCTTTATTATTTGCTTTATTGATGATTTTATCAAACTTATTTTTATTATTAATTATTCTTTTTTCATCATTTATTTTTGCTTCTTTTTTTAAATCAGCTACTTTTTCTTCTTTAAATTTATTTCATGTATAATTATGAACTGATCCATGTTTTTTAACAATGTCAGAAACCATACCAAAATCTCTGATTTCTCCATTATGAATATAGATATATTTATCACATAGCTCTTCAATTTCGCTCATCATGTGAGTAACCAATAATAGCGACTTACCTTTATTGACAACATTTTCTTTAATATAGTCAAAAATTTCACTTCTAACTTCAATATCAAGTCCAGTAGAAATTTCATCAAGAATAACCAAATCAGGGTTATGAATTAAACTTAACAATATATTGACCCTTTGTTGTTGTCCACCACTCAAGTTAGCCAAGAACTTATCTTTAAATGATTCTATCTGATAAGTTCTCATAATTTTTGTTAATTCAGATTCTGTCATTGCGATATTAAAAGTTTCTAAATAATACTTAATCATATCAAAAACAGTTATACCAACTGGATACTTAGAATCTTGAAATTGTAATCCAATTACCATATTTTCTTGTCGATAAACTTCCCCGCTTGTTGGTTTTCTTATATTACCAATTATTTCACTAAGAGTAGATTTACCACCACCATTTGCACCAATAACTCCAATACGATCTCCATAATTTATTTCTAAGTTAATGTTCTTTAATGCAACCTTATTTTTATATTTTTTTGTTACATCTTTTAAACTAACTAGAATTTTGTTTTTATCTATCATCACTTTTTCTTTATTTAATTCAGTCATAAAAAACCTCTTTTCAATTATTTATTTTATATCATTTAACAATTTTTACAAATAAAAAAAGAGTCATCCTCTTTTTTTAATAAATTAAGATTTGATATTAAAGCTAAACTCAGTTGTTTTTAAAACATATTCATGTATACACTCAAAAATTAATCGTTGTTTAATTTTATAAACACCATCTTTATATTCAGTGTATGAATCTACAAATCTTACACCTTTTTTAATTTGGTATTCATAGTTATCAATATCTCAATTTCAATTATCAATTATTAATCTTCCTTTGCCCTCTCAATCCTTAGATGAGTCATTTTCATGTATTACTATTGATTTTTTTCTGTAGAAAAGATCATTTCTATAATATGATTTTATAACTATATAAATGTTTCCTTTAAAATCATAATCAATAGAATTTATATCATAATCTATGCCAAATCCAGAGAGTGTATATTTAATTGAAGCTTTGTTACTTGTTATTGAATATTTATACATTGACCATCTTTTTTCTATTTTATCTGAAACTCCATTTGTAAATATGTAAATATCTTCGTTTTTAATCAAAAATTGAACTTTTAATTCATTTGAATTGAAACCCAAATCAACATCTTTAATTGCTGTGGTTGAGTCTTTTAACATATCATAATAAAATATTTGACTGTCTATTGTTGCATAAACTAATTTATTATCAACAAACTCAAAGCTTGAAACTCAAATATCGTCAGAAACTGTTGAAATTAAAGATTTGAACTTAAAGTCTTGAAATAAGTATAGGTTTCCAGCATATTGAATAATTAATTTATTATTAACCATTTTTACTTTGTCAATTTCATCTTTTTTGATGTTTAGTTTTAATCCATTCAAATCAATTGCTTGGCACTCTTTAATACCTTCATCAAAACTTAAGCTTATTTTATAAAGTCCATTGCTTGTAGATGCCAATAAAAGATTTGTGTCCAATTTATAAAGATTGTATATTTCTAAACTCTCCACATTTAATTTTGCATATAAATCAATATCCACATACTTTTGTGTTGATTGTCTATATATTCTCAATGCATCAAACGGTTTTTTGTTTTGCTGATTTAGCAATATATCCTCTTTATTATTATCCAATGTTATTGCACCACTTAAGTGATTTGTTTCTGATTTTGTTATAGAAAAATCAGTGTCGTTTACTTTGTCAGACTTTGTATCATATCAATCAAAAGTTATTACTTTTTGGCCAAGTAAATAATCATCTTTTGCATTATATAAACCGCTTGGTTTTACAAATCTTACAACCATTCTATGTGTATTTATTGCTGAAGTATCTCTATCTATAATTATGTTATTTGAATTAATTTTAAAGCCATTCAACTTAGATAGGTAAGAAGCAATGTCATCTTTATAATCGTATGAGTCACCTAATACTTGTGCTTTTTCAATAGGTCCAATGTAAGTGTTTTTTATATAATCGTTCGCATTTAAAGGTCCAGTCAACTTACCTTCCGCACTTTTTTTATACTTAGAAAATGCTTCTTCCTGGTTATTTTTTAATTTTATAGAAAATTTTCTTTGAGCTTCATCGATATTGATGTCTAATAAACTTTCAATGACTTGTTCATTATCTTGACTTAGTTCTTTTATTTCATCCATAATTTTTTTTCGTCATACAGTTAAATTATTGGCTATAATACCAGAATCATTGAAAATCTCTCTACTTATACCAGTTGACAAGTCTACTGTATCATAACTATTTTGCTTAGTGCTATATTCACCTAAAAAATCATTTTTATAGCTTATTTTTAATGCATAGTCACTATCATCTATTACAAAACCATGTTTATCAATATTGTATTTATTATAAATTTCTTTAAAGCCTTTTTTATTTATATAGTGATTGTAAATTTGTTCGCTTGTTAAATCACGACTTGTGAATTTTAAATCACTGTCTAAAAGTAAATCTATTCTTTTTTCAGGTTTGAATGTTACTCTAATTTCACCTGTAAAACTGTTTTTATATTGTTCAAGTCAATTATTGTTAATGGGATTATAATCGTCTGATATACGATCAAAGTTAAAATAAACTCTATTTAAGTATTTGTAATCCTTATCATATGACAATTGCTTATTATATCACTTTTCTGAAATGAATTTAGGAAAGTTGTATTCATCAATTAGTTTGGAATAAAAATTCTTATATTTAATTCCAACATCCAATTCACCTAAATCAACTGTTTCATTATCTATAAATTCTAAGTCGGTTTTTTCTTTTAAGTAGTTCGCTACATTTTGTCTAATCCCATATTTTAATTCTAAATTAAGTTTGCTTCTACCAAAATTTACCACAAATGTTTTTTTTATTTTGAGTATTTTTATGTTTGATACTTCATAACTCATATAATCTTCATTTGATAAGGCACTTCTTATAAAGTCTTCAAATTTATAAACTGAGTCATCACTATCTACATAAATAACAATATCTTTATACTGGCTAAGTATATCATAAGCAGCTATATCACTTTCTGTTGGTTCATCGTTGTTATTGTTGTTATTATCACTGTCAACACCAGGTCTATTAGATCATGGACCCATATTACTGTTATAACCACCACTATCACATGCATAAGCTTGTGAAGCACTCGCAACAACTGACACAACTACTGTCAATGTGCATAATAATTTTTTCATTATCTCATCCTCTTGATTTAATCATATCATATACACACTTTAATAGTTAAAAAAAAACTTTACTCGCAAGTAAAGTTTTTTTGTTATTTAATATGATTGAATGTAAGTTTTACTGTTTTGACTTTTTCTTCTTTTGGTTGTTGTGATTTTCATATTCTATATGCTTTATCTCCTTTTATTATAAATACCAATGGAGCTATTCCAATACCCCCCATTAATGCAAGTAATGAACACATTATATATATTAGTATCATTTCTACTTTATAAATTTTAGGATTAATTGATGCAACATAGTCTAGAGACTTAATTTTAGCATCTTTTTGATCTTTTATTTTTTTTAAACAAATTGTATATTTTAAGAATAATCTAAGTTCTAAACTAAAAATAATGATCATTGCTAGCAACGGTATTAATTGTAAACTAGGTTCTAGTATCATACCTTTTGAAAAATAAATTATATTTCTAACAAATATTGATGACATAACTGCACCATCAAAAACTAATACAACCAAAATTCCAATCATAAAAAATTTAATTCTGTTTTCAAAATTAATGTTTTTATTCATATATTTTTCTCCTTATCATTAAAAATTTAAATCATAAAATTATTAAAGATAAGATTATATAGTTTGACCCACCCAGACTGTTGCTTCTATTTCATCTATTTTTTTAGATATATATTGTATATATGAGTTTACAACATTACGTAAAAATAATGATTTTAAATAAAATAATTTAGATGTTAAATATAAAAATAATTTATTATTTCAAATAATAAATAGATATTTTTTTGCTAAATATTTCAATTTATTCAAGGTGCTTTTTAAATTTTTATTGCAAACTTTAATAATGCTTTTAAAAAACAAATAAATAACATATAAAAGAATCAATGTTATAAGAATTAAAGCTATTTCATATGAAAATCATTGTAGAATTGTTTGTGTTTCATGATTTGCAAAAATTGAGTTATAACCTTGCATTAAAAATAAAACCGGTAAAACTTTAATTAATAATTGAACAAATTCTCTATAAAAACGGTTCTGTATAAATCTGTCTTTTAAAACTCCCTTATTAGAAATATTTTTAAGTGACTTTGAGGTTTTTAAAATAGTGAAAAAAATACATATAAAAGAGGTCAAAATTATTAGAATATTCAATACATATAAGTCTTTTGAAACAAAAACAATAAATAAACTAATAAAAAATACTAAAAATTTACTCTTATTTTCTTTTATTTTTTTCATATTTGCCTCCTTATTTTTTACATTTTACACTTTTTTCAAACAAGGGACAACCTTTTTTAATTTTAATATTTTTATACGCTAAATTAAGCAATTAAAAAAAGAGCTAATGCTCTTTTTTTAAAGATAAATTAAGATTTTTCATTAAAAGCATATTCTACTCAATATATAATAGTGTCATTAGTATATTCTAAAACAAAACATTGTTTAACTATATAAACACCATCAATTAACTCTCCATAAGAATCTACCAAATGATAATCCAAAACATCTTGATTTTTATCTCCCTCAAACATTCAGTAATTTGAATTAAAGATATATCTAGCTTTATTGGCTAAGTCTTTTTTAATATCATTTTCTCTTAATGTTACAACCCTTTTTATAGTTCTAACTTGAGTACTTAATGAACTTTGCACAAATAATAATATATTCCCTTTGTTGTCGTACTCTATAGAATTAATATTATTATTTGCTGAAAACTCAACCATTTCTAATCTTGAAGATAAATTTTTGCTCTTTATATCATATTTATAAAGTGCTCAAAGTTTTCTATTTGGTACTTGATAATTATTTGTAAATATATAAATATTATCTTCTTTTATTAGAAACTCAATTTTAAAATTTTTGTTATTAATACTGTTTTCATTTATTTTTATTTCACTTGTTACATTTGCTTGCAAATCTACATAATATACTGTGTTATCTTTACAATAATAAACTAATTTAGATCCTACTAGCTCATAACTTTCAACATTTTTATTTATTGTTTGTGGAGAAATAGTTGCTTTATATTTATAGTTTTCAAATAAATATAGTAAACCACCAATATCAATAACCATTTTATCATTTACCATTTTTACACTATTCATATAGAATGTATCGATCTTGTCTTTAATGCCATTAATATCTAAAACAGTGCAATCTTTGATATTATCTTCAAAACTTAAACTTACTTTGTAAATACCTTTATTTGTAGATACTAACAATAAATTGGTATCAAGTTTAAAAATATTGTTTATTTCTAAATCATCTATTCCTATTTTTTTATATAAATCGATATCAACATATTTTTGAGTTGTTTGTCTGTATATTTTTAGAGCAAACAAAGAATCAGCATTATCTAAGATAATCAACATGTCGTTATTTTTTCTATCTAGCATTATAGTTTTTTTATAATATAAATTTGAGTTTCTTTCTAATTTCAAATATTTATCATTTTTAGAATTGGCATTTTTGTCATACCAATCAAAAGTGAATATTATCTTTCCAACTAAATAGTCTTTATCACTAGTGTATCTAGATAATTTAAAATCAATATCTAGCTTATGATCTTGAAAAATAGTTTTTTCGTTATTGATTGTTATATCGTTTTCGGTTATTTTGTATCCATTTAATGAAGATATATATCTCGCAATATTCGGTTTAGATACAGTTTCATTTTGATAAACTGTGTTTTTTTCCATTAGGCCTAAGTAAGTGTTTTTTATATAGTTTTTAGCTGATAATGGACCAATCAATTTACCTTCCACTCTATTTTCATATTTACAAAATGGTCCAAGTGCAGATTTTTTGACATCAACTGAGAAGGTTCTTTTTGCCTCGTTAATATTGATGTCTAAATTGTTTAAAATTTCTTCAGTGCTATCTTTGCTTTTTGCTTTAACTTCTTCAATAATATTTTTTCTTCAAACAGCTACATTATTTTCATAAATACCTGTATTATTATCAATAACTTTGCTGATATCACGTGATAAATCTATTAAATAAGAATTATCTCTATTGGTTGCAAAATCTCCTAAAAAATCATTTTTATAAGTAACTTTTAAATCATAATAAGAACTATCAACAACAAAACCATTTTTTTCAATTTTATATCTACTATAATTTTCTTTAAAATTAGTTTTGTTTACATAGTGGTTATAAATATCACTACTTTTTAAATTTCTTTGAGTCATTGACAAATCTTTATCAACAAGAATATCTATTCTTTTTTCTGGTAAAAATTTTACATTCAACTTTCCTTCAAACTTGTTTTTATAATATTCAAATCAGTTGCTTCTATCTTGATCATAATTTGCGTATATGTCATCGAAATTAAATAAAATCTTATTCATATAATTATAATCTTTATCGAAGTCTGAATCTTTATTAAATCAACTTTCAGAAATCATTTCCGGAAACTTTAACTCTTCTTTTAATTTTTTGTATAGTTTACTATAGTCTCTTCCAACATCCAAAGTTTCTAAATCAAGTGTATCAAAATCTATCATTTTTAGCTTTAGATCATTTTTAATGTAGTCAATAACATTTTTTCTTAATTCATATTTTATTTCTAATCTAAGTTTGCTAGAACCAAATTTTACTACAAATGTTTTTTTCTGTTCAAAAACCTGTACTTTAAAGTTACTATTTTCATTGTTGTTTTCAACCGATAGTGCTTTGCTAATAAATTTTTCAATATCACTTTTAATTCTAATGTTTCTTACATATACTGTTTCGGATTTATATTGACTTATTGTATCGTAATCTCGTTGTTCACTTCTAGATGGTTTTGTTTCATCATTGCTATTGTTGTTTTGATCGTTATTCCCGTTTTGATCATTGTTATTTGAGTTATTGTTGTTGTTATCACTATTATTGCTATCATTATCATTGTGGGGTCTATTATCCCAAGGAGCAATATTACCGTTATAACCACCACTATCACAAGCATAAACTTGTGCAGAGCTTGCAACAATTGACATAACAACCGCCAATGTGCATAGTAATTTTTTCATATCTTTTTTTCATCTTTCTTATAATTATTCTATCATTATAGTTCTTTTATGTGGAAAAAATTTTTAAACTATAAAACTTTTTTAAAAATTTTTATTATTTTAACGCTAGATGCTTTTATTCTATATAAGTCAAAAAGTTTTTTAGAATTTAGCCTAGTTTTATAAGAATGTATTATTAAAGCATATGTAAAAAAAGACCCATAAAAAAACCCTCGTTTGAGGGTTCATATGAAAATTTAAAAATAAGTTATTTTTTTAGATATTTTAATACTCTATTTTATACAACGTTAGACCCTCTGGGTTTGCCATATAAGGTAATTTATCTCTTTTACAATCTAATGCCATTTGAATTTCTTCTAATGTTGTTTTTCCTTGACTGTATGCTATGCAAGCACCAACAATTGACCTTATTTGATATCTGATAAACCCTTTTGCTTTAAAAATGATTTTAAAAATATCTTTTTCTAGCACGCATTCAATACTATCAATTTTTCTTTTAGTTTCAATCAATTCTAGTTCTTTACCCTTTAAACCTGAAAAATTTATAAAGTCGTGTTCTCCTAAAAACAATTTCAATGCAATCTTAATTTTTTCAATATCAATTTTGAATTTAGGTTGAAAATAGTAACGATTTAGAAATACGTTTGGTTTGGCTAAGTTTATTTGATAATGATATGTTTTTTGAATACAATTTCTAACTCTAAATGATTTTTCTATTGCTTCAATTTTATTGATTTTAATCCCAATTGGTAAACAACTATTCATTGCATTTAAAAAGCCTTCTAGATTTGGTTTGAAATCCAATTCCACTCAGGCTTTTTGATCTTTTGCATGAACTCCAGAATCTGTTTTTGATGCACCAACAATTCTAAAGGTTGAGTTTCTTGCAACAATACTTATTGCTTTTTCTATTTCACCTTGAATTGTGCTCTGATGTTTTTGCTTAGCTCATCCACAAAAATCTGTTCCATCATACTCTATTGCAAAAAGATAATAAAACATCTATAAAGATAAAATACTATCAATTCTTGGGATTTTAAATTGATTTAATTCTGATAAATACGGATAGCAGAATAATGTTACAGCAATTCCTAAATAAATTAACAATATAATTCAATCTAAAATTCTAAATCTTACTTGTCTGTATCTCGTTCTTTTAGCATGCGGATCATATCCTCTTGAGTCCATCGCATATGCTAAATCTTCTGCTTTTTGGAAAGCAGAAACAAGTAATGGAATAATTAGTGAGGTAATCGCTTTAACTTTATCTTTTAAGCTACCATTTTTGAAGTCAATCCCCCGTGAGGATTGAGCCTTCATAATTCTTCCTGCTTCATCAATTAATGTTGGTATCATTCTTAAAGCAATTGATATTATAGTTGAAAAAATATAAACCGGTATACCTATCAGTTTTAAAGGTCATAATAAATCTTCAATAGCAAGAGTTAACTCTAAGGGCTGAGTTGTTCCTGTTAAAATTGTGGTTAAAGTAATCATTAAAAATATTCTTACTGTCATATAAATTGCTCGATAAATCCCTTTTTCAGACAATCATAGAAATTTTCAATTTAATATGTAACCAAAATCTTTATACTCTGTATAATGAGCACCAGAAGTACCCATTTCTGTTCATTCTATGCCTTCGGTATTTTCTGGTTTTAGCATAAAGACATTTAGTATAATCAACATTATAAATATAAACATTATTGGAGTAAATAATTTAAATAACATTTTAAAGCTTAATTTACTTACACCATACATTACAAATATTGCAGTACCAATTAGCACAAAACCTGTAAAACCAATTGGGAAAAATACAGCCACAATCAAACATATAATCATAAATAATTTAACTCTTGGGTCCATTTTATGAATTACTGAATTATATGGCATGTATCTACCAAAAACCATTCTCATATTTTTTCACCTACTTTCTAATTACTATTTAATAGCCGCTTTAATGGCAGATGCCAATTCTTCAACGGTTCTAAATTTATTTTTTGTTACATCGATACCTTTATCTTTAAGTTTATATGCTAATTTATATAATTTTGGTGGTTCTATTTCTATTGTTTTCAACAAATCGAAATTTGAAAAAATTTCAAATGGATTTCCTTGGTCAATTACTCGTCCTTTATGCATAACAATAACACTATCTGCAATTTGTAGTACATGATCCATATTGTGAGTAACAATTATAATTCTCTTATTTTTCTCTTTGTTTAAACTATTAAATAACTTCATGAAGTCTTCTTCGCCTTGTGGATCAAGACCTCCAGTTGGCTCATCTAATACTAGTGTATCTCCATCCATAGCAATAATTCCAGCGATGGCTACCCTTCTTTTTTGTCCTCCACTTAAATCGAATGGACTTCTTTTGGCATAATCCTCTGGTAAATCAACCATTCTTAATAGTTCAGGAATTTTATTAAATGTTGCTTCTTTTTCCGCTCCTAAATTAATTGGACCAAAAGCAATATCTTTTAGTATTGTATCTTGAAATAATTGGTACTCTGGAAATTGAAAAACCAAACCAATTTCACGACGTAAGTCTTTAATTTCTTTAATTTTTTTTCTTGCAGAAAAAATTGGATAGTTACCAACAATAGTTCTTCCTGTTTCTGAAATCATTAAACCATTTGTTAACTGTATCAAAGTCGATTTACCACTACCTGTCATACCAATAACAGCAGTTATTTTACCTTTTTCAATTGTTATGTCTGTACCATCTAAAGCTCTAAATTCAAATGGAGTACCTTTTGAATATGTATATGAAACATTTTCAAACTTTATATCACCATCAAAATCAAAATTTGGTTGTTTAGCTTTTTTCAATTGTTTTTTATAGTGTTTTTCTACTGATTTTGTTTTTTCTTTAATAGAATCATATCAGTTATTTACTTCTTTAACTCTTTTGTCAGCATCTTTCAAAGACTCTTTTTTTAAAGTTTCAAACTCTTTTGTAAATCGCTTTTGATTTGGTTTATCTTCATGGATTAACTGGGCGATTTCTTTGTGACGTGCTTTTCTTTTTTTATTTTCTATTTTTTGATTTTTAGCAAGTTCTTTTAGGTGTTCTTTATATTTTGCATTGTCAACCCTTTTTTGAACAAGTAATCTTGCTTTTTCTTCATCACTTAATTTTTTTATTTTTGACATATTTTATCCACCAACTCTTCTAAGCTATCACTATGAGATACTTTCATACCAACATTTTCAAGTGCTTCTTCAACTTGCGCCACAAACGGAATATCTAAATGGATAGAACGTAGAAATCCTTTGTCTGAAAGAATTTCCTTAGGTGTTCCAAATTTTACTAGCTCCCCTTTATTCATAACCATTACTTTATCTGCATTTAGTATTTCATCCATATCATGTGTTATTGAAAAAATTGTTTTTTCTCTGGTGTTTTTTAATTCAACCATTATATTTTTTACTTCATTTTTACCTTTTGGATCAAGCATACTTGTTGCTTCATCAAATATTAAAATATCTGGTGAAAGTGCTAATGCAGAAGCAATTGCAACACGTTGCTTTTGACCTCCAGATAGCATCAAGGGTTCATGATCTAAAAATTCATACATATTAACTTTTTTAGCTGCCTTTTTAATAATGTCACCCATTTTAGCAGGTTCTATTCTTCTATTTTCTAAACCAAAAGCAATATCATCTCTAACTGTTGAACCAATAAATTGGTTATCAGGGTTTTGAAAAACTATTCCCAAAAATTTTCTAGCAATATTTAAGTTACTTGATGTTACTCTATTTCCATAAACTTCTATTCAACCAGAAGTTGGTTTTAAAACTCCAATTATTATTTTTGAAAGAGTTGATTTACCACTACCATTATGTCCAATAATAGCAACATATTCACCATGGTTCACTTCGACATTTACACCATTTACCGCGAATGGATGATCAGATTTATATCTAAATTTTAAGTCTTTTATTTTTAAAGCTGTATTGCTTAATTTAGATAACTCACCACCGCGACCTCTATCTTTCATAGCAATTTTAGATTCTTTAAGTAAAAATTGTGCTAGTTTAACTTCTTCATAAACTTCTCAATATTTTTCATCATTTTTACTATAATTTGAAAGTTTTTCATTTGCATGTTTTAGATTTTCAACAAATATATTATTATTAACCTTATATTTAAATTCATTTTTTGCTGTTTTATATTCTTCTTCATATTTCTTAACAACATCAATAGTTATTTCTCTTTTTGAATACTTGGCTTTAGCAATTATAACCTTTTGACTTGAACGAACTAACTTATCATTGTATTCATTTAAAAGTAATTTAAATTCATTTAATTCCTTAGTAGTTAACGGTTTAAATTCTGACATAGTTTTAGTCCTTTCATACTGTTAAATTATACCAAAAATGTAGTGTTTCTTAAATTATATTTTTTATATTATACACTTTTTATTGTCTATAACTTATTTATATTTTTTTTATACAAGATTATAAATTATTATAAAATATACTTATGTTTATCAATAAATTTTAATTTTATGAGCAAATAAGGAAAAGATGAAAAATACAAATATAGAAATTTTAAGAATTATTATGTCATTTTTTGTAATATTATTACATCAAGCGGGTCCCTTTGATAATTACTCGTATAATGACATATGGTATTTTAAATATTTTTGCCCTTGAGTTACAGGAGCTAAAATTTTTTTTATACTAATAACAGGATATTTTAAAGTAAATACCAAAAACTACAATAACGGAGTGTTTGTAATAAATATTTCTATTTCATGATTGCTAAACTTTGGTTTTGCTTGCCTAGTTTATAGTTTTACAAGGGATGCAATTCCATTTAAAAGCCTTTTATTAGGGGGGCGTGATTGATGATACATATGAGCTTTACTAGTAATTCAGATTATAATGCCCGTTTTAAATAAAATAATTAACAATTTTAATAAATACTATTTATTATTGTGTATTGTGATTTTATATCTTCTTTTAGAGTTTACAAGTAACTATTTATATGGCCAAATATTTGGGATAACAAATCTTTTTGCAATGATATTGCTTTATTGCATTGGGGGAATGATAAGAAATCATGTTGAACTCTATTTTAAGTATCAATATTTGATTATCTTTTTAAATGTAATTTTATTATGAGTAGCTATTGATGCAATTAATATGTTTACTAAGTACGATTTTGTATATAAGCAATTAGGAGTCCCAAACGCCCTATTTTCAGTAGAAGTTTTTATAATTGTTACATCATTTAGGAGAACAAAAAATGAATTTATAAATTATTTGGGATCATCCATGCTATATGTTTACCTGTATCATTATTTAATCCAAGAATTAAATAGTAAATATATATATAGTAAAATATTAGATAATTTGAACTTGCAATTACAAGTAAATATTTTAGCATTAATAACTCTTTTTGCAACGTTGGTTGTAGCTCTATTAATAACAAAACCAATTGATTATTTATCTAAATTCATAGCAAGAAAGACAAAAATTGATAAAGTTACTTTTTCAATTTACCAAAAATAGATAATTATTAAATATTTGCTTGTTTTAAATGTATAAAGAAAGGTAATAAATATGAAAAAAAACTCAAATATAGAAATTTTAAGAATATGTATGGCTGTTATGGTTATGTTGTTTCATCAAGTGGCTGGAATATACCCTTTTCCATCAATTCTTTATTTAAAAATTTTATCTCCATGAATAACATCTTCCACATTGGTATTTATGCTTATTACTGGGTATTTAAAGTCAGAATCTAAAAATTATAATAATGCATATTTTTTATTTTTAGTACTATTTTGCTGAATAATCAATTTTGTTATGGGGTGTGTTGTTTATTCGTTTATAAAAGGCTATATCCCTTTTTATCACATGATTTTAGGTGGTCCTGATTGGTGGTATATTTGAGCGTTTTTATTAGTTCAATTGTTTGCTCCAATATTAAACAAAATTTTGCATAGTTTTAATAAATATTATTTATCAGCAGGATTAATTATTTTATATTTTTTATTAGAATATACAAATAAATGATTTTATGGACAAATTTTTGGTATATGTAATATATTAGTTATGATTTTTATGTATATAATCGGGGGAATTATTCGAATCCATATGACCAATAACTGTTCAAGAAGGCAAGTTATGGCTATAACCTGATTGCTTATTCAATGAATTATTTGGGTTTGATTCGGATTTTATACAACAAAAGAGTTTATTTATGATGAGTTTGGTATTTTAAGTGCTTCATTTGCAACAACTTTATTTGTCATAATTATTGCTTTAAAACCAAGACATAACAAAGTTGCTAATTACCTTGGTTCATGTGCCCTATTTGTGTATTTGTTTCACTACACATTTATTGAAATTGAGCAAAAGTATATCTTCTCACTTGTTGACAATTACGAACTTCAAACAAGAGTGCTGATTTTAGCTGCAATTACAATTTTATGTGGAATAACATTTGGTTTAATTATTTCAAAGCCAGTTATATACTTATCACAAAAATGTGCTAATAGTCGATTGATTCAAAAAATCCCTAAAATGAAAATATTTAATGATTAAATAAGGTTTATGAATAAAAAAATCTATGTGTAACCACATTAAATATACTTTGTCAAGTATACAAAATGTTTTTTATAAGAATGTTTCAACATAGTTTGAAACATTCTTTTTATTTTGTGTCAGATTTAAATAAACATAGGCTGGTGGAGTTTTATGTTTTATCATTATTCTTTCATAATTATAAAATTCTATGTAATTATCAATTGATTTTTCTAAATTTACAAAGTTATTTTGTTTTAGTTTTTGTTTTCATTCTTCTTTTAATGATGAAAAGAAAGTTTCACACATCGCATTATCTATAGAATTACCTGGTCTAGATAACGAAATTATAATATTATTTCTTTTAGCATATCTTTTTGCAAATATAGAAGTGTATTGATTGCCATTGTCAGAATGAATTATAAGCTTTTTAGATAAATCTTTTCTGTAAAAAGAAGCCTTTTCAAGCGTTTTTCTATATAGTTCAATATCATTTTTAAGAGATAATTTATGACCAACAATAAAACCAGTATTAGCATCTTTAATAATGCTTAAATAAGCGAACTTTTTATTCAAAGGTATATAAGAAACATCAGTTACTCAACATTCGTTTTTTAAAAATATTGATCAGTTTCTATTGACGTAATTTGGACCATGTGTAATTATTTTAATTTCTTTTGGCTTTCTATACATTTTTTTTACCCTTATAATTGAATATAATTTGAATATTTTCATAATTCTGGCTACTTTGGTTTGACTTACCTCCAAACCTTGATTATTTAGAACAATTCTAATTCTGGGTGACCCATATATTCCATTATTATTTGTAAAAATATTTTTAACTTTAAGAGCTAGATTCATATCAATTTTTAAATCATATTCTGGTTTACCTTTACAGCATCATCTATAATAACTTGCTCTTGTAATTTTAAATAGTTCACATAATGATAAAACAGTGTACTTATTTTTATATTTCTCTATGGTTTTATAGTAATTTATTACTCTTTTTCTGAATCCTCCATTAGTTCATTGAACTTTTTTAAAACTTCATTCTCCATTTCTAGCCATTTTAATTTTTTATTTAATTCTGCTATTTTTTTATCTTTTGGATCTTTTGAATTGATCTTAATTTTACCATTGTGCTTGTTGTGCTTTCCGGTTTTAGAAATAAGTGCAGCTTCTCCATAAATTTCTCAATCTATACACATCCTTCTAGCCGCTGAATAAGAAATATTATATATCACTGATAATTCTTTGTAAGAGATATGCTCATTGAAATGTTTATTCACAAGCTCTTTTTTGGTATTTAAGTCTAAAATTGTTGATTTGTTGCCTTTATGATTTGCCATATAAAAAATTCTCCTTGTATAATTTTATGTTTTTTTTAACATAATGTATACTTAGAGAATTATATTTATGTGTAACCACATAGATTTTTATTATACTAATTCAATAATGCACATTGGAGCATTGTCACCACGACGATTATCTAATTTTAAGATACGTGTGTATCCACCATTTCTTGACTTAAAGCGTTTAGCTAAAGTTGTAAACAGTTTTTGCAATGCTGTTTCTTTTTCTGATGCATTAATGTGTCTTAATCAAGCTGCAGCTTGTCTTCTTGCGTGAAGATCTCCACGTTTAGCAAGTGTAATCATACTGTCAAAGTGCTTTCTCAACTCTTTAGCTCTAGTTTCAGTAATTTCTAATTTTTCTGAAATGATTAGTTCAGTAGTTAAGTTTCTCATTAAAGCGACTCTTCAAGCTGTGTTTTTTCCTTGTTTTTGAATGTATGACATACATTTACACCTCTTTCTAGTCTTGTTTAAAAGTTAGTCCCAATTGAACAACTTTATCTTTAATTTCTTTTAATGATTTTCTACCCAAGTTTCTAATTTCTTGGATATCATCTTCACTACGTGAAACTAAATCACGTAGAGTATTAATATTTGCTCTTTTCAAGCAATTTAAACTTCTTTGTGTAAAGTCTAAATCTTCGATTGATTTGTCTAATTCTTTGTCATCTTCTTCGCTTGAGACACCAATTACATTTAAGTCATTGATTTCCTCATTTAAGTTTACAAAAAAGTTAAGGTGTTCAACTAATATTTTAGAAGCTGTTGCAACTGCATCGCTTGCTATAATAGTTCCGTCTGTTTTAACTTTTAATATTAATTTTTCTAAATCAACTGATTTTCCAATTTTAGTTGCATCAACATCATATGATACAGATACAATTGGTGAGTAGTTTGAGTCAATAGTAATTGCATCAACAGTTAATTTTTCTTTTTTATTATCTTTAAAAGTTCTATAACCTCTTGAATTTTTTGCAAATAAAGTCAAATCAAGTGTTCCACCATCAGCAATATGACATATTACTAAATCTCTATTTACAACTTCCACTCCAGTTGGTAAATCAATATCTCCAGCAGTAACTGGACCAACTGTTGAAGTTTTAATTGCAAGCTCTACAGTTTCATCGTCTTCAAACATTTTAGTATCAATTCTTAATGCTAATTGTTTGATATTTAAAATAATTCTACTTACATTTTCAACGATTCCATCAATTGATGTAAATTCATGCGCTGCTCCTGCAATTTTAATAGCATACACAGATGCTCCTGGTGTTGAACTTAGTAATGTTCTTCTAATTGCATTACCAAGTGTGATTCCAAAACCTCTTTCTAGAGGTTCAACCTTAAACTCCCCATAAGTTCTATCATTTTCTTCTTTTAATAAAGTAAATTCTGGTCTAGCGAATTGTTTCATATATCTATCCTCTTGGGCGTTTTCTAGGACGCACACCATTATGAGGAATTGGTGTTGTGTCCTTAATTGATGTTATTTCTAGTCCGATACCTTGTAAACTTCTTACAGCAGCATCTCTTCCTGGACCTGGACCTTTAACCTCCACTTGGATAGTTCTTACTCCATTGTCCATTGCTCCTTTTCCAGCAGCTTCTGCTATCATTTGAGCAGCATATGGTGTTGATTTTTTGCTACCTTTGAACCCTAGGGCTCCAGCACTTGATCATGATAATACATTACCTTTTTCATCAGAAACAGTTACAATTGTGTTATTGAAAGTTGCATGAACATGAGCTATACCTTTAGCAATATTCTTTTTAACCTTTTTACGGTTACTACTTTGTCTTGGGTTTGCCATTCTATTTAACTTCTCCTAACTATTTTTTCTTGTTAGCTACAGTTTTTCTAGGACCTTTTCTTGTACGTGCATTTTGTTTTGTTGATTGTCCACGCACAGGTAGTCCTTTTCTGTGTCTCATTCCTCTGTAACTTCCAATTTCCATTAAACGTTTGATGTTTAATGCTGTTTCTCTTCTTAAATCCCCTTCGGTTTTAAATTTGGTAATTTGTTGAGCGATGTTTTTAACATTATCTTCTGTTAAATCCTTCACTCTTAATTCTTCACTAACTTTTGCAGCCTCTAGGATTTTTTGTGATGTTGTTAAACCAATACCATAGATATAAGTTAGTGCGATAACCACTCTTTTGTCATTAGGTATTTCTACCCCATTTATACGAGCCATATCTCTATTCCTTTCTAAATAAACATAACTTCAAAATAATTAATAATAAAAAATAGTTAATTATCCTTGACGTTGTTTATGTTTTGGTTGTTCACAAATAATCATTACACGGCCTTTACGTCTAATTACACGACATTTGTCGCAAATCTTTTTGACAGATGATCTAACCTTCATCTTTATAAACCTCCTGATTTTTGTTCTATTTTTTAATTACTATTTACTGTTTTTAAAACGGTATGTAATTCTTCCACGTGTTGGGTCATAAGGTGAAATTGCAATGGTAACTTTGTCACCTGGTAAGATGCGAATGTAATTCATACGGATTTTACCAGACACGTGGGCGTCTATAACCACTTCATTTTCTAATTTCACCTTGAATGTAGCATTTGGCAGAACTTCAAGGACTATGCCTTCGACTTCTAAATAATCTTCTTTTGCCATTAATTAGTCCTCCTTTTCTGGTTTAAATAATGTTAAAATTTCTGGATTTCCATTTGTAACCAAAATAGTATGCTCAAAATGAGCTGCCATACTACTATCTGCTGACGATACTGTTCAACCGTCCTTAGCGACAATGGTTTTTGGTGTGCCCATTTGTACCATAGGTTCGATACAAATTGTCATACCCTCGATTAAACGCATTCCAGTATCTTTTATTCCTGTGTTTGGAATAAAAGGATCTTCGTGCATTTCTAATCCAATACCATGTCCTGAGTAATCTGTTGGCAATTGAAAACCATTCTTCTCAACAAAAGTTTGAACAGTAGAAGATATGGTTCCGATACGTACACCGGCTCTAACTTGTTCAATTGCCAGGTAAAGTGACTCTTCAGTCACATTTACAAGTTTATCATACTTTTCGTCAAAAGAGTTACCACAAATGACACTAAATGCAGAGTCAGCGTGATAACCTTCATATATACATCCTGCATCAACTGAAACAATGTCTCCATCTTTGATAATTCTATCTGTTGGAATCCCATGGATTAACTGTTCGTTGATTGAAATACAAATATGCATTGGATAGTCATAATAACCTTTAAAGTTACTTTTGCATCCTTTTTTAGTAATAAAATCAATAAAGTATTTATCTAAGTCTAAACAATTGGCACCAGGAACAATCATTTTTCTTATATTGTAAAGTGCTTCTCCAAGTACTTTACCAGCAATTCGCATTTTTTCGATTTGCTCTTGATTTTTTATAGTTATTGCCATTTTATAGTCCTAGTGCTGCAACTAATGAATCATGGAATTCATGCGGCAATACGTTAGTTGCATCTAAAGTGATTAATTTGTTTTGTTTTTTATAAAACTCTATTAAAGGTGCTGTTTGGTTGTTGTAAACCTCAAGTCTAACATCAATTTTGTCTTCTGCATCATCTGGTCTTGTAATAAGCTCAGATGCATCAAAGTCGCAAACTCATTCTACTTGTGGTTTTTTTGAGACTTTATTATAACTTCTTTTACATAATGGACAAATCAATCTACTCATAAGTCTTGATTTAATTATGTTGTTGTCAATATCAAAATGTATAACGTGATCAAGTTTTTGGTTAACATCTTCTAGCATTTTATCTAATGTTATAGCTTGATCTAATGTTCTTGGATAACCATCAAAGATCAAATTAGTATTTTTATGTTTTAAGTAATCTGCAACCATTCTGTTTGTTACATCATCTGGAACATATAAACCTTTTGTCATATATCCTTGAGCCTCAACTCCTAATGGAGTTTTATTATCGATATTTTGTCTAAATAAATCACCAGTAGACAAATGAGTAAGACCATTTTTCGCACATAAAATTTCAGCTTCAGTACCTTTACCACTACCTGGAGCACCGATTAAAAGAATATTCATTGATATGTGTTTCCTTTCTTACCAAATGTGAGTATTGGTATTTTCACTTGCAAATTTTTCTTGTTTTTTATCAATAAATGATTGTTGAATCAATCTACCTTTTAATTGTTGAGTAGTTTGAATTGCAACTGAGATTAGAATAATTAATCCAGTTCCTCCAATTGCAAGTGAACTTGGCAATGAAGTTAATTTACTGATTATGTAAGGAAGAACAGCAATTCCTGCAAGGAAAGTTGCTCCAATTACACTTAATCTATTTATTGTTGCTGTTAAGAATTTTTCAGTATCTTTTCCTGGTTTGATACCCGGAATAAATGTTCCTGATTTTTTGAAGTTTTCTGCAATTTTTTCAGGGTTAATTTGCACCTGAGCATATAAGAATGTGAACAATAGAGTCATAACTCCATAAATTCCAATTCCTCATCAAGTTCCAAATGACAAGTATTCTTGAGTAAATGCATAGAATGTACTTGTTTCACCAACAATTTGTGCAATTGTGATTGGTGTTGAAATTATGGCTGAAGCAAAGATAACTGGGATAACCCCCGCATTATTTAATTTTAATGGGAGGTGTGGTGTGTGATCTTTTGTGTCAACCAGACCGGATCCTGTTTGTTGAATTGGTACTTTCCTTTCAGCTTCATTCATTAAAACAACTATAAAGATAACAAACACATATGCTGAGATATATATTAAGAATTTTAATATTCCATCAAATAATAGTGTTGAATCATCTCCTGTTTTAATTCAAAAACCAAATGTTTTTATAAAGTTGTTTGGCATATTTGAAACAATTCCTGCAAAAATTATGATTGAAACCCCATTACCTATTCCTTTGATAGTAATTTGGTCAGCTATTCAGAGCATTAAGAATGTTCCAGCTAACATTGATGTTGGAATAAGAATGTAATAGAATCAGTCAGGTCCTTGTCCATCAGCACTTGAACCTCATTTTGCAGTAATTAACTGTGAATTTTGAGAAGTTAATGTAAAGATTGTTGCAACTGATTGCATAACAGCAAAAGGCACTGTTAATGCTTTTGTCAATTTATCTAATTTTCTTCTTCCTCTTTCTCCTGATTTATTTCATCTTGATAAAACAGGAATAACATCTGTTGAAAGCAACTGAACAATAATTGAAGCAGTAATATAAGGTGAAACCCCTAATGCTAAAATTGAAAATTGTCCGATTGCCCCTCCTCCAAGAGTTGATAACAATTGGAAAAATTCTTGACCGTTGATTGCATCACTAAACTCTGAACCAATTTGAACTCCGGGAACTGTTAATAATGAACCCATTCTAATCAAAATTAATACTATTAAAGTAAAAACGATTCGTTTTACAAGATCTTTATTTCTTACAAAGAAATTACCCTTAGCGAATTCGTTTTTTTCTTTAGTTTTAGTCATGGCTTTTTTTTCTTTTTTTGAATTTGAAACTTTAACTGCCACCTAAATCACCTCTACTGCCCCTCCAGCTTTTGTTATTGCTTCTTGAGCACTTTTTGAAACTTTATTAACTTTAACTTTAATTGCTTTTGTAATTGTACCATTTCCTAATACTTTTACTAGACATTTTTCAGATTTTATTATTTTTTTATCGATTAATGTTTTGTGATTTACTTCACTTAAACCTAATTGTTCAATTTTATCTAAATTTAAGATTACATATTCTTTTCTATTTAAACTAGTAAATCCAATTTTTGGTAATCTTCTGAATAAAGGAGTTTGTCCCCCTTCAAATCCAGGTCTTACACCTCCACCTGAACGTGAATTTTGTCCTTTGTGTCCTCTTGTTGAAGTTTTACCCTTACCTGAAGCCATCCCACGACCAACTCTTGTTGGTGATTTCTTGCTACCTGGTGTTGATTTTAATTCATGTAATTTCATAATTAATCTTCCTCCAACTAAGCTTGTTTAGCTTCAACTTTCTTTTCAGGACTTTGACTTGGTGCAGATGAAGACATTCCTCTTAATCTTGCAATTTGTTCTGCGGTTTGCATTTCTTTCAAACCTTCTAATGTAGCTCTAATCATATTGATTGGTGTATTTGATCCCAATGATTTAGTATAAACGTCTTGAATTCCTGCTAATTCGATAACAGCACGAGCTGGTCCCCCAGCAATAACCCCAGTCCCTTTTTTAGCAGGTTTAATTAATACTCTTCCTGATCCATAATGTCCAATTACATCATGTGGTACAGTTGTTCCTGCTAAAGGAACTCTAACAAGTGATTTTTTAGCTTCTTTGATAGCTTTTTTAATTGCATCTGGAACTTCGTTTGCTTTACCTGTTCCTAATCCAACTCTTCCTTTTTTGTCTCCAATAACAACAACTGCAGCAAATCTAAATCTACGTCCCCCTTTTGTAACTTTTGTAACACGGTTAATTGTTACAACTTGTTCTTCAAAAGGATTGTCTTCTCTATTTCTGTTTGGTCTGTTGTTATCTCTTCTTGGACGATCACCTGGTTTAGAATCTCTTCTATTGTTGTTAAATTCTGGTCTATGTGCTGGTCTAGCTTGTTTTTCGTCTTTATTTACTTCTGTTGGAGCTGCTGGTGCTTGTTCACTAGTAGCTTCAACTGGTTTTTTTTCGTCTGCCATTTTCTCTTATCTCCTTTAACTAGAATTTCATACCGTTTTCTTTTGCAGCATCTGCAAATGCTTTTACTTTACCATGGAATAAGTAACCTCCACGATCAAATACTACATTACTAATTTTTTTTGCTTTTGCTTTGTCAGCAATATCTTTTGCAACAGCTTTTGCTGCTTCTACATTATTTCCATTTTTCAATCCCAATTTTACAGATGATGATGCAACTAATGTAACTCCTTTAGAGTCATCAATTATTTGTGCATAGAAGAAGGAATTTGATTTAAATACATTTAGTCTTGGTCTTTCGCTAGTTCCAGACACTTTAGCTCTTACTCTATAATGTCTTCTTTTTCTTGCTTCTGATTTAGTGTACTTCATGTTTATGTCTCCTTAGCAGCAAACTATTTACCAGCTGCTTTACCTTCTTTTCTAATGATTTTTTCATCTTTGTATTTAACCCCTTTACCTTTATATGGTTCAGGTCTTCTATACCCTCTTAATTTTGCAGCAACTTCACCAACTAATTGTTTGTTGATTCCAGATACTTTGATTTCTGTAGGTTTTGGGACTTCAATTGTAATTCCTTGTGGAATTGTGTATTCAACAGGATGTGAATACCCTAATGATAAGTTAACTTTGTTACCTGCTAATGCAGCACGATATCCAACCCCAACGATTTCTAATTCTTTAACAAATCCTTTGTCAACTCCTGTTAGCATTCCTTCTAACAATGAGTTTGTTGTTCCGTGTAATTGTTTTGTATGTTTAATTTCATTTTTACGGATAGTTTTAAGTTCGCTACCCTCAACTTTAATTTCGATTAATGGAGAAAATGTTTGAGTTAATTCTCCTTTTGATCCTTTAACTGTTACAACATTGTTTGCTTCTACTTTCACTTCTACTCCAGCAGGAATAGTTAATACTCTGTTTCCTATACGTGACATATAACTATCCTCCTATTATCAAACAAATGCAAGAACTTCTCCACCAGCATTTTGTTGGCGAGCTTCTTTATCTGTTAAAATTCCGTGTGAAGTAGATACAATAGCGATTCCTAATCCATTTAGTACGTTTGGAATATCACTTGCTTGAGAATATACTCTTAGACCAGGTTTTGAAATTCTTTTCAATCCCTTAATTACTCTTGTTTTACCTTTGTATTTTAAGCTAATTGTGATTTCTTTTTTAAAGTCTTGTGAAACTTTAAAATCTTCAATAAATCCTTCTTTTTTTAAGATATTTGCTATTTCTAGTTTAATTTTGCTTCCAGGAATTACAACTTCCTTGTGAAATCTTTGGTTAGCATTTCTTATTCTAGTTAGCATATCTGCGATTACGTCTGTTGTCATAACTATTTATTTCCTTTCACTATCATGATGCTTTCTTAATACCAGGTATTTGACCTTTGTATGCTAAATCTCTAAAGCATAGACGGCACAAATTGAATTTTCTCAAAACTGAGTGTGGTCTACCACAATTTCCACAACGTGTATATTCTCTAACTGTGAATTTCTGAACTTTAGCTTGTTTTACTTTAAGTGATTTCTTTGCCATTATTCTTTCTCCTACTTACTAAAGGGCATTCCCATTTTTTGGATTAATGCAAATGCATCTTCTCTATTGTTTGCTGTTGTAACGATTGTTATGTCCATCCCACGAATTTTTTTAACTTTATCATAGTCAATTTCTGGGAAAATGATTTGTTCTTTGATACCTAATGAATAATTTCCTTGTTTATCAAAACTTGTTTTTGGAACTCCTCTAAAGTCACGCACACGTGGTAACGCAACAGAAATTAATCTGTCAAGGAATTCATACATTCTTTTACCTCTTAAAGTTACTTTGGCACCAATTGGCATACCTTCACGTAATTTGAATGCGGCCAATGATTTTTTAGCTTTTGTAACTAATGGTTTTTGTCCAGTGATTAAAGCTAATTCTGCTACTGCATCATCTAATCTTTTTGAATCCTGAACAGCATCACCAATACCTTGGTTGATAACTACTTTTGTTATTTTTGGAACTTGCATAATTGATTTATATTGTTTTTCTTTAAATAGTTCTGGGATTATTTTTTCTTTGTAAAGTTTTTCTAATCTATTTTCGTTTGCTTTAGCTTTTGCCATTTTCAACTACCCTACTTCTATTTAAGATCAGCATTCGATTTTTTAGCGAATCTGATCTTTTTCCCGTCAACTACTTTATAACCAATTTTTGATGCATTTCCTTTGTTTTTTGGATCTTGAATAGCAACATTTGATCTATCAACAGAAACTGCGATTTCACGAATTCCACCTTCTTGATCTGTTTGAGATGGTTTGTGGTGTTTTATACCATTGATTCCCTCAACTCAAACTCTTGTTTTATCTTTTGATATTTTAGTAACTGGTCCAATTTTTCCTTTATGACTTCCTGCGATAACTTTTACAACGTCACCTTTAATAATTTTAGATTTCATCAAAGTTACCTCCTATAAAACTTCTGGAGCCAGTGATGCGATTTTTGCAAATCCTGCATCTTTGACTTCTCTAGCTATTGGACCGAAAATACGTGTTCCTCTTGGAGATTTATCATCTTTTACGATAACAGCTGCATTTTCTGAAAATTTAATATATGTACCATCAGGTCTTCTTAGACCTCTAACTGTTCTTACAATAACTGCTTTAACAACTTGCCCTTTTTTAACAGCTCCACCAGGAGTTGCTTGTTTAACTGTAGCCACAACTATGTCACCAATGTTTGTGAACTTTCTAACACTTCCACCTAAGTTTCTAATAACTAATATTTCTTTAGCACCTGAATTGTCGGCAATTTTTAATCTTGATTCATTTTGTATCATAACGCGTACCTCTCTTAATTAAATAATTGCTTTTTCAACGATTCTTACAAGTCTAAAGTTTTTAGTTTTACTCAATGGACGTGTTTCCATGATTTCAACCTTGTCTCCCATTTCTGCTTGACTGTTTTCATCATGTGCTTTGTATTTTTTTGAATACTTAACACGTTTTTTGTATGTTGGGTGGTTTTTGTATGTTTCCACTAATACAGTAATAGTTTTATCCATTTTATCAGATACAACTTTACCAATGTATGTCTTACGTAAGTGTCTTTCCATAATTATTTGGCTCCTTTATCGGTTTTTTTAACTGTTTTTTTGGCTTCTTGTTTTTTGCTAGTTTCTTCTAATTGTTTTTTAACTTCAGTTACATTTGATCCATATGTGTAAGTTTTAACTTGTTTTGGTTTTTTTGCTAATTTAAGTTCGATTCCTTCAATGTTTTCACCTTTAACAGAATCTATTTTAATTGTTTTTGTTTTTACTTCTCCAAGTGCTGCTTTACCTTTACCTGTTGCTTTTGCCTCACCTGTTTCAACTGAAACTGGTTCCTTATTTTCAACAGCTTTTGGTTTAGTAACTTTTGCAGTTGTTTTTCCATGTGGAACTTCTTTTGGTTCAACATCAGCTGCTTTTGCTTTTGGAGATTTAGCTTTTGCAGGTTCTTTTGTTAGTAATGGTTCAATTTTGTCATCACTAGAACTTGCTGCTTTTTTAGCACTTGCTGCAGGTTTAGCTGTTTTTGGAGCTGCTTCTTTTGTTGCTGTAGATTTAGCTGCCTTTGGAGCTGCTGCTTCTTTTGCAGGTTTTTCTTCTTTTACTGATTCAGATTTAGCTGGTTTTGATGCTGAAGCTGGTTTTTTAGCTTCTACTTCTACAACTTGGTTTGCTGAATTATCTTCTACAGATGCTGCTGCCATTGCTGCTGCAATTGCATCATTATCAAGAGCTGATCCTGCACCATATTGTTCTTGTTGCATTTTTTCAATCAACTCTCTTTGTTTTTTTCTAACTTCTTTTCCTGCTTGTTCAGCACTTTCAACAGCTTTTGCATAGTCTGGTTTAATAACTTTTGTTACAACTTCACCAGCTTTTGCTCTTTCTTTTAATAGTGTTTCGATACGTGCAATACTTCTTCTAAGAAGTTTGATTTTGTGAGTTTGTTCTAAACTACCAACTGCTGCTTGGAATTTTAAAGCAAATAACTCAGCTCTGTGATCTTCATATAATTTTTTAAGATCTTCAACTGACTTTTGTCTCAAATCCAACATTTGATCTGCTACTTTAGACATTATTCATCACCTCTCTTAACGATTTTGCAACGTATTGGCAATTTGTGCATTGCAAGACGAAGAGCTTCTCTAGCAGTTTCTTCAGCAACTCCTGCTATTTCAAACATGAATTGACCTGTTTTTACTACTGCTACTCAGTCTTCAGGTGATCCTTTCCCAGATCCCATACGTACTTCCAATGGTTTTTTAGTTTTTGCCATATGTGGGAAGATTCTAATTCAAACTTTTCCAAAACGCTTCATATAACGTGTCATAGCAATACGGGCTGCTTCGATTTGTCTTGAAGTAATTCAAGCACCATCTAAAGCCATTAATCCGTATTCACCAAAGGCGATAAATTTACCACCTTTTGCTTTTCCTTCGTAACTAACTCTGTGAGGACGACGGTATTTAACTCTTTTTGGCATTAACATAATTATTTAGCCCCCTTCACTGGTCTTCTATCGAATTTTCTTTCTGCTATAACTTTTGTTTTGTCTTGTGTTTGTTGTCCAGGTCTTCCTAAAATTTCACCGTGGTTAATTCAAACTTTAACCCCGATTTGACCATAAGTTGTTCTTGCTTCATATAGTGCATAATCAATATCACTTCTTAAAGTTGATAATGGTACTGAACCTTCTAAGTAACCTTCGGTTCTTGCCATATCAACTCCACCAAGTCTTCCTGAAACAGCAGTTTTAATTCCTTTTGCTCCAGCTTTTAATGCTTTTCTAATAGCTAATTTTTGAACTGTTCTAAATGAAGCACGATTTGTTATTTGTTCTCCAATAAATTGTGCAACTAATCTTGCATCAACATCTGGATTTTTGATTTCTATTACATTAACTTTTACTGCTGCTTTTCTATCTTTGATAGTTTTTCTAACAGTTAATACGATTTTTTCAACGTTTTTACCTTCTTGTCCAAGAACGATAGATGGACGAGCTGTACGAACGATAAGAACAATTTCTTTTTGAGTTCTTTCGATTTCAATTTTAGAAACTGCTGCATTTTTTAACTCTTTAAAAACAGCTTTTCTAATTTTAATGTCTTGGTGTAATCACTTAACATATTCACCTTTTTCGGCAAATCATCTATTATCTCAAGTTCTAATTATTCCAATACGTAACGCATTTGGAGATACTTTTTGTCCCATATTTGCTGTCCCTCTCTATCTTTGGTCACTCACAATAATTGTGATGTGACTTGTTCTTTTTAAAATTTCGTATGCTCTACCATGAGCTCTTGGTCTAAAACGTTTTAATGTTGGTCCTTCGTTTACATAAATTGTTTTAACGAATAATTGGTCAGCTTCCATACCATTGTTGTTAACTGCGTTAGCAACTGCTGAGTTTAATAATTTTAATACTGGTTCTGAAGATCTTTTATCTTGATTTTGAAGAATTGCTACTGCTTCTGAGATTTTTCTTGATCTGATTGAGTCTGCTACTAGTCTAACTTTTCTAGGTGATATTCTAATCATTGTTAATTTTGCTTTTGCTTCCATTTTTTACAACTTCCTTCTAATGATTATTTTTTCTTTTTCTTGTCATCACCGTGTCCACCAAACTTACGTGTTGGTGAAAATTCTCCTAGTTTGTGACCAACCATATCTTCAGTAACATAAACTGGAATAAAGTCTTTTCCGTTGTAAACACCAAATGTGTGACCTACAAATTGTGGGAAGATAGTTGATCTACGTGATCAAGTTTTAATAACTTCTTTTTTTTCTCCCATTGCATCCACTTTTTTTAATAAGTGGTCATCTGCAAATGGACCTTTTTTTAATGATCTTGCCATAAATTAACCTATCCTCCTATTTTGATGCATTTCTTCTTCTTACAATCAATTTGTTAGATGCTTTTTTCTTATCACGTGTTTTAACTCCAAGAGCTTTTTTACCTCATGGTGTTAATGGTGCTTTACGACCGATTGGAGCTCTACCTTCTCCCCCTCCGTGAGGGTGATCGATTGGGTTCATAACTGACCCACGAACTGTTGGTCTAATTCCTCTTCAACGGTTTCTTCCAGCTTTTCCTCAGTTAACTAATACATATTCTTCATTTCCAACTTCACCGATTGTTGCACGACATTCAGCAAGAATTTTTCTAACTTCTCCTGAACCTAAACGCACAATTACGTATTTTCCATCATCATCTTTACCTAAGATTTGAACTGAACTTCCTGCACTACGTGCAATTTGTCCACCTTTACCAGGTTTTAATTCTACATTGTGTATTAATGTTCCTTCAGGTATGTTTTTTAATGGTGCTGAGTTACCAACTTTGATATCAGCATTTTCACTTGCAACAATTTCTTGTCCAACTTTCATACCTTTTGCAAATAAGATGTATCTTTTTTCTCCATCAATGTAATTTACCAAACTAATGAATGCATTTCTGTTTGGATCGTATTCGATTGATGCAATTTTACCAACAACATCTAATTTATTTCTTTTGAAGTCGATAATACGATATTTTCTTTTGTGCCCTCCACCTTTGTGGCGAGTTGTGATTTGACCATGATTATTTCTTCCAGCCTTTTCATTAATCTTTGAAAGTAATGAAGATTCAGGCTTTGAAGTTGTAAGGATACTATAATCTAAGCTGGTCATATTTCTACGACCATTAGTCGTAGGCTTATATTTCTTGATTGGCATAATAATCCTCCTGTATCGCCTTTTAACTTACAATAACTGTGCTTAGCACTTTTCTATAAGTCAGATAAAATATCTAATTTTTCACCAGGTTTTAATTTGATGATTGCTTTTTTGTATTTGTTTGTTAATCCAACATATTTACCCATTCTCTTTTCTTTTCCATCATAATTAATAGTTCTAACTTTATCTACTTTTACTTGGAAAATTTCTTCAAATGTTTTTTTAATTTGTGTTTTGTTGGCTCTTCTATCCACGATGAATGTGTATGCTCCGTCTTGTTGACCAGCATATGTTTTTTCAGATAGTAATGGTTTTTTAATAACTTCTGTAATATGCATTAGGCATACACCTCCTCAATGTGTTTTACGGCTTCTTCTGTAACCACTAATTTAGTTGCATTCAATAAGTCATAAACATTCATTTTTTGGAAATCTAATGTTTTAACACCAGGAATATTTCCTGCTGATTTAACAACTAATTCTTCGTGTTCTCTTGTTACTATTAATGTTTTTTGATTATCAATTTCTACATTTTTCATAACGCTCAACATTCCTTTTGTTGATGGTTTTTCGAAGTTGAATTTGTCTAATATTACTAAATTTGCCTCTTTAGCTTTTAAGCTTAAAGCACTTCTGATAGCTAGTTGTCTAACTTTTCTATTAACTGCTTTTTTGTAATTTATGTTTGGTGTAGGTCCAAAGGCAATTCCCCCACCTCTTCATTGTGGAGCTCTAATTGATCCTTGACGGGCACGTCCTGTACCTTTTTGTCTTCAAGGTTTTCTTCCCCCACCTCTTACTTCTGCTCTTGTTTTAGTTTTTCTTGTTCCTTGTCTTAAAGCTGCTTGCTGTGAAATAACTGTATCAAAAATTGCTTGTTGATGTGGTTCAATTCCTCAAACTTTGTCATTAAGACTAATTTCTTTTACTAATGAACCTTGAACGTCTAGCACTTTTGCTTTCATGTCATTTTCCTCCAATTAATTATTCAGTTGGAGCTGCTTCTTTTGCTGGAGCAGCTTCTACTTTTGATCCGTTTCTCACTAACAATGATGCAGCTTGTGTATCTTTAATACCTTTAACATTTTGTTTAATAATTACAAAACCTTTTCTTGGACCTGGAACTGATCCTTTAACTAAAACTAAGTTTCTTTCGCTATCAACTTTGATAACTTCTAAATTTTGAATAGTCACTTGTTCATGACCCATATGTCCAGCCATTTTTTTTGACTTGAATATTCTGTTGATAATAGCTCCCATTGAACCAATTCCACGGTGATATCCAGATCCATGACCCATTGGTCCTCTTGAATAGTTGTGGCGTTTAATTCCTCCAGCAAACCCTTTTCCTTTTGAAACTCCTGTTACGTCGACAAATTCACCAGCTTGGAATACGTCGGCTGCTGTAAATTCAGCTCCCATTTCGTATCCGCTCATATCTCTGATTTCTTTTACGAAGCGCTTAGGTTCTGAGTTGGCTTTTTTAAAGTTACCCATATCAGGTTTGTTAATTAAGTTAGCTCTTTTGTCAATTGTTCCTAACTTCAAAGCATTATATCCGTCTTTTTCAACTGTTTTTACTTGTAAAACTTTGTTTGGTTCTACAGCAATAACGGTTACAGGGATAAGTTTTCCACTTTCGCTAAAAACTTGTGTCATCTCTAACTTACGTCCTAAGATTCCTTTCATGCGATATTTCCTCCTGCGTTAATATTTTTAAAATGATAATCATGTATATCTTGTTAAATAACTAAGATTTAATTTCGATACTTACACCTGTTGGCAATTGTACTCTTCTTAGTGAGTCCATTGTTTTTGGTGTTGGATCAATTATTTCAAGTATTCTTTTGTGTGTTCTCATTTCGAACTGCTCTCTACTGTCTTTGTATTTGTGAGTAGCTCTTAAAATTGTTATGATTTGTTTTTCAGTTGGTAATGGTATTGGTCCACGAACCTTTGCTGGCGCTGCTGCTTCAATGATTTTAGCAATTGATTGGTCAACAATGATGTGGTCATAACCTTTTATTTTGATTTTGATCTTTTCTTGAGCCATTTGGTCCTCCTTGCACGTTGACAACTCCTACCAGTGTGTTGTCCTTAAAAACACAAAATATACATGCTGATTTATTATCACATATAACATTTACCATTGCAATACTAAATTTAAAATATTTTTATGTCTTTGAAAATAAAAAAAGCATATTTTAAAAATGCTTTTTTTATAAAATAATCATTACTTTTTTGTAAAAATTTAAATTTAATAAAATTAAACTGTTCTTATTACTTTAGAAAAAACTTTGTCTTTTTCAGGATTTCCAACCAATTTATGACTTGATGTATCAAAAACTCCATTAATTTTTATAATATTTAGGCTAAATTCTTTTTCTCCTTTTTTACCTTTGATTGTTGGTAAATAAACCTCAATTATTTTTTGATTTTCATTAGATCCATTTGCTTTTTCACTACCTTTTAGTGATTTAGTTTCATTAAAAAATAATTTTAAATTACCTAAAATATCAAAGCCATCTACAACGTTTTCTTTATCTTCGATTAAAATTGGCACACCTTCTAACTTACCAAACAATTTTTTATCTTCTTTATCTTGATCATCATAATCTGAGTAATCTCTTACTAATGAATTATCCTTAGATAATGTGAAAGTTTCTTCTGCATCACCTGCATCATTAATAACTTTTACTTTTTCTGAATCTTTCAAAAAGGCAATTAAATCACTCTCTTTTTTAGAATCAGCATATGTTAATTCCTTTACTTGATCATATGTATAGGTAACTTCTACAGATCCTGTAAATTTTTGTGAATCAGTTTTTGCTTTGATTTTAGCTTTTGATGCTGTTGCAGAACCATCAAATTCCACATCACTACTTGTTAGACCATAACTTGCGTTTTTTTCATTGATTTTTTCAACAATTAAACTTAATGATGGTGTTTCTTCACTACTTGAAAATAAACCTAAATCTTTATTTGTTAACTTGCTTAAATCGGTTTTTGTTGTTGTGTTAGTATCTTTACCTGTATCCTCAGTTTTTTGTGCAGGATCATTTGTTTTACATGAAACTGCAACTACACTACTTGATGCAACTAATCCAGTTGCTGCTAATAAGCTTAATAACTTTTTCATATAATATTTCCCTCCCATTGTTGCTAAACAACAATTTCATTATAAAAAAATTAAATTATTTTTCAATATTTTAAATTTATTTTTATTCACCTTGTTGAGTATAATCAAAAACTAACTGAATATAGTTTGTATATGGTGAATCATAATTATAAGTTGCTATTAATATTGGATTTGTATATTCTTCTGGATCATAGTAATCAAGAGTAACATCATTTTTTGTTAATTGATATTTTTTAGTTTTTTCATTAGTATTTCAAGCATTTAAAATGATATCTAAATTTTCATGTTCTTCAGTTCCATTTAAATCACCTAGATCAACAATCGCTGTATCACTTATATCTTGGTATAGGTTTACTCTTTGACACTCCACATGAACTATTTTTTCTAAGCCTGCATATTTTAGTAAAATACTTGCATCAAAATGAATTCTTTCAATTTCATTTTGTTCATTTGCAATATACTTTTGTAAAGCAATTGTAATTTTGTAATTACCTTTGTCATCAATTTTTTCAACTGATTCAATTTTTAAGCATTTTGCATCTCTATCATCATTTGGAATAACCGCTTGTAAAGCATCTGTTGTATTTGGGTTATTTATTTTAATGTTAAATGTTCTTTTTTCAAATACCTTAACATCAACATTTATCTCTCCATTATCAAAACTTGGTTGAATTTTTGTGTAATTGTAAGTAAATTCAACACTACCTTTAATTTTGACAGATGTTGAGAGTGCTTCAATTTTTGCTTGAGTTGCTGTTGGATCACTTGAAAATTTTACTTCATCAACAGTAAAGTACTCTTTTTTGTTAACTTCTAAAACTTTTGATAATATGTCTCCAAGAGTTGGTGCATCACTATGACCACTAATATTCCCTAAATTTTTATTGGGAATAGTTGATATATCAAATCTTTTATCAGTATTGCTTTCTGCTGTTGGTGGTTTTTGATTACCATTATTTGGGGGTTGTTGATTTTTGTCAGTAACATTTGATTCTGTTGATTGTGTATTACAAGCAACGGTATTGTAAGCTGCTATAGTAAATATAGTAGCTAAATTTAAATTTACTAATATTTTTTTCATACTTCCTCCTTCTAATTTTGATACTTTTTATTATATAAAATTTTTTTAAAATGTAAAACTAAAATGTTTAGTCTATTATTGACAATATTTATTTTTTTTTTAAAAAAACACTTATAATATAAATGCTTAGATATTATTAGAAAGGACTTATCAAAATGAATGGATTAGCTAGAGGTGGCATCATCGTAGGAATAGTTGGATCTGCAATCACTATGTTTAGTGTTCTGGTTCAAGTAATTATATATACAGTGCTTTATAAATTCTTGAATGTAAATTATGATAAAACAACTGTTATTGCAGTTAGTGTTGTTGCATTTATTGTTGCAATAACAATTATAATTTTAGGAAGTATTACTTTAACTAAAAAAACTGAGGCTTTAAGAATATCTTTTGGTATTGTTTGTTTAGTGGCAGTATTTATAGCATGATTTGCTTATTACTTCCCTGCTATATTTTTATTACTTGGTGGAATTTTAACATTATGTGGAAAAATAGAAAATAAAAATTAATTGGCTTTAAATAAATTAAAAATAATTTTTAAACTTTTCTTCATTTTTAAAAAAAACACTTATAATATAGGTGTAACTATTGTGGTTAGTAGAAAGGTTTCAGATAAAATGAACGGATTAGCAAAAGGTGGTTTAATAACTGCATTTGTGGGTGCGGGAATTTGTTGCTTAGGAGCAATTATAATTTTTGCAAGTACTTCTACAATTGTGGCGTTATTTGGCTCATCAATAACAACATCAACAATCACAATCCTAGGAGTATTAATATTAATATTTCCATTATTAATAATTATTCTAGGTTCTGTAGCTATGGTTAAAAAAAGCAATGGTTTAAGAATAGCTTGTGGTGTTTTATGTTTTGTAGCAATTTTCTTTGCATGAGTTGCTTATTTTGTACCAGCATTATTATTTTTAATTGGTGGAATCTTAACGCTTTGTGGAAAAGCAGAATAAATAAAAATGATTATTTAATTATAAAATTAAAAATAGCCTTCTTTAGAGCTATTTTTCTTTTATTTAATATCATCAATTGTTAAATCTTTTTTATCTTTACCATCAAATCAAGTATCTTGAATTAAGTTATAAATCATTTTACCTGCATATTGATGTACATATCTTGTTGGGTGAACTTCATCAATGAAGAAAAAGTCATCAATTGAGTTATTTTCATGTCCTTTTACAGGAAAATTAGATTGAACAGCAACATTTGGATCTTCTCCGTTTGCTGTATCTCATCCATAGTTATTATTTAAATTAACTTCTTTGTTAAATTTTGTTTTATATAAAGCTGCATAATCTGTTTTTAAGGTACTAAATGTTGAATATAAATCATAGAAGGCAATATGGTTAGCATATTTTTCATCTAATTTTTTATATACATTTAAAGTTGCATTATACAAATAATCATCTAAACCAGTGTGAACAATATCTTTTAAGCCTGCCGCTTGCTTTGAAAGGTCTGTAACTTCACCATCTTCACCTAATTGTGCACCCAAAAAGTTTGGAATATATCTCATATCTGGTGAGTTCATATAAACAACATTAGCTCCAGTTTCTAAAATATTTGTAAGAGCTGTATTTAAATTTGTTGCTGCTTTGTCTGCTACATTTTTAAAAGCTTTCATCGCTTTATCCATACCTTGACTAAACAATGCAAGCGCTTGAGAAATCCCTTCTAAAAAGTCATTCCCACCTATTTCAAGAAAAACTAAATCTTTATCTGATAAAGTATGATCTCTAATTAATGCTTTTGATTGGGAAATGATATCAACTTTCATAGGAACATCTTTTACACCTGCTTTTGAAAATGTAAAACTAATATCATCAGAAGCCTTTGCCCCTCCAACAGCATAATTTCTTCCTTTATCCCCTTCTTGATTCAATAATTCTCCACCTGGTTTCATAGGGTCATCAAACCCTAAGTATTTGTTAACTCATTCAACAGCTGGAATACCATTTGTAAATGAAGGATACTTATTTTCAAAATATGGTGATTTAAAGCTACCACCAAATTCTTCTTTATAAGTTGTATTTCCTGGATTTTGCTTGTCTATAATTGTTTGTGCTATATTTTGAAATCCCCCAGCATCACTCAAACTATCACCCAAACCATAAAAATGCTCAAACTTTGCTCGTTCATTTGTGTGTGTAGTATCTTCTTTGTTACATGAAATAACAGTTAAAGAAACATTCGAAGAGACTAAAACTGTTGCTAAAAAATTTAGTAATTTATTCATTTTTTCCCCCTTGTTTATCTAATGATATCAATTATTCTAGTAACTCTTTTTATTTAAAAAATCCTTTACAAAATTAAAAAAGTTTTTATACTAATTATTAGAAGATATTGACTAAATAACCAAAAAAAATATAAGACTTATAAGTGGAGTGAGTATATGGAGAATAAACAGTGTTTGGTTACAAAAAATAATCACTATGAAGTTTTAACAGTTATTATTTTTTTAACTTATTTTTTGGTTATAATGAGCCTTACAATTTTTTTAATTTCTTATAGTTTGAGCTTTAATTTTAATAATTCAACTATTTCAGATAATGCAAGGTTTTATGTGATGCTTATAAATATTGTTTTTATAATAGGATTTACTAGTTTTATGTTAAGGGGATATGCACCAGAAAAATTAAGATATGTTTTTTGACTACATAACATGTTATTTTTCTTAACAATTTATTGAGAATATTTATATTGAAAATATAAAAAAGTTTATTGTAAAAGATCATATGAAATCTTGAACTTTATTGATAATGCCCTACTAACTTTAAATATCTTTTTATTTATCAATTTTGCAATTTTGAGCTTTAATGACGTAACTTACAAAGTTAACTTTTTTGCTAAAACAATTAAAAATGGTTCTCCAATAAGTGATGCTTCAAGATTTTATTGTGAATTTCTGCTAGTTATAATCAACTGTATATTGATTATTCCAACATTTTTTGGCTGAATTTATTTAGTAATAACAAGATATGTAAGAATAAATAACAAATATTTGAATTGAGCTTTTTTATGTTTAACTGGATTGTCAATTATTTCTTATACTTATAGCAAAAACACGTTTTTACCAATTCTTGGTGATGTTACAAACCAAAAAACTACTAAAAATCTTAATATTTCTTTACTTAGTTTTACAATATTATTAGTTGTAACATTTGTGCCTTTAGGACTGTTTATTTAATTTTAACTTTTTAACACTTTTTTATAAAAAGTCATTATAATTAAAAAAAAAGGAAATATATGAAAAAATCTGTGAATAAAAAAAGAATTTTATTTTCTATACTATTATCACTAGTTGTAATATATTTTTTAAATGTCGTTTTTGAGATAAACATTAATGTTGCAAA
Source organism: Spiroplasma helicoides (assembly GCF_001715535.1). Classification (NCBI taxonomy): domain Bacteria; kingdom Bacillati; phylum Mycoplasmatota; class Mollicutes; order Entomoplasmatales; family Spiroplasmataceae; genus Spiroplasma; species Spiroplasma helicoides. The sequence continues at coordinate 991,132 of NZ_CP017015.1, forward strand.
TATTTTAAATATAATTGAACACTTAAATAATATTGTGTTAATTAGTTTTGTTGTATTATATAGTTCATTTGTATTTTGAAAATTTTCTAAATTAGTAAAAACTCTTAATAAATATAAAACAAGTTCTTTTAATAACTTTAAAGTTTCAACTCTTATCTATGAAAACCTAAGTTTGCTAAAAAGTTACTTATTAATATCAAGTCCAATTTTGTTGATAAAATTATCTGATTTTTTTGTTATCTACAATATTGATAGAAACTTCGATTTATTTGTATCAATTTGTCTATTAGTAACAATAATTTTACTTTTAAATCTAACAACTTTTTCAATAATAATTGCGACATTATTTTTATGTAAAATTCATAAAATCATTTTAGTTAATAGCTCATTTGAAATAGAGTACTTGAACATTTTATTGGATCAATTTTACATCGATGAGCAAAGAAAATATGAATTCAAATTGACTTGATTTGAATCTATTTTAATGTCTGTTTTTTTTACTTTTAAATTGGAAACTAGCCAAAAAGTTTTTAAAATTCTTAATGATATAAATCGAGATAACAAGAAGGCGACCTGCCCACCTCTTTTTTTAGTATAGTTTTTATTTAAAAAAATATATTAAAAAAGGAGAAAAAAGAAATGAAAAAATTATTAAGCTTACTAGCTGCAACTGGATTAGTTGCATCAAGTAGTTCTTTTGCTGTTGCATGTAAAAAAGATAATCTAAACGAAAGTAACAATGATGTAGAAAAAAAAGATTTAGAAACAATTACAAATAAGGATTTAGGAGAAATAACTGGGGTTGGTGATGCTCCAAATCTTTCAGATATTTTATATATGTTAAATTCTAAAAACTCTGATTTAAAAGCGACTGATGCTGATGTAGAACTTGATGGAACACCAACAACTACTGCTGCAAAAATTAAAGCAAAAAGTGATTCTAAAAAATTTAGCGGAAGTGTTGATGTTAAATATACATATAAAAAAGTAGCCAATACAATCAAAGATTTAGGAACAATTACAAATAAGGATTTAGGAGAAATAACCGGAGTTGGTGATGCTCCAAATCTTGAAGATATTTTGTCTGTTTTAAATTCTAAAAACTCTGATTTAAAAGCTACCAATGCCGATGTAGAACTTGATGGAACACCAACAACTGCTGCTGCAAAAATTAAAGCAAAAAGTGATTCTAAAAAATTTAGCGGAAGTGTTGATGTTAAATATACATATAAAAAAGTAGCACAACAAAGTCTGAATAATATTAAAGTCAAAGAGTTGGGTGATATTATCGGAACCAAAGATTTAGATACATTTGTTACACTAGCTGAAATTGTAACTGCTATAAATAGTAAAAATTCAGGTTATGGATTAATTGACGATGATATAGAGTTTGTAGGAATTCCTACAAAAAAAGAAGCGAATATCAAAGCTAGTCATACATCAACTAAATTTACTGGTACTGCAAAAGTTACATTTAATTTTAGAGTAAGTTTTAACGTGTCAACATTAGAAGATGTTATCAATGATAAAGGGTTAGGAAGCGCCGCAAGACCAAACAAACTTAATGTTGGTTTCTTAATGGTTCCTGGATATGACCAACAATCAATTATGACAGGTTTTCAAAGTTTTGTAGTGCCTTTACTTGAGAAAGCTGCCATGCTAGGAATATCAATTACATTTGATCAAATACAAACAGTTTCTAATATAGAATTTTTAGATGCTGATGGAAATAAAGTAAGTGATACATCTGGTAATACAGTTATTAATTCAATCAAATTAAGTGCAAAAGCTGGTAAAGAAAATTCGCTAGATGGAGTGCATATTAGAGGAGAAGGAAATATCAAACTTAAAAAACAAAAATCAGCAAGTGATTTAATCAAAGAAACAAACTTAGGTGAAATTGCACCTGTTGATAATAGTGCTTATATGATAGGTAAAGCTATATTAGAAGCCTTTTTAAGCAAAAATAATATAAATGATAAAAACTTAAAAAATCAATTTGGAGTAACAAATGTTCAAAAAACTAGCGCTGTTATTAAAACTGTTTTTAATTCAGACTATTCTGCAGGTAAAAACGGAGTAAATGTATCATTTACAATTCAAGAAAAAGAGTCTAGCGATAGAGTTGATTGAGATTTATCAAAAATGTCATCTAAAATTGAGCCAAGTGTTACTATAACTTCAACAAACAAAGGAGCTACTTTGTATAAAGAATTATTTGATTCTTTAACTGACACTAAAAATCAATTTTCGGAATATTGAGTGGGACCTTATTTAGATGGTTTTGAAGATCCAATGGGAGATATGTATTTTATCTTTGATAGTCAACCAGAAGATGAAGATAACTATATTGGAGCCGGAACTGTATCTTCATCAGACTTTTTAAGAAAATTTGATACAATATTTGATATAAATATTGATAGTGCAAGTACTAAAATAACATTGACAGTTAAATCAGGGAAAGAAAATTTTGCTGATGGTTTTTTAGTAAAGGGAACTCTAACATTTAAATACACTACAAAATAATATATAAATAAAGTGTTTAATTATTCAACTTCTAAATTTAAAACATATTTTTTAAAAAATGAGTCTTATTCTAGACTCATTTTTTAATCTAAATTATTTTTAAACAATTTATTACTTATAAAAGTATTTTTTATTTTTTAAAACAACTTTTAAAAAATAACTTTAAATTTTTGCACAAAATAAATGTTATATAATCTTTAAAAGCGAAAGGTGATTGTATGAGTTTTATTAAACCAAAAAAATTGAAAACTAAACTGTTATGTTATTGCTTTTTAGCAATCATGATTTTTTATGTTTTAGGCGATGCAAGTTTTTTTGATAAAATACTAACTTCGCTTATTATGGCTTTGGATTTGTATACCCTTATATTTGTATTTAAACAAATAGATTATAAAAATAATATTGTGTCAAAAGTCTTTAATTATCAAGATAAAGAAACAACAGCACTAACATTACCAAAGTTTGTTTCTTATTGTTTAATAATTACTGGCTGATATCTTTTTATTCTATATTTTTTCTTGATTCTAAAAAACATTCTTTCACAAGTCTTAGATTTTGGAATTGAAGCTACAAATTACATTTTACTAATAATTTTTGTTATCATCACATTAATTGCAATTATAGTTGTTTTTAATTACTTAAATTTCAGTTTTAAAAAATGATTTATAAAACTTAAAAATATATCAAAAAAACTTTTTATAATATTTAAACCCCAAAATTTAGTAATCTTATTTAAAAAACTCAAGATTTTGGCACATATGAATTATATTTATAAACGTTACAAACTAATAAAAATTGAAAAATTAGCTAATGAGGATGACTACATATCTTAATTTTTTATAAAAATTACATTTAAAAAATTAAGAGGTGATCAAATGTTTAAGAAACAAAAATTCAATTTTCTGTATTTAGTATTTTTTCAAATAAAAAAATACTGACTATTATTTTTAGTTACAACTTTTTTCGCTTGTTTAACTATTGTTTCAGCTCTATCAATGAGCATAGATGAACAAGATGCATATGATTTTGTTTATCACAATGTATTGACAACAAATATGATTATTACATTCGTAATGATGTCTGTCCAATCTTATTATTTATTTTTTAAAAACCTTAAAAGAAAAAAATATCAAATTTTTTTATTAACTCATATGACTAAATCTAGTTTATTTTTTACAAACTATTTTGTTTTAGCATTAATGAATTTAGTTCACTTAATATTAAACATTATTATTTGTTCCATATATGTTAA